>JBAZND010000002.1:0-195549 GCA_041649415.1 Parcubacteria group bacterium
GCGTTAACTCATCGGGAGAAGACTGCGAAGGAGAGAACCAGGCTTCAAGCGAATACACCGTGAAAGTCTATACTCCGGACCTGAAGGAGATTCCCGCTTACAGGAGCGGATTCATGAAATTCATAGGAAACTTGAGAGAGGGACTTAAAGCCTTGGGAATATAACAGAAGAAAACCTGCCTGAAGGCGGGTTTTTGATTATAATGGAAAAGTGATAAGTAATTTAAAACGTATAAATGCAGGGCCGGAAGGAGAAGTCTACTCCGGATTGTTGGACAGTAGAAAAATTATATTAAAATCCAGGAGCGACAAAAACATTAATAAATTGTGGCTAGAGGGAGATGTTTATAAAGAGCTCGAAAAGATTGGTGTTTTGGCTCCAAAATTTGTTTCTGTCGGAGAAGAAGGACTGGTTATATCGTTTTTGGAGGGAGCTTCTTTAAAGGGCGAAGACTATCTCTATGACGACGCTCGTTTATGGAAAAGCGTTTCTAAAGATTTATCGCTTCTAAAAAATATAAAGTGCGTTGGGTTCGGAAAAATTAAAAAGTACGAAAACGGTATTTTCTACGGGGAATTTGATAGTTGGCAGGAATCTTTGCAAGAAA
This sequence comes from Parcubacteria group bacterium, assembly GCA_041649415.1. GTDB lineage: Bacteria > Patescibacteriota > Minisyncoccia > UBA6257 > Colwellbacteraceae > JALOAR01. Next base: position 608 of record JBAZND010000002.1, read on the forward strand.
CTGGCAAAAATATATTGTTTGGATTATCCGATTATTGGAGAAAGAACATTGGTGTGGCCTTTTTGGGACAAGGGAATCTCTTACATGGAGATTTTTGCATGGACCATATATGGATAAATAATGGCGAATACGCCGGAACGATAGACTTTGGCGACGCCTTAATAGGCGACCCGTTAATGGATATGGCCTATTTCAAGTTTAAAGAGATAAATAAAGACTACGGAGACAGCGTGTTTAATCATCTATATTCTGTTTATTCTACCATTGTAAAAGACGACAGAAAGGAAAAAGAAAGAGACAGATTGATAAACTTATACATGATTTATTGGGCGATTAATCGCATCACGAGTATCAAGGATGACAGTATAAGGAAAAGTTTTATTGATAAGACAAAAGTGTTATTAGAAAAATTATGACAAAACTAAAACTAGCGCTTGGGAGTGTTTCAGAGCAGAAACTAGGTTATTTGAAAGAAATATTGGCCGAAATTGGCGTGAGCGCCGAAATCTTTGCGCACAAAGCTGAAAGCGGCGTTGCCGAGCAGCCAATGACTTCGGAAGAAACGAAAGCAGGGTCTATAAATCGTGCGAAAGCAGCTTTGGAGGCGATTAGTCAAGCGGATTGTGGCATAGGAATTGAAATAGGCTACCAAAAGCTTGAAGGCGGGAAATATGAAATTTTTTGTTGGACGACGATTACGGACAGAGATGGAGTTGTCGTTTCCCGCCGATCGCAGGGTTTTGTAATGCCGAATTTTTATCAGGAGAAACTCCATGAAGGGAAAGACTTGTGCGATTATGTTAGGGAATACTTTAAATTTGGTCCCGATTCAGTAACGCGGTATGTGGCGGAAATGATTCGCGGCAGAAAGCCGTTTATTATTTGGGCATTAAGAGATGCGCTTGTAAGCTATCTTAAAAGGAACGAATTCTAGTATAATTCCCTTGTATTATGATGCGGGAGGAGGCAGAAGAGCGCATAGAGAAGCTCAAAAAGGAAGTTGAAAAATACCGGCACGCCTATCACGTTTTGGATAAGTCGCTCATATCCGATGAGGCTTTAGACTCTCTTAAAAAGGAGCTTTTTGATTTAGAAAACAAATTCCCCGAATTTATCACACCCGATTCGCCGACTCAAAGAGTGGGAGGAGAGCCGCTTAAAAAGTTCAAGAAAGTATCGCACGAAATACCGATGCTTTCCTTTAATGACGCTTTTTCGGAACCTGATATAGAGGATTGGCTCGCGCGGATAGAGAACTATCTAGGTCGCAAAATTAAGACTGGTTTTTACTGCGAGTTAAAAATTGACGGACTTGCCATAGAACTCACATACGAAAACGGAATACTCACAAATGCTTCAACCCGCGGAGACGGGAAAATCGGGGAAGACATTACGCAGAATGTTAAAACGGTGGAAGCAATTCCGCTCAAAATCACGGGCACGGACAAATATCCGCTTCCCGAAAAGATTGTTATAAGAGGAGAGGTTTTTATTACCAAAAAAGAGTTTGAAAGGATAAATAAGGAACAGGAGAAAAAAGGAGAAAAAATTTTTGCGAATCCTCGTAATATTGCGGCAGGTTCTTTACGCCAACTTGATCCGAGCGTAACCGCAAGCAGGAAACTTGATTCATTTGAATACGGCATCGCTTTAGGTATGGAGTTTAAAAACCACCACGAGGAACACGAAGCGCTTGCGGAATGGGGATTTAAAACGAATAAAAACAACAAACTGGTCCATTCGCTTGGCGGAGTCTTTGAATTTCGCGAGTTTTGGAACGAAGATAAAAACCGTAAAAAGCTGGATTACGAGATAGATGGAATAGTGGTAATACTTGATGATAATTCCGTATCCGAAGAAGCGGGGGTTGTGGGAAAAGCGCCTCGTGGAGCGATTGCTTACAAATTTGCGCCAAAGGAAGCAACAACCGTTGTTAAAGACGTGCGATTCCAGGTCGGAAGGTCGGGAGTCTTAACGCCTGTCGCCGTAATGGAACCGGTGCTTGTCGGGGGGATTACCATAACGCACGCGACGCTTCACAACATGGACCAAATAAAAAAGCTGGGTCTAAAAATAGGAGACACGGTAATCATAAGCCGAGCGGGAGACGTTATCCCGCAAATCACCCAAGTGCTTCCGGACTTTAGAACGGGAAAGGAAAAAACCATTTCAATTCCTGAAAAATGTCCGATAGACGGCGGAAAAGTCATTCGGGAAGGAGCATTTTACAAATGTTCCAATCCGGATTGCGGAGCAAAGCACAAAGAGTTGCTTAGACATTTTGTTTCCCGAGGAGCTTTTAACATTGAAGGGCTAGGACCCAAGATTTTAGAGAAGTTTATGGACGAAGGGCTTATATCGAATGCGGCGGACATTTTTGAGCTTGAAAAGGGAGACATAGAATCTTTGCCGAGATTCGGAGAAAAATCGGCAGAGAACATTGTTTCAGAAATCGCTCAAAAAAAAGAAATTCCGGCGGAAAGGCTTGTATATTCTTTTGGCATAAAACACGTGGGGGAAGAAACCGCGCGAACGCTCGCGAGAGCGCTAAAAGGGCAAGCTAAGATTACTCCTTCGGAAATTTTTCAAAAACTTAAATCGCTTGATTTAGAAGAATTGCAGAAGATGCCGGATGTGGGACCGAAGGTAGCCGAGGCAATAAGGGAATGGTTTGGCGATAAGAAAAATGAAACGCTTGTTTCAAAGCTTTCAGAAGCAGGGGTAAAGGCAGTGGCTCCCAGTTTGCTAGCCGGAGGAGGGAAACTTGCCGGGAAAATTTTTGTTTTTACGGGAACTCTAAGCCAAATGGGCAGAGAAAGAGCGAAGGAATTGGTAAGAAAATTAGGAGGAGATATTTCGGAATCAGTCAGTAAAAGAACGGATTACGTTGTTGTAGGCGATAATCCGGGTTCAAAAGCGGATGAAGCGGCAAAATTGGAGGTGAAAACACTGTCGGAGAGCGAGTTTCTGGGGCTTATTCATTGACTTTTTAAATAAACGTGGTTATAATGATGTCCGAACAGGGTTCAACAAGCCCTTTAACATAAAAAAATAAAGAACAGGAAGGAGACCATTGGACTATGGCGGACATTGGCGATGAGATCCAAAGATCAGAAGAGGCTTGGTTAAGGCAGGCATTCGAGGGAATATCGAGGCGGAGGCGGGCGACAGAAGACTTGCAACTGATTCGGGTGGTCAGAGCGCTAAGAGACAAATCGGAAGAATTGTGTCTCGTAGTCGTAAATAGACTCCCGACAGGCAAAGACAAGCTCCTGACACTTCCTCGTAAAACCGGCAGGGTGCTGTATGTCACTGTGGATTCGCCTGTTTTCCAAGCGATGATGAGAGCGAAGCGGACTGAAGAAGCGGGGAATGCCGTTGAGCCGTTTACGGTAACGGCAGGAAAGACTTCCCATACGTGGGAATTCTTGGGTATCCTTCCACCGGACGAAAATGAGCCTCGGCGGCTTGCGCAACAATTTGGGGAGGCAGTCGCTTTCTGACGTCCACCAAGAGGCTGTCGCTTTATAGCGGCAGCTTTTTTGCGGTTGCGTGGGCGTTATAAGCTCGGGTATTATACATTGGTAATGACAGGATTAGACGAAGGAAATATTGAACGTCTCGCGAAACTTGCGAGGATTAGCATACAAGGAAAAGAGAAAAAACTCTTAAAAGATGCCGAAGCCATTTTGGGGTATTTTGAAGAATTAAAGCAGGTTGATACGGAAAATATTTCGCCTATGACGGGAGCGACGGAAATTGTAAACGTTACGGACGAAGACGAAGTTAACAAGGAGCTCATTCAGAAAGGAATAGAGTCTTTTCCTGAAACGGAAAAGGGATGTTTAAAGGTTCCCGGGGTAATGGCGAACACGGAGAGAAATGAATAAAGAGACTTTAACCATAAAAGACGCCGTAAAAGGGATTGCTTCACATGAATTAACGGCTGGAGAATTGATAGGGGTATATTTAAATAAAGCGGAAGAAAAAAATCCGGAATTAAACGCGTTTATTTCGATTCGTAAAGAGAAGGCCGTTCAAGAAGCGAAAAAAATTGATGAAGAAATAAAGTCGGGGAAAGAAGCTGGCCCTCTTTGCGGCGTTCCTCTCGCGATCAAAGACAACATATTGATTGAGGGGGAAACCTGCACATCAGGTTCACAACTTTTAAAAGATTATGTTTCCGCTTACGACGCGACCGTAATTAAAAAATTAAGAAACGCCGGCGCGGTGATTATCGGCAAAACAAACATGGACGAATTCGCGATGGGTTCGTCTACGGAGAATTCGGCTTTCGGAATAGTTAAAAATCCGATTGATTTGGAAAGAGTCCCGGGTGGCTCATCTGGCGGCTCGGCAGCGGCCGTTGCGGCTGATATGGCTCTTGGGGCTTTGGGTTCTGACACGGGGGGTTCCATAAGACTTCCGGCTTGTTTCTGCGGCGTTGTGGGAATGAAGCCGACTTACGGCCGAGTATCGCGTTTCGGGTTGATGGCGATGGCTTCGTCTCTTGATCAAATCGGGCCGTTTGGAAAAACCGTTGCCGATGCGGAAGAAATTTATTCGGTAATTAAAGGAAAGGACGAGCGAGATGCGACGTCAAGAGACGCGGCCGAAAGCCAAATAAACATAGGCGACCCTTCGTCCATAACAATCGGACTTCCAAAGGAATTCTTTTTGGAAGGAGGATTGGATAAAGAGACATCAAAAGCGATAGATGAAACTATTCAAGCGTTCCGTTCATCAGGAATGAAAATAAAGGAAATTAGCCTGCCGCACGTTAAATACGCTCTTTCCACTTATTACATAATCGTATACGCCGAAGCGTCCACGAACCTTGCCCGATTTGACGGAATTAGATATTCGCGCGGAGGGGACAGAGACGATACTCTTCTTGAAATTTATATGAAAACGAGAGGAGAGGGATTTGGAGATGAAGTTAAGAGAAGAATTTTGCTCGGGACTTTTGTATTATCGGCCGGATATTACGACGCCTATTATGCCAAAGCGCAAAAAGTGAGACAGCTTATAAGAGAAGATTTTGTGAAATCGTTTGCCGATGTGGATGTAATATTGTCTCCCGTGTCGCCTACAGTGCCGTTTAAACTGGGAGAAAAAACAAACGATCCAATGAAAATGTATCTATCGGACGTATTTACGTTGCCGGTAAACCTGGCGGGACTACCTGCCATATCCATACCAGTAAAGGGAAGAGAAGGGGAATTGCCTGTGGGATTACAACTTATCGGGAAACATTGGCACGACTCGGATTTGTTTAAACTGGGAAGATTTTACGAGACTGTCTAGCGGGAGATTTGGTCGTAAAAAGAGAAAGGCCGCCCTTGGCATTAAGGCGGCCTTCTGCGTGTGTCGCGGCATTCTGCATAAATGTTCAGGTAAACAGGGCCCAGAATGTGGCGAAAATCCTTTCCGTCTTTTTCTCGTCTTGTTAAGGACATCGGCCCGTAAACCTTCCGTGACACACGCCTGAGCATGCCAGCAAAGCTGGTATGCTTGGCGCCAGTGGAGGGGACTCGAACCCCCGACCTCTTCCATATCATGGAAGTGCTCTCCCAACCTGAGCTACCACGGCACGTTTTTAGTAAAGGAACAATTGAGGCACGATGGTAGCGTAAGGAGAGAAGAATGTCAAGGGGGCAATCCTTCAGTCCGGCGTTCTCGTCCCACACCATATAAAAACAGCCCCGACAAGCGGGGCTTGTGCGCAGCGGACGGGACTCGCCTTCAGTCAATCGCTCGCCGTCGCTCACGATTGCTTCACGCCCGCGCCTCCTTCGGTTTTTCTGCTGAAAATCCTTCAGTCCGGCGTTCTCGTCCCACACCATATAAAAACAGCCCCGACAAGCGGGGCTTGTGCGCAGCGGACGGGACTCGAACCCGCGACCTCTGCCGTGACAGGGCAGCGCTCTAACCAATTGAGCTACCGCTGCATGCGCGAAAGCGTCAAAACAAGGCTGATTATACTAATCTTCCATTTGAACTTCAACTTTGTCCGTAGTAGTATTATTTTCGTCTTCTTTAAGCGAAATCGCGGGATGGAGGACTGGTTACCTCGGGAGCCTCATAAGCTCCAGAAGCGGGTTCGATTCCCGCTCCCGCAACACATATAGCCGGCATAGCTCAGTGGTAGAGCAAGCGTTTCATAAGCGCTGGGTCGCAAGTTCGATTCTTGCTGTCGGCACAGGATTTTAAAAAGGAGGTGAGAATATGGTTGTGATCTATATACTGGTTGCTGTTGTGGCTTTTGTCGTGGCGATAATACTCGCAGCGACCGGAAAATGGCAAATGCTTGCAGTCTTAGCAGCGCTCGACGTGGTATCTCTGATAGGTTTTTTTATTCTACTGAAGGGAGATACCAACTACTGCCCTAACTGCGGAGCAAAACTTGGGCCCAAGACGATAGACCGGGACAGACTATTTCATAGAGAGTGTCAAAATCCGAATTGCGGGACACAGGTGATAGGCAGAAAAGCTCCAAACCAGCGATAGTGTCGCTGGTTTTTGTTGTGCGAAACGTCCAATCTTTGCTAAAATCAGTAAATAATGGAGCTTGAAGAGATAAGAGAAAGGGCGGCAGAAGATGTAGAAAAAACCGCAACGGCGGAAGAAATTACCGCGGTGAGAGTCAAATATCTTGGCAGAAAACAGGGAGAGATAACCTTATTATTGCGCTCACTCAAAGATCTGACCGAAATAGAGAAAAGAGAAAAGGGCCCTTTGATTCAAAAATTAAAAGAGGAAATAGAAGCGGCGATAGGTTTTAAAGAAGAGGAGATTAAGGAGGGCGAAAAAGGAGGACTAGACATAACTTTACCGGGGGAAAGAACCGAATCAGGCCACTTGAGTTTGATAACCCAAACAGGAGACGAACTCCGAAGAATTTTTAACTCCATGAATTTTTCGGTGATTGACGGGCCAGAGATGGAAGAAGAGTATTACAATTTTGACGCCTTAAACATCCCTCCCGATCATCCGGCAAGAGAAATGTGGGATACTTTCTGGATTAAGAGTAAGTCCAACTCCACGACAAAACAGGACAAAAAATATCTCTTGCGCACGCACACGAGCCCCGTTCAGATCCGGTATATGGAGAAACACGAACCGCCTTTCCAAATAATATCTCTCGGAAAAACTTTCAGATATGAGGCGACGGATGCGACTCATGAGACCAACTTTTATCAATTGGAAGGGTTGATGATAGGACACGATGTTTCGCTCGCCAATTTCAAGTTTGTGATAACGGAATTATTCAGGCAGTTTTTTTCGCAAAAAACGGTTGAGGTGCGGTTTAGGTCGAGTTACTTTCCTTTCGTTGAGCCCGGAGTGGAAGTGGACGTCCGTTTAGACGATTCCAAGTGGCTTGAAATGGGCGGGGCAGGAATGGTTCATCCCAAAGTGCTAAAAGCCGTCAAATATGACCCGCTTGAATGGCAGGGCTTTGCTTTTGGTTTCGGCGTTGAAAGGCTTGCCATAGTGAAACATAAAATTCCGGACATAAGGTTTTTTGAGTCGCAAGATTTGAAATTTATAAAAAAATTCTGAAATGAAGTTCAGCTATTCACTTATAAGGGAGATGGTGCCAAATCTTCCTTCCATAAAGAAACTGGCCGAAGAACTTGCCTTGAAATCTTTTGAGGTGGATGGAATTTCAGGCGATATGATGGATATTAAAATTACGGCCAATCGGTGGTGCGACGCTTCCTCGCACGAAGGCATAGCGAGGGAAGCGGCGGCGATATTCGGTTCGCGTTTAATTCCCGTGAAGATGACCGGGCTGAAAAACGCGCGAGGAAGACTCGGTTTAAAAGTTATTAACGGCTCTGATTGTTACCGTTATATCGGGCTTTTAGCCGAACTTCAAAAAAGAGGAACGACGCCATCATGGATGAAAAAATATCTTTCAGTTTGCGGGATAAAGTCCATTAATCCGGTAGTGGACGTTTTAAACTACGTAATGGTTGAAATCGGCCAACCGATGCACGCCTTTGATGCGGACAAGGTGGAAGGCGACATCATCGTTCGGAAGGCCAACAAGGGTGAAAAGATAAAAACGATTGACGGCGGGGAGTATGAATTAACACCTGCCGATACGGTTATAGCCGACGAGAAAAAGACGCTTGCCATCGCGGGCATAAAGGGAGGAAAAGCGGCGGAGATTAGTCGGAACACCAAAAGAATAATCATTGAATCGGCAAACTTCGATTCAGTTTCGGTTTACAGGACCAGTAAAAGAATAAGACTTGAGACTGACGCTTCACGAAGATACGGGCATGGAATGAGCTCCGAGAAAGCAAAGAGAGGAATGGAGCGCGCCTTGAGACTTCTTACGGAAATTTGTTTCGTAAAACCTATTGCCGCGGCCGACGAATACAAGGTAAAAGAGCCGAGAAGGTTTATCAAATTCAATCCGGAGAGATTTGAGAAAATTACGGGGGTCGCAGTGAGCAAAAATCAAGCGGCGATAATTTTAAAGAAGCTTGGATTCAAGATGAAAGGGGATATAGCCGAAGTGCCTGCGGAACGCATAGACGTTTCACTCTTTGAAGATTTGACGGAGGAAGTGATAAGGATATACGGACTTAATGAAATAAAAGCTGTCGCGCCCGTAATATCGATTGTGCCCGCGCACAATGACTCGATATTTGGGTTTAGAGAGAAAGTTCAGCGGGCATTTGCCGGAATCGGATACGATGAAATCGTAAGTTATAGTTTCGGAGATTACGGTCCCAACGCGCCCGAAATCGCAAATCCCATAAGCCAAGACAAGGCGTTTATGAGAACAGGCCTTATAAGAGGACTTGATGAGGCGATAGAAAAAAATAAAAAAGCTTTTTCTGAAATTAGAATATTTGAATTCGGAAAAGTATTTGACGGTGTAGGCAAGGAACACTGGTCGGTCGCGGCGGCCGTGAAAACGAGAAGACAAGAATATCCGCAAAGAATTCTCCGTGGAGCGGTAGAGGAAGCGCTTAGAAGAATTGGCATCGGAGACGCAGAACTGATTCCGGAAGGGCAAACGTTGATTTTTAAAATAGCTGACGAGCGAGTGGGTGAGATGTTTGTTTCTCGGGATGGAGAAAAGGCGTTTTTTGAAGCAGACGCGGAAAAGTTAATGAAAAATTCGGAGGGGGAGTTTGAATATGAATTCGTTTCACCATACCCTTCGGCGATGAGAGACATTTCACTATGGATAGCCGAATCTGTGTCTGTCGGTGAACTGTTTGAGGCCGTTGACAGCTTAAACATCGCTGACTTAAACGACGTTGATCTGGCTGACTATTATCCTGCCGGAGAAGATGGCCGTTCGGGGGTTACTTTGAGGCTCGTGTTTCAGTCGCCTAAAAAGACTTTAACGGACGCTGAAATTAACGTTCGGATGGAACAAATCAAGGCCATTTTAGGAGCCAAAAAAGGAGTGGAAATCAGGTAGTTTTTGTGATACAATTAGGGGCGTAAAACCCCGTAAAAGTTACGGTTTTTTGAACCGAGAGGAAGCGGAAAATGGCTAAGAAAAAGGCGCAAAAAGAATCAAGTTACTCGGCTAAGGATATATTCGTTCTTGAAGGGCTTGAGCCGGTAAGAAAACGCCCGGGAATGTATATTGGTTCCACGGGCGTAGAAGGTCTTCACCATCTGGTGTGGGAGATTTTGGATAACTCCATAGACGAGGCAATGGCAGGATATGCTAAGAATATCTCCGTAGAAATTCTGGATGAGAAAACAGTGAGGGTGATTGATGACGGAAGAGGCGTGCCGGTGGACGTTCACCCGCAGACGAAGAAGTCAACGCTTGAAACAATTATGACAGTGCTCCATGCCGGAGGTAAGTTCGGCGGAGGCGGATACAAAGTATCCGGCGGGTTGCACGGCGTAGGGGCGTCCGTGGTAAATGCTCTGTCGTCTTACGTGAGGGCCGAAGTTAAACGAGACGGCAGTCTTTACGTGCAGGAATACGCTATTGGAAAACCAAAAGGGCCGGTTAAAAAAATCGGTAAAGCGGAAGGCAGCGGAACTTCAACTACTTTTTCGCCGGATCCGACGATTTTCAATGAAATAGTTTTTGACCGCAAAAAGATATTGGAGAGAATGAGACAGCAGGCCTATCTTACGAAAGGTATTAAGCTTATATTCGCCGATTATAGAGAAGAACCGTTTTATTACGGGTTTAATTTTTCGGGCGGTATTAAAACATACGTTGAATATTTGAACGAAGGGGGAGAAAAATTGATACAAGACGAGATATTTTATTTGCATAAAGAGACTGGGAGCGGAGAAGTTGAAGCGGCGATAGCCTATACTGAAGACATTGAGATTCAGGAAATGGGTTTTGCGAATAACATTTTCACACCGGATGGCGGAAGCCATATTACGGGACTTCGTTCGGCGATAACGAGAACTTTAAATGATTACAGCCGACAGAACGGATATCTTAAAGAGAGCGAGGACAATTTAACGGGAGACGACGTGAGGGAAGGTCTTATCGCCGTTGTTTCAGTAAAACTTTCCGATCCGCAGTTTGAGGGCCAGACAAAAGCGAGACTTGGCAATCCGGAAATAAGAAGCGCGGTTGAAATATCCGTTGGCGAAGCGTTTAAGGAATTTTTGGAAAAACATTCGGCTGACGGAAGGAAAATAGTAGAGAAATGTCTATTAGCCGCAAAAGCAAGAAAGGCGGCAAAAGCGGCCAAAGAGACCGTGCTTAGAAAAGGCGCTCTTGAAGGATTAACTCTTCCCGGAAAACTTGCGGATTGTCAGACAAAAAAAGCGGAGGAGGCAGAACTTTTTATTGTTGAGGGAGACTCGGCAGGAGGTTCGGCAAAACAAGGGAGGGACAGGAGCTTTCAAGCGATATTGCCGCTTCGCGGAAAAATACTGAACGTAGAAAAAGCGCAGGTACATAAAATGCTCGCGAATAACGAAGTAAAATCTCTAATTGTAGCGCTCGGTACCGCCATAGCTGAAGAATTTGACATCACAAAGCTTCGCTACGGAAAAGTGGTTATTATGACTGACGCGGACGTAGACGGATCGCACATCAGAATTTTGCTTCTCACTTTGTTTTACAGACATTTCCTAAAGCTAATTGAGGAGGGGCACATCTACATCGCCGAGCCTCCGCTCTATAAAATTCAGTCGGGTAAATCAATAAAATACGCTTTTTCTGACGCGGAGAGGGATGAAATTCTGGAAAAAATTGGCGGAAATCCGTCGATTCAGAGATATAAAGGTTTGGGCGAAATGAATCCGGATCAATTATGGGAAACAACTATGGATCCCGCGGCGCGCACCATGCGACAAGTGACCATAGAGGATGGTAAGGAGGCGGATAGGATGTTTGACATACTGATGGGGAGCGAGGTTGAACCGAGGAAAAGGTTCATTCAGATTCATGCTTCTTCGGTCAAAAATCTTGACATATAAGCCTTTAAATTATACTCTTCTAACGCAATGAAGCCCTTAAATTCGTTCTTTTCCGAGGTTCTTACGGAGTTTAAACAAATAACTTGGCCGGATCGGAAAGAGACGATAAGACTCGTAACCGTGGTTATCGTTTTTTCGATCGGAATGGCGCTTTTTTTGGGATTGGCTGACTATGTTTTCAGTCAAATATTACAAAGATTCATACTTAAGGTTTAGTTCATAATGGACGATAAAAACAATAAGGGAATGAAAACCTCAATGAAGCCGGAAGAGGAAACAAGGCAGTGGTTTGCCGTGCATACGTATTCTGGTTACGAAGATGCGGTTTTGAGATACCTAAAACAAAGAATTGAATCTTTAGGCGTAAACGATAGAATATTCAACGTCATAGTTCCCAAGGAGAAAAAAGTCAAAATAAAAAACGGCAAAAGGATGGAAGTGGAAGAGAAAATCTACCCGGGTTACGTTCTCGTGGAAATGACAATGAGTCCGGACACGTGGTATATCGTTCGGAATACGCCGAGGGTTACCGGTTTTGTGGGAACGGATGGCACAACTCCCTCGCCTTTATCCAAAGAAGAGGTGGATGCCCTGATGATGAAGATGAAAGGCGAAGATACCGGCTTTAAAGTGGATTTTCAAATAGGAGAACTTGTTCGCATAGTGGACGGACCGTTTAAGGATTCGGATGGAAAAATCGCGGAAATAGATGAAGCGAAGGGCCGAGTCAAAGTGCTTGTACCGATATTCGGAAGAGATACGGCCGTTGAAATAGACGCGTTGCAGATACAGAAAGTTTAGTTTAGGATACTCAAAAACATGGCCAAGGCGATAAAAGCTTCACTAAAATTACAGATACAAGCAGGGAAAGCCAATCCCGCTCCTCCAGTGGGGCCGGCTTTAGGGCAGCACGGAATAAATATTCAGGAGTTTTGCAAGCAATTTAACGACGCGACCCAAAGCATGGGAGATGACATTGTGCCTGCGGAGATCACCATATATGAAGACAGAAGTTTTGTTTTTAAGTTAAAGACTCCTCCGGTTTCCGATCTGCTTCGGAAAGCAGCCGGAGTGCCAAAAGGTTCCGGTCTTCCGCATAAAAACAAAGTGGGTAAAATTTCAAATGATGACTTGCGAGCGATAGCGGAGAGGAAGATGGAAGATCTAAATGCAAACAACATTGAAGCAGCTGAAAAAATTATCGCCGGCACGGCGAGAAGCATGGGTATCGTTATAGAATAACGTCAAAATAAAGCGCAAAACATAAATTTATCAGAGTCCCCGTGAAAGCGGGGATTTTGTCATCTGCGGGGGAACTGCTAAAATCAGGGTTGTGAAATACATTCCGACCATAGGACTGGAAGTGCACATGGAACTAAAAACGGCAACTAAAATGTTTTGCCGTTGCCCGAATAATAGCGACGAAAAAGCGCCGAACGAGAATGTTTGTCCAATATGCTTGGGACACCCGGGAACGTTGCCCATTGCCAACAAAGAGGCTATAAGGGCCATATTGAAACTCGGAATGGCTTTAGGCGGGAAGATACCAGCAATGAGCCGTTTTGACCGAAAAAGCTATTTTTATCCGGACCTTCCAAAGGGCTATCAAATATCACAATACGAATACCCGTTTGTGCAGGGAGGAGAGCTCGCAGGAGTGAAACTCCGCCGCATTCATTTGGAGGAAGATGCAGGAAAGTTACTGCATTCCGCTTCAGTAAGCTCCGGGCGAAGCGGGTCTTCGGGCGCCGAGACTTTGTGCGACTTTAATCGCGCGGGGATACCTCTTATGGAGCTCGTAACGGAGCCGGATATTAAAAGCGGCGAGCAAGCGGTACGGTTTACCAAAGAATTACAACTTATATTGCGGTATTTGGAAATATCATCCGCTGATATGGAACGTGGAGAAATGAGGCTTGAAGCGAATATATCCGTTCATTCGGAGGATACCGATAGACTTGGAACAAAAGTGGAAGTAAAAAATTTAAATTCTTTTGCTTTTATGGCAAAGGCGATTGATTACGAGATTAAAAGACAAGAAGAGGCATTAGAGAGAGGAGAAAAAATAATACAGGAGACAAGAGGATGGGACAGCGCGAATAACAGGACCTACAGTCAGCGAAGCAAGGAGGAAGCGCATGATTATCGGTATTTACCGGAACCTGACTTGCCGCCGTATGATTTAACGGATGAATCGTTTGTGAATTTGGAAGAACTGCGCGCGAGTATTCCTGAATTGCCGTGGGAGAAGAGAGAAAGGTTCGTTAAAGAATTCGGTATTACGAAAAAAAACGCCGAGATGTTTATAGAAAACAGATTATTCGCCGAATATTATGAAGAAACCGCTTCGGAAATTATGGCGGAGAACGTTACTCCGGAAGAAAAGAAAGGAGCTTTGCGACTCGCCGCTAACTACATGCTCGCGGACGTTAAAGGCGCGATGAATAAAGCCGGAGTGGACATATCCGCGTTTAGGACCAAAGTAAGCCCTGAAAATATGGCTGACTTGGTAATACTCATCACTAAGGGCAATCTTTCAAGTCGAATGGCTAAAGACATTCTCACCGAGATGTATGAAAAAGGCTTAGACCCGAGGAACATCATCAACGAGAAAGGGATTACTCAAGTAACGGACGAAAGAACGATTGCCAAAGCAATCAAAGAAGTGCTAGCCGAAAATTTAAAGGCGGTGGAGGATTATAAAAAAGGAAAAGGGAATGCTTTACAATTTCTGTTCGGAAAGGTGATGATTAAGCTTGAAGGGCAAGGAAATCCGGAGGCGATTAAAAAGTCGCTTGAGGAGACTTTTAAATAGACCTCGGAGGATCCCATTTAATTTTTTTGTCTCGCTTGAACCAAGTCATTTGGCGGCGAGCATATTGTTTAATGGCCGTAAGCAGTTTTTTGCGCATTGTTTCGTAATCAAGTTCGCCTTTGAGGTAAAGGGAGATATAGCGATATTCAAGCCCTAGTTCGTATAATCTTTTCCAGCTTAAACCTTTCTTGTTAAGATTTGTAATTTCGTCAATCATTCCGGACGATAGTCTTTTATCTAATCGAAGTTCAATTCGCCTATCAAGCTCTTTAAGCGGCCACAAAATGCCGATTTTTTCAGCCTTGTAAAGAGGCTTGCTTTTAATTAGCGGCACCGATTTACCAGTCGTGAGCGCAATTTCTAAAGCACGGATTAAACGAACGCGGTTTTTCGTGTCTATTGAAGCGAATCGGGCAGGGTCCAATTGCGATAACTTTTCGGCTAGTTCTTCAGTCTTAAATTTTGCAAGTTTTTTTCGGATTGCGATATTCGGGGGAACGGAAGCGAAAGAATCATTGTATAAAGCTGCATCTATGTAAAAACCCGTTCCGCCGCAGATTATGGGTAATTTCCCGCGCTTTAAAATGTCATCAATTGCTTTGCGAGCAAGACGGGAATAATCGGAGGCGGTAAAGACCTTGTTTGGAGAAACAACGTCTAAAAGATGATGAGGGACGCCTTGCATTTCTTCCTTAGTAATTTTACCAGCGCCTATATCCAAACCCTTATAAACTTGGCGGGAATCCGCCGAAACCACTTCGCCGTTTCTTTCTTTCGCGAGTTTGACCGCCAAATTAGATTTGCCGGAAGCATTAGGGCCTAAAACGACTAAAATTTTGGAAAGAGATTTCACGGGAGAATGATATTAGTTAAAGGCCTGAAATTCAATAGAAATTAAAGTTCGCCAAACTTGACGATCGTCAAGTTTGGCGGAAATGAAGACGGGTATAAATAAATAACAAAGTAAAAACATCTTTCTAAAGTCAAGGTAAAAAAACGCCCTTCCGAAGAACTCGGCAAGGGCGTTTTAGGGTGTCTCCCGGCCTATGGCGAAACCGGGAAAAAGAGAACCTATAAAAAATAAAGGAACAGGAATAGATATAATGTACTGACCAAAGATCTATTTGTCAAGTCATAAAAAACAAACGCCCTTTCTGATTATCCAGAAAGGGCGTTATACGCGGGACGCTTAGCTTTGCTGGGCGGCGGCAGCTAGGCCAAGAGCACAGAGGAGAAGTGGAACAGGAGGTCAATCTTCCCCTTTGCTTTTTGCGTCCGCATACTAGAATGTCTTTTTATTAAGAAACAGGATTTATGAGGATTATATAAGAAACGGGGAAATGGGTCAAAATCCTACGAATTTTCGCGATTTTTAATTTCTTTTTCTATCTCTTCTAAAAAGACGGGTAATTTTTTAGCCCCGAGATCGCCTATGCCGCGCTTTCTAACGGAAACGGCTTTTTCTGATGCTTCTTTTTCGCCAACTACGAGGATATAGGGGATTTTGGCCATTTCAGCCGCACGAATCCGTTTGCCGAGTGTCTCATTCTCATCTGATATTTCAACGCGAATGTCCTTGTCGGATAAGATGGAGGCGATGTCTTTCGCGTAATTGATCACTTTATCGCTTACGGGGATGATGATCGTTTGAATAGGGGAGAGCCAAACGGGAAAAGCGCCGGCGTAATGCTCGATGAGCAATCCTATGAAGCGCTCAAATGAACCGAAAAGAGCGCGATGCAACATATACGGTCGCTCCTCTTTTCCCTTATCGTTTACGAATGTGAGATCAAATCGCTCTGGAATATTGAAGTCAAATTGGAGAGTGGAACATTGCCATTCACGGCCTAAGACATCCTTAATTTTAAAATCAAGCTTGGGACCATAGAAAGCGGCTTCGCCTTTTTCTTTCGTATAATCCAACCCCTCTTCTTTTGCCACCTCTTCCAAAATTTTTTCCGTGAATCTCCATCCATCATCATTGCCGGCATACTTTTTTTTGTTCTTCGGATCTCTCATTGAGAGGTAAACTTTATAGTCATGAAACCCGAAGGTGCTGAAAATCATTTTTATAAAGCCAACAACGCGTTTAAGTTCGTCCTTGACTTGAGTTTTCTGACAGATAATATGAGCATCGTCTTGAGTAAATCCGCGAACGCGAGTAAGACCGGAGAGTTCTCCACTTTTTTCGTAGCGATAGACGGTTCCGCATTCCGCCCAGCGAATCGGAAGTTCGCGATAACTTCTAATGGCCGATTTGAACAAGGTCACGTGAAACGGGCAGTTCATCGGCTTTAGGAGATACTCGTCTTTAACTTTTGGTTTTTTACCGAGCTTTATTTCAGTAAGACTTGTGCCGATTTCAAGTGGGGGATACATACTATCCGAATAAAAACCCCAGTGTCCGGAAATTTCCCAAAGTTTTTTACTCCCGATATGCGGGGTTCGAACAAGCTCGTAACCGCCTTTCAGGTGAGCTTTATACCAAAAATCTTCCATTACTCGCCAAAGCATGGCGCCTTTCGGCTGCCACATAACGAGTCCTAAACCTACGATATTCGGCTCAATATGAAACAGCTTTTGCTCCGCGCCGATTTTTCTATGATCTCTTTTTTCGGCTTCTTCCTGAAGACGAACATATTCCTCAAGATCTTTTTTGGTCTCAAAAGCATAGCCGTAAACACGAGTAAGCATTTTGTTCTTTTCGTCACCTTTCCAATAAGCGCCTGCCAACTTAACAAGCTCAAAAGCATCCGGATTGATTTCTAAAGATGACTTAACATGAGGACCGGCACAAAGGTCAGTAAAAAAAGGATTTTTCTCTCCTTTCAGATAGGTTTTGTATATGACGATGGCCGATTTGGCTTTTTTAAATTCGTTTATGAGCTCTAATTTATACGGCTCATCATTAAAAAGTTTTTTAGCTTCTGCGGGAGTGGTTTCTTTTTTCTCGAACTTTAACCCCGCAGTAATCATTTCTTTCATACGGGATTCAAGAGCCGCCAGATTATCTTCCGAAAGATTTTTGACTTCAAAATCATAATAAAAACCGTTCGCGACAGTGGGGCCAATTCCCAGTTTTGCTTTCGGAAACTTCTCTTTTACCGCGGCGGCAAGGATGTGGGATAAGGAGTGTCTAACTTTTTCTAAATCGTTCTTGCTTCGTAGCATATTATTTTCGGCTCGTCGTTTTTCTTTGATAGGCGGCCTTTCACTTCAATGATTAAGCCTTCAACCCACATAAGCGGATTTTTGATGAGTGTGTCTTGAAAAACCAATATTTCAGTATTATCACTCATATCTTCCAGTCTCGCAAACAGCATAGGCTGGCCGTTTTTAGTCGTGATTTTCGTAATTTTCGTGATAAGACCAGCAACTTTAACGGTCTGTCCGTCACGAGCTTTATCAAGCGATCGCATGGAAATAACGCCACTTCCGTTATGTTTAAAGCCGTGAAGAGGGTGGTCGCTGACGTATAAGCCCAAGAGCTCTTTTTCCCAGGTGAGACGTTCCGATTTGCTTGCCGGAGAAGAATCTTTAAGTTTTAAGATAACGTTTGCGGTGTCACCAAAAAGAGAAGATTGAGCGGAAGTTAAGTTTTTGCGATAGGTGCTCACGGTTTTGACGATATCTTCAATGTTCGTGAGAATTTTTCTCCTTTCAGTGCCGAGCGAATCAAGAGCGCCGCTTTTCGCCAGATTCTCAATGGATTTTTTGTTGAGGTCTTTATGACTTACGCGAGAAATAAATTCCTCGAAATTTTTAAAGGGTCCCCCTTTCATTCTTTCGTCTACTATCGCTTGCGCTATGCCTCCGCCGATGTTTTTAATCGCGAGGAGCCCGAACCGAATATTTTTTACTTCTGGCGCAAAATCAGTGAAACTTGCATTAACATCAGGAGGAAGAACCTCTATGCTTTGTCTTTTGCAATCGTTTATGAGAACGGAAATACGTTCCACATCTCTCGCGTCATTGTTCAAAAGTGATGTCATGAATTCCAAGGAGTAATGCGCTTTAAGATATGCCGTTTCGTAACCGATAAGAGCGTAGCAGACGGAATGGGCTTTATTAAAACCATAGCGCGCAAAAGGTTCCACAAGTTTCCATATGTTTTCACCAAGCTTGCGATCTTTCAGCGTTTTTTCTACTCCACTCATAAATTTTTCCGCTTGTTCATCAAGGAGAGACTTAATTTTCTTGCCGACAGCTTTTCTTAAAATGTCCGCCTCGCCGATGGTAAAACCGGCGACATTTTGGGCGATTCTTAAGAGTTGCTCTTGATATACCATAATCCCGTAGGTATCCCGGAGGATTGGTTCAAGTATCGGGTGGAGATAGGTTATCTTTTCTTTTCCGTGTTTTCTTGCAACGTAGTTCGGGATAAGTTCCATCGGTCCGGGTCTGAAAAGAGCAACCATGGCGATAAGGTCATCAAAGCGGTTAACCTGCATGGCGGTAAGCCACCTTGTCATGCCGGCTCCTTCGAATTGAAACACGCCGATGTTTTCTCCACGTCGAATTAAAGAAAAGGTTTCTTCGTCATCCAAAGGGATGGCGCTTATGTCAATGTTCTTATCAGATCTTTCTTTTATGAGCCTTAAAGTGTTACTGATAATCGTAAGATTTTTAAGTCCCAAAAAGTCCATTTTAAGAAGGCCAATGTCCTCAATGGCATGCATTTCAAATTGGCTGATGATGGCGTTCTCGTCTTGGGGAGAACGCTGGACGGCGGTATATTCCATTAACGGATTTTCAGAAATGACAACAGCGGCGGCATGCACCGAAGCGTGACGCGCGACTCCCTCCAATTTCATGGCGAAATCAATGATGCGTTTAACATCTTCTTCACTGTCATAGCGAGCCTTAAATTCTGGAATGGTTTCCAAGAATTCTTTAAGTCGGGAGGTCGATTTTTCTTCGTTTGGAATAGTGGGCAGGAGTTTCGCAATTCCGTCTACGAAAGCGTAAGGATAGCCCAGGGCGCGGCCAACGTCGCGAACAGCAGCTTTTGCGGCTAAAGTTCCGAAGGTGATGATTTGCGATACGTGATCTTCGCCGTATTTTTCTTTAACGTAAGCGACAACCTCTTCGCGCCGGTCGTCCGCGAAATCGGTATCAACATCGGGCATTTGAATGCGGAAAGGATTTAAAAATCTTTCAAAAAGCAAATCATATTTCAGGGGGTCTATTTCTGTAATGCCTAAAATGTAAGAAACGATGGAAGACGCGCCCGAACCTCTGCCGGGTCCCACAGCTATGCCGTGCGACTTAGCGAATCGGATAAAATCTTGAACGATAAGGAAGTAACTTGCATAGCCGGTTTTTTCAACAACGGATAATTCGTAGTCAAGTCGTTCTTTTATTTCGGAAGTGATTTCTTTGTAACGCCCGGAAAGTTTCTCTTGAATCAAGTGCTTTAAATAACCCAGATAATCCAGATTGGAATACTCCGCCGGAATGGCGAAAGAAGGAAGATGGATTTTCCCGAGTTCAAACTGAAAATTACACTTGTCGGCGATGCGAACCGTATTTTCCAAGGCATCCGGCATATCGGCAAAAATTTCCGCCATCTCTTCGGGAGGCTTAAGCGACAAATCATATTTTTTCATGCTTAATCCTTTGCCATCGGGATTTGAAGTTTGAATGGCAAGAAGCACTTCGTGGGCCGCCTGATCTTCGCGCCGTAAGTAATGAGAGTCGTGAGTAGCCACAATCGGGATGCCTAGTTTCTCAGAAATTCCTTTGAGACGGGGTGAAATTTCCTTGTCGTGTTCTTGTATCTCAAGGTAATAATCGTCAGCGAATAGATTCTTGAAATACCTCGCGGTTTCCAAAGCGTCATTTGTCCGTCCCATTTGGATCAGATAAGGAATCTCGCCTTTAAAGCAGCCGGAAAGGCAAACTAATCCTTCGTGATAACGTTCCAGAAGTTCCCTGTCCACCCGCGGTTTGTAATAAAAGCCTTCAAGATGAGCGTAAGATATCAGTTTTGTGAGATTCTTATAACCAACTTCGTTTTTCGCGAGAACGGTTAGGTGATAACGGAGACTGTCTACTTTGGGATTTTTAGAAAATCTTGATTCGCGCGCAACGTAAAGTTCGCAGCCAATAATGGGTTTTATTCCTATCTTTTGGGCTTTTTTGAAGAATTCAACGGCTCCATAAATGTTTCCGTGGTCCGTAAGAGCAATTGCATCCATTCCCAGCTCTTTTGCGCGTTCCAGCAAATCGTCAATTTTTGAGAGTCCATCAAGCAGGGAATAATGGGAGTGGACGTGGAGGTGAACGAATTTCACGGTCTAATTATAAAGAAACTGACATAGCTAAACCAGCTAGATTTGACAATTAGTTATATCTGTATCAAAGGGCGTTAAGAAATCCTGAATAAAAATTTTGTTTATTCTAGCAGTCAATAACGGTAAAATTAGAGAGTGAGGATAAGAATCGGCATAGATGAAGTCGGGAGAGGATGTCTTGCGGGGCCCGTAACGGTTTCCGCAGTTTCCATCTCGCGGAGTTTTAAAAAACCTATTTGTCTTTCTGAATTGAGAGATTCAAAGTTAATGACTCGTTTACAGAGGGAAGAGTGGTATGAATGGATGAGAGAAGAGAGGAAAGCTAAAAGGATCTTTGCCGTTGTTTCAAGCGTTATGCCTGTAACCATTGATAAGATAAACATTGCAAGAGCCGCAAATTTGGCGGCATGGAGGGCTTTTAAAAAGCTTTTTAACATGCAAAACGAACCCGCGAAAGTTATCCTTGACGGCAGTCTGTTCTTAAGAAGTCGAGTTTTTCAGGAAAATGGGATGTTTTTGCCTCAAATGATGGCTGTAAAGACTATTCCCAAGGCGGATAAAAAATTTGCGGAAGTAAAACTCGCCGCAATATTTGCGAAGGTTACTAGAGACGCTTACATGCGGCGAATGGATTTAAGATATCCGGAATTTGGTTTCGTGAACCACAAGGGCTATGGAACAAGGGAACACATCGAGGCTATCAAAACGCGCGGAATTATAACGGGATTTCATCGGCAGACCTTCCTAAAAAATTGTCGTTAATTTGACGTCTAAACCGGTTTAATTTATCATTTGGAAAGTAAAAATGCCGCCTCCAGTCAAACATCATTCAAAATCAAAGGTGGGGAGAAGGAGATCCCACCAGGCCAGAAAAAAAGTCAACC
The DNA here is from genome assembly GCA_041649415.1 of Parcubacteria group bacterium. Classification (GTDB taxonomy): domain Bacteria; phylum Patescibacteriota; class Minisyncoccia; order UBA6257; family Colwellbacteraceae; genus JALOAR01. The sequence goes on from JBAZND010000002.1 coordinate 22,045, forward strand.
TCGTTGCTTGTAAAAAATGCGGCCGGCCAACTTTGGGTCATAGAATTTGTCCCGAATGTGGTTCTTACGGTGAGTAGAAGCCGTGCTTAGTTTTTCAAAAACACTAATCTTTTAAAATATGTCCGCCAGGCAAGTAGGTCGCTCTATAGTTCTTCAATCCCTATACGAATGGGACTTTCATGGGAGGAAAACAGACCTTTCCGAGTTTTTGAACAGAGACCTTGGAGAATTTGCTCCGGAACTTGACGAGGCCGATTTTGTAAGAACGCTTGGCGCGGGGGTGGTTTCAAAAATCGCGGAAATAGACGAGATAATAAAAAAAGCGGCGCCGGAATGGCCTCTTGAACAAATCGCGATGATAGACCGAAATATTTTGAGGATTGGCCTTTATGAGCTTTTGTTTGCGAACAGAGACGAAGTTCCTCCGAGGGTTGCGATAAACGAAGCCATTGAACTTGCCAAGGCTTATGGCGGACTAAATTCCAGCCGATTTGTGAACGGCGTGTTGGGGACGGTTTATCGAGAGATCGGCGAGCCGGATAAGGACGACAAGACGAAAAAAGAAAAAGAAGAGAAAGAAAATGGCGAAACTTCTTCCGGGGGAAATAAAGTTTTTACCTATCCCGTGATTGACGAAGGGTTCAAAGCGGAGGACACGAATTTGCCTTTTGATGAGAACAGTCTTACGGAAGAGGAAGATGAAAGAAGCGCGTCATGAATACGAATAAATTTCAGGAGGAAATTGGCGTTCTTTTCAAAGATGACAGGATTCTAAAGGAAGCTTTAACCCACCGTTCGTATCTAAATGAGCATAAAGATTGGCCTTACGAGCATAACGAACGGCTAGAGTTCTTGGGGGACGCAGTGCTTGAACTTGCGGTGACGAAGTATCTATTTGGCGCTTTTCCTAAAACGGAAGAAGGGGAGCTTACGATGATGCGGGCAGCGCTTGTAAACGCGAAGATGCTTACAAAAGTCGCCGAGAGTATACATCTTGAAGAGCACCTATTGCTTTCAAATCTGTTGTCACCTACGGGGGAGAAGGAACAAACGAAAAGAGCAATAATGACAGTTCTCGCGGACGCTTTTGAGGCGCTTGTCGGAGCCATATACCTTGACCAGGGTTACGAAGCAGCCGAGAAATTTGTGAAAAACAAAATTATTTCTCGCGTAGACGAGATAAAGAAACAGGGTTATAGGGATCCAAAAAGCGTTTTACAGGAAAAGGCACATGGCTTAAAAAAAATAACTCCAACGTATAAAGTGCTTGAGGAATCCGGTCCGGAGAGCCAGAAGATTTTTAGGACAGGAGTTTATTTTGGCAAGAAACTTGTTGCTATTGGAGAGGGGCCATCAAAGCAAGAAGCGGAAATAGAAGCGGCGCGAAAAGCGCTAGCTGCTTTTTCGTAGCCTTCCTGCAAATTATTTGATAACAAAGATTTCCGCATTATTACGGTTTTCGGGCAAGTCGGAAAAAGAACGGAAATAACGAATATGGTTTTTTTCCATATCTTTTTCGGTGAAACTATTAGTTAAAAATTGCACAGTTTGCGCGGGCATGGGGATACCTCTCACGTCTACTCCATTTGCGAGAACGACGATATATTTTTCAGCCTCTTTCGGCAGAACTTTTATGGTATTTGCAATTTCCACGTAATCTGCGTTAAAAGCTTGAGTAACATTCGGGTTTTTAGCCCAAAGAACGAAGTATGCAATGAAAGGTTCCATTATGAGGAAAGAGAATATAATTCCGACGCAGATTTTAAAGAGAATCTTGCCTTGCCGCGCGGCGTAGAACCATGCTCGGAGTTTTTCGCCCAAATAATACATGCCGATAGCCGATGTCATCATTATGGCCGGAATGGTAATTATTGCCCGGAGGGCGTGCGGTATGCCTTCGTTGGATATGATAACAGGCAGGAGGGAGACGACTATCCAAACGAAAAGGAACCACTCGGGCATTAACTCTCGAGAGCGCGTGAGAATCTTTTTTCCTAAGAGGCATATGCCGACGAGAAAGAAAATTCCAACTGAAATGGAAAGTTCGGGGGAACCGGAAAAATTATGTCTCCAGTTCATATCTCCCGCAAAATTAAACATCAAAGCGGTTTTGAGCGTATTGACGGCGAGATCTTTAATCGGCGAGACGGAAGCAAAAACGGAAATTTGAGAAGTGCGGCCGAAAAAATCGGCGGGATTTTGAATGAAGTAAGAAATAAGCGGATAGGCGGCAATAATCGCGCCGGCAAAAAAGATTCCGGCAATGGCGGCGAATTTTTTAAACTTACGCTCTTTTATAAACTTGATAAGAAAAAAGACGAGGGGAACGGCAATGACAATAGGTGTTGCTCGGTATGAAATATAGGAATGAAATCCCAACCCATAGACAAGGCCGCTCAAAAGCGCAAAGAGCATATTTTTCCACAATTTGTCCTTTTCCTGAAAAGCGATAAGTAGAAAATATGAAGCCCAAACAAGAATTGTTGGCGCCATAATGGCGCGAAAGCCGATACGTGAGAAGTTTATGTGCCAGAAAGAACCGGCCATAAGGAAAGATGAGAGAAGAGCGAGTCCCAAACGGTTTTTATCTTTTTTGAATAGTTCGCTTGCAAGAAAGAAGATGCCAACAATGCCTAAAATGCCAAAAAGCGCGCTTGTTAATCTCAAAACCCACGGTTCATTTACGCCGAACGTTTCAAGAAAAAACGATTGGATGTTGATGAACAATCCTTCTCGACCATTATTTTCCGGATAAAATACTTTCCAATTTTTAATTTCAATGGCTTCAATGGCATTATTGCCGTTCATTGCCTCGTCAGGATAAAGCCCCGGAGGAACGCTCTTTAAATTGTAGAGCCTGAAGAAAGAAGCTATAATAATGACGGAAAGCAGGAGTAGGATTGTTTTACCTTTTTTCATACGCTCTTATTTTATTATGAATAATCTTTTCGTTCCATTCATTTTGTCAATAGTGGCATTGCTTTTTGTTGTGACTCTTATTTTCGCGGTTAAGGGAATAAAAAAAAGAATCAGCTTGTCTTACGTGAAATCGGGAATGATAAAAATGCCTTATTCGGAAGAAGCAGAGAAAGGAGTTAAGGCAATTGTCAACACGGCAAATTTCCCCATCGCGATTGATTTGGTAATAGAGCATATTGGAAAGACTTCAGATATTTACGTCACGACGGAGAAAAGGTATTTCTCCCGCTTTCAGAAACTTGCCGAAAAGAACATTTCTCAAAAATACGAGATAAGGGAAGAGGACTATCTGGTGTTTCATCACGGAGGGTTTACGGAAGCTCTTGCTTGCGAAATGAATAAAGAGGAAGCGCTTCAGACGAGTTTTAGGGGCATTGATATGTCAAAGGTGAATGAGATTGGAGAAGGCGCGGCGGTGCGAATGATATTTATTCCCGGGAGGGAAGCGACCATCCAGATGTTTTTTTCCGCTCCAAGCCAGTTTCAGTTGAGGGAAATAGTGGAGGGCGCGGCAGCGGCGTTTAAGGGAAAAGGGTGCCACGTACCGAAAAACAAAGAGCTCGCGATAGCGGAGTTCAATTCACCGGACTTTCTCTATAAAGCGGCAAAATGATATGATATTTGCGAGCGGCAGATGCGCACTCGCTAAACACAAAGGTCTAATCGGGGTCACCACTGCCGCTCTTTTGGTGTCTGGTTAAGCAGCACTGTTCCTATTTAAAAAGACGACAAGCGGTTTAAATAAAGTGATAAGATTTAGAATATGGCGGAAATTTTGAAAAACGTTCCTCTCTCGGAATATACGACTTATAAAATCGGCGGGCCGGCAAAGTATTTAGCCGAAGCGAGGAATGAGTCGGATATAGTTGAGATTCTAGGGGAATATAAAACCCATTTTCCAAACAAAAAAATTTTTATTTTAGGAGGCGGGGCGAATGTGCTTTTTTCTGACGAGGGGTATGACGGCCTTGTACTTAAAATATCAATGTCCGAAATTAAACTGGCGGATGAAGGGATTGTTGAAATTGGCGCGGGAACGAATTTAGAAGACGCAGTTAACTTTGTCGCGGAAAATAATTTGTCGGGAATGGAATGGGCAGCGGGAATACCGGGAAGTTTTGGTGGAGCAATAAGAGGAAACGCCGGCGCTTTTGGCGGAGAGATGAAGGATGTAATAATTTCCGTAAGAAGCGTGGCTATACAGGAGCCGAATAAAGTAATTGAACGGGGAAACAAAGAAAATATGTTCGGATATCGGACGAGCGTTTTTAAATCAAAGGCGCGGGACGAAATTATTTTGTCGGGGGAGATTAAATTAACTTCCGGTAAAACAGATGATATTTGGGAGAAGATGAGTAAGAACTTAAGTTACCGAAAAGAAAAGCAACCAGTGGAATTGCCAAGCGCCGGCAGTACGTTTAAAAACATTCCCGCGTTAAACATCAGCGAGGAACAGAAAAAAAAGTGGAAAGATAAAGTAAAAACCGATCCAATGCCCGTTATTCCCGCGGCAGTTTTGATTTCGGAAGCGGGGCTGGTTAGAAGAACTGTCGGCGGAGCGCAAATTTCTGAAAAGCATCCTAATTTTTTTGTTAATACAGGGGGAGCAACAGCAGAGGATGTTAAAAATCTCATTGCAATCGCGAAAGAAACAGTAAAAGAAAAATTTGGGATTGATTTGGAAGAAGAAATACAAATTGTAGATTAAAAATTAAATTAAAAAATCGGAATAAAAATGTTTCAAAAAACATTTTTGAGTTATCCACATATAAATAAAAATCTTTTTGTTCTAAAATTAAGTCAGAGGTTAATGAAAGTGTTTGGTCGAATATTTTTCATTAACTTAAAATAAAAAATAAAAAAATGGCTGCAAAGAAGAGGAAAGCGGCAAAGAAAACCGCTAAGAGAAAGACTGCCTCTAAAAGGAAGACTGCAAAGAAGACCAGCAAGAAGAGATCTTCCAAGAGAAGAAAGTAAATCTTTCGCAAAACCGCTCTGTTTAGAGCGGTTTTGTTTTATGTTTTTGATAAAGGCTATAATAAACCTATGAAGATCAACATAACCACGAAGAATTTTGAATTAACTCCAGCCATAAAGGACTACATAGATGATAAAATGGATTATTTGGATAAATTCGTAGAAGAATGGGCGGGCACGGGAGGAGTAGAACTGGATTTTGACGCCGGAAGAACCACGAATCATCACAATAAGGGCCAGGTTTATTACGCCGAGGCAAATTTGAAGGTCCCTGGCAGGATGATAAGAGCGCGCAAAGAAAGCGAGGACTTGCATGCCGCAATAGACGCGGTAAAGGAGATTCTCGCGCAAGAAATAAAAGAATACAAAGAAAGAAGAAAATAAGCGTAAAAACTTGTAATTTAACCTCCTAAAGAGGATAATCGCTACATGCTATTTAATCTCTTTTCGCGTCAAAAAGGCGTAAAAGACAAAATTCTGCTTCAAAAGGTTAACGATTTGGAAGGCCAGATCGGAGGATTGAGTGACGAAGCAATGAAAGCGAAAAGCTTAGAACTTAGAGAACGGGTTGCTTCAGGCGAGTCGCTTGAAGAGTTATTGCCTGAAGCTTTCGCTCTTGTAAGAGAAGCGGCGAAGAGGACATTGGGACAGAGACATTTTGATACGCAAATTTTAGGAGGTATCAATCTTCATGGAGGAACGATTGTTGAGATGATGACGGGAGAGGGGAAAACGCTTGCTGTTACGGCGCCGGCATATTTGAATGCGCTACCCGGTAAGGGCGTGCATATTATAACGGTAAACGATTACTTGGCGACGAGAGATGCCGTTTGGATGGGACAAATTTACTATTTTTTAGGGATAAGCACGGCTTGTTTGACCCACGAAGACGCTTTTATATATGATCCGGATTTTAATTCGTCTCCATCGGTGACTAAAGAAGAAAAGGAGGCAGATAAGAAAAGGGACGAAACGGGATCATTTTTGATTGAACGAAAATTTTTGCGTCCGATTCCGCGAAATATGGCGTATTTGGCGGATATCACTTACGGCACAAATCACGAATTCGGATTTGATTATTTGAGAGATAATTTATCGCCGCAGAAGGAAATGCAGGTGCAAAAAGGGCATAACTTTGCCGTGATAGACGAGGTGGATTCCATTTTGATAGACGAGGCAAGAACACCTCTTATCGTTTCCGCGCCGGATGCCGCTTCAAGCGAATATTATAAAGTGATGTGGAAAGCCGTTTCGGGACTAAAGAAAGATGACGATTATACGGTGGATGAAAAGTTAAAATCGGTTACTATTCTGCCTTCGGGAATAGATAAAGTGGAAAAATCCGCCGGAATTGGCGACCTTTACAGCACGGAGAATATCAGGCTTGCCCATTATTTGGAAGAATGTCTTAAAGCCAAAGCTTTGTTTTTTAAAGACAGGGATTATGTCGTGAAAGACGATGAAATAATAATCGTTGATCAATTTACGGGCAGACTTATGCACGGAAGAAGATATTCGGGAGGATTGCACCAAGCGATAGAAGCTAAGGAAGGCGTTAAGGTGCAGGACGAATCAAAAACTTTCGCTCAAATAACCATTCAAAATTACTTTAGGCTTTACGCAAAAATATCGGGAATGACGGGAACCGCTCAAACTTCCGCCGAAGAGTTCCACAAAGTTTATGGAGTGGAGACGGTGACAATACCGACTAATAGACCGATTATAAGGAAGGATTTGCCCGACCTTATATACAAGACAGCCGAAGCGAAATTTAAAGCGGTCGCAAAAGAAGCAAAAGAACGCTCCGAGGCTGGTCAGCCCGTTCTTATCGGAACGGTTTCAATCGAAAAAAACGAATTACTTGCGGGATATTTAAGTCGCGCGGGAGTGAAGTATGAAGTGCTGAATGCCAAGAATCACGAGAAAGAAGGTCTGGTGATAGCGCAAGCCGGAAGGAAAAGCGCCGTAACTCTTGCGACAAACATGGCTGGGCGCGGAGTGGATATTATTTTAGGAGGCAGTCCTTATAATGAAGAGAAGGCGAAGGAGGTCAAAAAGTTGGGGGGGCTTCATGTGATGGGCACCGAGAGGCACGAAGCAAGAAGAATAGACAACCAGCTTCGCGGTCGTTCGGGACGACAAGGAGACCCGGGCTCTTCGCAATTCTTTATTTCTTTGGAAGACGATCTGATGCGTATTTTCGGAGGAGAAAGAATACGTGGAATGATGCAGGCCCTAAACATTCCCGAAGACCAGCCGATTGAATCGGGTCTTGTTACGAAAGCACTTGTCTCGGCGCAAAAAAAAGTGGAAGGACTTAACTTTGATGCCCGTAAACATTTGCTTGATTACGATGACGTGCTGAATAAACAGAGAATATCCGTATATCATAGGAGGCAGCATCTCTTGGAATCATCGGCAGAAGAGATTAAGGAAACTATCATTCAGATAATAGAGACGAAGCAGGGAACGGAAGAAGCAGAAAAGGAGAAGATAAAAGAAATGCTCGGAAAGATTGAAAATCCAGAAGTATTTAAACGGCCGCTTCTTGCCGTTTTGGACACTCTCTGGATGAATCACTTGGAAGATTTAGAGTCGCTTAGAGAATCCGTCAGAATAAGAGCTTACGGACAGCATGACCCGCTCGTGGAATATAGAAGAGAGAGTCATATTCTTTATAGGCGAATGCTTGATGCGTTTGACAGTTGGGTATACGAAAATCTCTCTAAAATCAGAATCGTTCCAAGAGAAGAAATGATTTCTCAAAGAAAACCGCAAGAACAAGTAGCGGCGGAATTAAATATGCGGCCGGAGGAGCTAGCGAAAGTAGGTCGCAATGACCTCTGTCCCTGCGGAAGCGGGAAAAAGTATAAAAGGTGTCATGGGAAGTAAAAAATATAATTATGGAAACTAATAATCAATATCTTCACGAAGTCGCAATCACTGCCATTATTGTAAAAGACGGAAAGTATTTGATTACGCGGCGATCGCCGGATAAAAAACGCTTTCCGGGAATGTGGACGGTGCCAGGAGGAAAAATGGAAACGAGCGATTACCTGAAATTGCCGAAAGATACAGAATTCTACTGGTATAACGTTCTTGAAAGAACGTTGCGAAGAGAAATAAAAGAAGAAGTCGGAATTGATATAGACAACATTGAATATATAACAAGCTTGGCAACAGTTCATTCGGATGGCAGTCCGTCATTGGTAATTTCTTGTGTGGCGGATTACATTTCTGGTGAGATCAAACTTCAAGTAGAAGAAAATGATCAATTCGCATGGGTTAGTTTGGAAGAAACTAAAAATTATCAACTTCTTGACGGAATATATGATGAATTGGTAATGGTTGAAAATAGGCAAAAAGGCAAGAGAGCCGAATGGCAAAGATTCAAATAATTCCTGCGGACGCAGAAATAAGATCAAAAAGTGTCATGGAAAATAATAATATGATTCATTTAACTTCAAGAGCAATATTTCAGAATAATAAAGGTCAATTATTGGTTCTGAAAGATAAGGATTCTGATTATTTCGGACTTCCTGGTGGAGGTGTTGAGATGACAGAAACACCTATGCAAGGGCTACTCAGAGAAATTAAAGAAGAAATGTCGCTAAGCCCTTTTCCCGAAAATTTTAAACTGGTTGGAGTTGAATACCGAAATGACAAGGGAGGAGATAGTGAAATCATATTTATTTTTCAAGGTAAAGAATTATCTGAACAAGAATCAAAAGAGATTGTTCCTTCAAGTGAGATTGGCTTAGCAAAATTTGTTGATATATCAGAAGCATATCAATTATTAACCGCTACAATGAAAAGAAGATTGTCGGCAATATTGCCAAATTTAGAAAAGAAAGTAACTTTTCTTGAGAATGGGCAAGAAATATAAGAAGTGCCATGGGGAGTGAGAAAAATTATAATTTTAAAAAACTTATGAAATACAATAAACTTGTCAGAGATAAAATCCCAGAATATATAAGGGGTAAAGGAGGAACTCCGATAACCCATATTGCTGATGATAAGGAGTATTGGGAAAAACTTAAAGAAAAATTACTGGAAGAGATAAAAGAATTTTCCGAAAACGAGGTCATGGAAGAAATGGCAGACATCCAAGAGGTGATTAATGCAATGTGTGATTACAAGAATTTTGAAAAGGAAAGTATTGAGATTGTAAGAAGAAAAAAAGTTGAAGAACGCGGGTCATTTGAGAAGAGGATTATTTTGGAAGAATCATAAAATTTCTGCGAACACAGAGATGAGTCTAAGAAGTGTTATGGTGTGTAGAGATAATGAATGAAAATTGGCTAACATGAGATTTATTACTGAAAAGAATGAAAAAACCATAGCCGAAAAGTTTATTGCAGAAGCGAAGGTAATGGCTCAAAAAGCAACATGTCATCGCGCTAAATGCGGAGCCGTGATAGTTGGAGGCAATGAGATTATCGGTATTGGATTTAATTCCCCTCCGGGTAATGACGAAAGGGAACGGAGATGCGAAATCGAAAAGGATGAATTTAATCAGAAGATTACGGATAAAACATGTTGTGTGCACGCTGAACAGCGCGCGATCATGGATGCTTTGCGGTGCCATCCCGATAAAATAAAAGGATCAAAACTGTATTTTTCTCGTTTTCATCCCGATGGTCGGCAAAGATTTTTGGGTGGCGAGATTCAACTATATTGCACTATATGCGCAAAAATGATGCATGACACGGGCATCTCGGAATTTATTCTTTCTCATCAGGATGGAATTGTCTCGTTTAGCAGGGATGAATATGTCGGAAGATCGTTTATGGACAACAAATACACGAAAATCTAAAAAATGCATAATAATCCTGTTGGTGTGGAAGTAAAAAGAAATATAGGAATACTAGAAGAGATAAAACCAAGAAGGTTTAGTCAAATTAATTGACAAAATACGGAATATATGTCATACTGACCGCCAAGTTTTTTAAAAAAGGAGGATGACAATGGAAGCATTGATCACCACCGTCACAGACGGACAGAAGAAACAGGTCAAGCGATTCGCGGAAGACGCCGTGGATCGCGCAATCGCCGAGGGTCTCCTCGACAAGGACGGCATCCAGAAGCTCATCGAGAACGGTGACGAGTTCCAAGCTCGCATCATCACCGGCGTCAAGGAGCTCTCGGTGTCCAACCAGTTCGCCAACGAGGAAGTTCGTTCCAACTACGCGTACCCGAAGGAGTATAAAGGGCCGAAGCCGATCAACGACCAGGTCAAGGTGATTGCCAAGATCTTCGGTCTCGATCCGAGCCACGCGCTCGAATTCGCCAAGACCCTGCCGGAACTCCCGAACGGTGCCGAAGGATGGTTCGCAATTCCCTCGGTGGACGCACTGGCGGCGAAGCACTTCCCCGAAGTGACCGATCCGATCCAGAAGTACTGCCAGGCGGTCCAGCTCGTTCACACCAAGATCGCCGACTCCCGGTCGTTCTACAACTACCGTGAGGGTCAGATCACGCCGGCGCAACTGCGGGTTCACGCTCGCACGGCGCATGCGCTCGATCTGATCTCCGAAACGCAGAAGGGCGACATCCTGATCGTCGCGGCCCAGCTCGGCATGCGTCACCGTGGCAAGTCCGTCCGTCGGGCTCGTGAGGTCTTCGTGGCCAACGAGTTCGGTCTCGGAAGCCTCGCGGTCGGTTCCATCGTTCTGACTCATCCCGAACGGCTCGTCCGTTGGGAGGAACTGGACATGGATTGTTCCGGCGACGAGTTCTCTCCGGGGGCCGATGGCGACTTTTCCGAGTCTCCCTGCTTCTGCTTCGGCGGCGGCAAGGTCAGGTTCGACACGCTCTTCGTTGACGACCCGCACGACGGCTTCGGTTCGGTGTCCGGCTTCCTATCGCAGTAGTTATAACTTGTGGTTTCAAATTCTTGAATCTGCGCATAAAATCTCAGGGCCATTCACAGCATATTGTGAATGGCCCTATTTAAAAAATCCGATATAAATATTGTAATATTTCGGTAGAACTATGGAGCACTTAGCGATAATGAAAAAATCATGGGGGCTTACCGGTAAGATTTTGGACGGACGAAAGAAAATAGAATCGCGTTGGTATTCGGTAAAATACAAACCGTGGGACTCTGTTAAAGAAGGAGAAACGATTTATTTTAAAGATTCCGGCGATCCAGTAAGAATAAAAGCGAAAATAAGCAAAGTGCTTCAGTTTTCTAATTTAACGCCGGTTAAAGTGAGGGAAATTTTAGACAAATACGGTACCGATGACGGTATAGAAAAAGAAAAAATTCCCGAATTCTTTCAAAGATTCAAAGAAAAGAGATATTGCATACTGATATTTCTGAAGGATTCACGGAAGATTAAGCCTTTTGAAATCAATAAAAAAGGGGTTGGAGCGATGGCTTCATGGATTACTATTCCGGACATTGCAAAAATCAAAAAATGATTTTAATTTGACAAAATCTCAATTTGAGACTTTCCTGAAAGTAGTAACACTTTTAAAAAAGGAGGCATGAAAATGGACGTGGCCGAAGATGAAGTGATCACAAAGACGGCTGAAGTTGTCGATAAAAACAAGAACGGGGAAAGGGCGGTCAAGATTACGGATATAGGCGAAGAGAAGGTCGTTGCGGGAATCGTGCAGAACGTCATAGACCGATTGGATGCCAGAGGGATTCTTTGCTGTGACGATAGGGAAGGACTGATTATCAGGGCGGTTGTCAGGGCTTTTTTCGAGACTCTAGACGGAAAGAATGAGGAAATGCGGGCTGAATCTTTTGTGTTTGAAGACGCTCTTCTTAATTACCTCATGCCGTAGCTCTGTATAAACAAGCCCTTGCGATAAGTGAGGGCTTTTTTCTTGCGCGGACGGAGATATAATGCAATTATGCCGGCCGGTAAGATAAGCCTTGATAATGCGAAAAAAGACAAGCTTTTTTACTTTGTCGCCAACGTTTTAGTATTTCGCGAAAATGATGAGCGATGCCTCATTTTAAAGCGCGACATGCGGGAGAAAGTGCATCCGGGAAGATGGGGAACGCCCGGAGGAAAGTTAGAGTGGAAGGACATTGATATTGAACACCCCACTAGACTAAACGGCGACGTGATTGATTTTCAGGATGCGGTGGAGAATTTGTTACGACGCGAAGCGAGAGAAGAAGCGGGGATAGAAATAGGGGATGATTTCAGATACGTAAACAGTAACGTCTTCGTTCGTCCGGACGAAACGCCAGTGGTGCTTATAAAACTTGCTGCCAAATATAAAGGCGGGAATATAGTTCCGGAAGTAGGCGGGTTTACTGACTATGCATGGGTGAATGAGGATGAGGTAAAGAATTACGAATGCATAGACGGCGTGCCGGAAGAGGTCGCAAAAACGATAAAAATCTTCAAAAGATAATGGATATAAAGCCCGGAATATACAGACATTACAAGGGGCATGAATATAGGTTTATAGGCATTGCGAAGCACAGTGAGACACTTGAAGAACTCGTGGTTTATCAAGATATTGTTAATACTGCTTTGATTTGGGCCAGGCCCAAAGAAATGTTTTTTGGAGATGTGGAAAAAGACGGTAAGATTATTAACAGATTTACCTGGGTAAGAGAGGGATGAAAGACGGAAAGCTTTTGATGACGGAGAAAAAGAGGAAGGGAGAAAAAACGGAGTGGATGAGATAATCATTCTCCGACAATAATTCTAAAGCGGCGGATAAACTCTTCCCGGCTGAATTTCCGGGTAGTTTCGGCGACTTTTAAGCTATCAAATTGCATATTCTCAAATATTTCTACGGCATCAGCGAGCGCGTCCGCAGATTGCTTTTTAAAAAGAAGGCCGTTATTTTCAGGAATTACCATTTCTTTGGCGCCCGCGGCATCATAACCCAAAACCGGCGTGCCGCAGGCCAAAGCTTCGGCGGCTACGAGACCGAAATCTTCAATTTGCGGAAAGAGAAAGGCTTTCGCTCTTTGATACAACTCGCGAAGCTTTACGGGATCGTGAACAAATCCGATAAATTCGGTATTCGGAGACTTCGCGAGCAATTTTAATTTTTCGTATTCACGACCATCTCCTACGATTTTTAAAGGGAGCCCCAGCTTATTAAAAGCGTTAACAACAATGTCAAATTTTTTATATGGGAGAAAACGGCCAACAGCAAGATAATAGTCTCTTTGTTTTTTGTCTTCTGGGGGTTTGAAAAAATCGGTATTAACGGGCGGATAAATTACTTCCGAATCGCGGCCATAAAATTTTTTTATTCTTTCACGCGTGTATTCTGAATTTGCGACTATTATATCTGCCCGACGAGCGGTTATACGATCCCAATGTTTCATTGCCCAAGCTGCCGGACGAGCGAGTGCGTAAACTCCTGAAGGGAGAAATTCTCTAAGGTGAGTTTTTGGGTCCCAAGCGTAACGTAATAAGGCGTTACAGTAAAAAATATGCTTTGCGCTTTTATGGCGAAATGCTTTGCCAAATCCGACAGAATTTGAAATAACAACGTCATAATCTTTGCCAAGGTTCACTAAATGAGCGGCGAAGGGCATCAAAGGAATGGATAAACGGTGGTGTTGTCTTATAAAAGAATTATCAAGAAAACTGGTTTTTCTGATTTTTGTTCCAAACCGACCGGCAAGGGCTTCCTTATCGTAAAAAAGGGTATAAATTGGAGCTTCGGGATACATCTCTGTAAAAACCTCAAGAACTCTTTCAGCTCCTCCGAATTGGTTTAAATAGTCATGCGTGATGGCGATGCGCATGTTAGTATCATAAACTCAAAATTCAAAACGCAAAACTAAAAGTTACAATTTATTAGCCTTGAAACCGTTATTTATAATAAAATCTAATACAGAAGATGAACCAAAAATATCCCTTTTGGAAAAGAGCTATGGATGTGATCGTATCTCTTGCCGCTCTAGCGGTTTTTTTGCCGTTTATGCCAATCATAGCCGCTGCGATAAAAATTGATTCTCGCGGGCCGGTTTTTGTGAAGTGTGAAAGAATATCTCGAGGAGGGAAGATAAGAGCATATAAATTTCGTTCCATGGTTTTGGGAGCGGAAAAAATGAAAGAAGAACTGGAATACCTGAATGACCGAAAAGACGGGCCTTTCTTTAAAATAAAAAATGACCCGCGTGTAACAAGAATCGGAAAATTTTTGAGAGCATGCCGTATAGATGAGGTGCCGCAGGTGGTAAACGTTTTAAAAGGAGAAATGGCAATAGTAGGACCTCGTCCGCACGAGCCGGAAGAAGTGGAAAAATATCCAGAAGAGTATAAACATCTTGCGAAATATCGGGCGGGAGTTACGGGAATATCCCAGATATCGGGAGCTTCGTCTCTTAATTGGAAAAAAGAATTGGAATTTGACGCCAAATACGTTCAAAAAATTACATTTTGGGGTGATTTGAGAATAATTTTAAAAACTGTCTGCATATTTTTATCCGATCCAACCGGAATATAAAATTCGCCAAACTTGACGATCGTCAAGTTTGGCGGAAATGAAAATATCGTCTTTACTAAAAACTGTGACGAACAAGAACTATGGCAAACAAGGACTGTAACAAACAAGGGCTGTAACAAACGAGATGGGGAGAACTTTAGTTTCCGAATAGGCATGGGACTGTTATAATTTGCACGTGCAGAAGAATAACATTTCCTATCTTTTGACGGACGTTAGGCGTCCAACGAAAAAAAAGAGATTGAAAACACATAATATTTCCGCGGTAAGGGAACCAAGAACGAGCGCGAGACGTTTTGCGGTTATTATAGGCGTGTTTTTGCTTAGTCTGGGCAGTATAACCGCGTGGGAAGTTAAAGATAACGCGGTTGGAACAGTGCTTACGGCTTACAGAAGCTTTATCTCCGCTGCCGAGTCAGCAAAACAATACGACACCGACGCAATGGGGAGAAGCTTGAAAAAGGCAGACGCGAGTCTTAAGAGTATGAATATATATGCGCGGATTTTGGGAATAATTCCGGCGTTTAAAGAAATGCCGACGTTCGTTGGCGCTCTTCAAGAATTCAGTAAAACGGCTTTTTTCGTGACGAAGACAACGGACACTCTTAAAAAAGAAGGGATTTCGCTTATGTGGAATGATGGCGGTAAATTAATCTCGGAACTTGAGGAAATAAGAGCTCGGGTGAGAACAATGACTGATTCTCTTGCAAAGGTGCGGAACGGAATGGCCTCATTCGGCCTTGCGACAGACATGTCCACGGACTACCTCACCCTTTATTCCAAAATGACAGAAACAGCGGATATCCTTGATGGGGCGATAAATCTCTTGAAGGGTGAAAGCAACTTGGTCATGTTCTTTATGAACGATTCGGAAATGAGAGCGACTGGCGGATTTATCGGAAGTTACGCGACGGTTAAACTTTCGGGCGGAGAAGTAAAAGACATTGCAGTAAATGATATTTACTATCCGGATAAATTTCTTGAAGAGAAGGTAATTCCGCCAACGCCGCTTATGGGCATAACTACAGATTGGGAAGCGAGAGACGCCAACTGGTTCTTGGATTTCCCGACATCCGTTTCTAAAGTTCTCGGGTTTTTGGAAAAATCACCGGTTTATGCCGACGGAGGAACGAAGTTTGACGGAGCTGTAGCCATAAACCACAAGTTGGTGACGGATATTTTGAAGATTACGGGGCCCATAGAATTACCGGATTACGGAATTGTTTTAGATAATAGCAATTTTTTAGAGGAAGTTCAGAAGGAGGTTTCAAGAGATTCGACCATACGAGGCGGAGAGAGAAAGAACATATTAAAATCACTTTTGCCGGAACTTATTTCAAGGGTTCAGAAACTTTCTTCATCGGACAAAGAGGAATTGGCGCGGGTTTTAGAGGGCAGACTAAATAACAAAGACGTGCAAGCCTATTTTGTTGATAAGAGACTCCAAAATTTTGTTTCTAAATCTTTGTGGGCAGGGGAGGTATATCAGCCGGCCGATTCGGAATATGGAGATTATCTCGCGGTATCGGTTTCAAATATCGGCGGCGAAAAAACGGATGCATACATAAGGCAGAAAGTAAGCCTGAAAAGCGTAATAAGTATTTCGGGAACCGTATCGGACACTCTTTCCGTAACGAGGATCCACGAAGGAGACAAAGCGAGCGAGGCTTTTTATAAAGCGAGGAACCAAGCATACATTAAAGTGCTTACGCCGCAAGGAGCAAAGCTTACAAAGACAGCGGGTGAAACGGCAAAGACAATTCGTCCAGCAGTAAATTATGCGAGCAAGGGATATGAAACCGATAAAGACGTGGCATTATATGAATCCGGCGTGGAATCGGGCAAAGCCGTATTTGGCAGATGGCTTACCGTTTCTGCGGGGAGCGACAAAGAGCTTACGATGGAATATGAACATATTGGTACGCTTTCCAACAGATTCAGGTTTGTATATGAAAAACAATCGGGAGTGGATTCAATGTTTTCTTACTCCATTCAGGCACCTCCGGGATACGTGTTTAAAGAAACCGGAACCTCAACGTATGAATACGAGAGCGCTAATTTACCGACGAGATTGATTATTGACCTTACTCTTAGTAGATTGTAGGTCAATGGAATCAATTCGTAACTTCGTAATAATTGCCCATATAGATCATGGCAAGTCCACTCTTGCCGACCGGATGCTTGAGATAACCGAAACAGTCTCCGCTCGGCAGATGAAGCCGCAGTATTTGGACCAGATGGAGCTTGAGAGGGAAAGAGGTATAACCATCAAAATGACGCCGGTCAGAATGGCATACAGCTCCAGCGGGAATAAATACGAACTCAACTTAATAGACACGCCCGGGCACAGCGATTTTGGCTACGAAGTTTCGCGGGCCCTTAAAGCAGTTGAGGGGGCGGTCTTATTAGTTGACGCGACTCAAGGATTGCAGGCGCAAACGATTGCCAATTTTGAAGCGGCAAAAAAGGCGGGGTTAGAAATTATCGGCTGCGTTAATAAGATTGACCTAAATCCTCCGTCTCTTCAGGAAATCGTAAAAGAGCTCGCTCGACTCACGGGTCAAAGGCCGGAGGATGTCTACCGAATTTCCGCGAAAACGGGTGAAGGAGTGAAAGAGCTGATGGAGGGCATAGTTCGGTTGACTCCACCGCCCAAACAAGGAAATGGAAAACAAGCTTTGATATTTGATTCTATCTACGATGATCATAAGGGCATTATCGCCTATGTTCGGATATTTTCGGGAGGCTTTAAACCGAAAGAGACTTTGCGACTTATTGGCGCGGATAGAGTATTCGTAGCGAAAGAAGTCGGGATATTTACTCCTGAATCTCGAGCGGCGGAAAAGCTTACAGAAGGAGAAATCGGCTATATTGCAACCGGCATAAAAGATCCGGGTGTGCTGCGCATAGGGGATACCATAGGGGACAGTCCTCTGCCCGGATACACGCCGCCAAATCCGGTTGTTTTCGTTTCCATCTATCCGAACGAAGGAAGCGAGTATGACGATTTAAAATCAGCACTTAATAAATTACGACTCATGGATTCCTCTATTACGCTCGCGCCGGATCACAGCGAAGTGCTCGGAAGAGGATTCAAGGCAGGGTTTTTGGGGCGGCTCCACTTTGAAATAGTAACGGCAAGATTGGAAAGAGAATTCGGACTCAAAGTGGTTACGAGTTTTCCGTCGGTTGCTTATAAGGTAATAACGAGAAATGGCGAACGAATAGTGGAGAGTCCGAAAGATTTTCCCGAGGAATATATAAGGGTGGAGGAGCCCATAGTCATTTTAAAAATCATGACGCCCAAAGAATATTTAGGACGCGTGATGTCTTTAAGGGATTTTTTCAGAATGTCCGAGGAAGAAACTGATTCGTTTGAGGACAGAATAATCATTACGGCTAAAATGCCGCTAACGGAACTTGTTTCCGATTTTGACGATAAACTGAAATCCGTGTCGTTGGGATACGCATCGTTCAGTTATGAATTTTTTGGATATGCTCCGGCAATACTCACGAAGCTTGAGGTTATTCTTGCAAACGAAGAAGTGCCGGGTCTTACGAGGATAGTTTACAAAAAAGACGCGCCGAGAATTGCGCGAAGACTCGCGGAAGATTTGAAAAACCTCTTGCCGCGCTCTCTCTTTGTTCAAGCTATTCAAGTCAAAGATTCAAGCAGGATTCTTGCGAGGGAAGACATTCCAGCGCTTAAAAAAGACGTTACGGGATATCTTTATGGCGGAGACAGGACAAGAAAAGTAAAACTTTGGGAGAAACAAAAGAAAGGCAAGAAGAGACTCAAAGAAAGGGGAAAAGTAACCATAGCGCCCGAGGTCTTTAAGGAGTTGTTGAAAAAATAAGGCTCTACCCCCTAGAATTAAGGGGATGGGACGTTATTTTATCCTTATAATGCTAATCGCGGCAATCGGGTTTGTGGGGTTTCAGATATACGGCATAGTAAGGGATTATAGAAATCTTTCGGCCGAAGTGTCGGCTACGAGAAGCGAAGCGGAGAACTTATCGGCGGAAAACAAAGAATTGAGAGAGAAGATAGAATATCTCGGAAAGCCCGAGAACCTCATTAAAGAGATAAAATCGCGCTTTAATTACCGGCTTCCCGAAGAAAGAACGATAATTATAGCGCCAGAAAAGCGGGATTAGTACAGTGGCAGTATGTAACCTTCCCAAGGTTAAGACGCGGGTTCAATTCCCGTATCCCGCTCAAGTAAAATTTCAATATGCAGGTTTTAACAGGAGAAAAAGGAAGAGGTAATCGTTCTTTGAGCAAAAGAGCGAAAGAAGGTAGACTATTTATCAAGAACAAAATAGTAATGCCGAAGTAGTTCAGTGGCAGAACGGCTGTTTCGTAAACAGCAGGTCGTGGGTTCGATTCCCACCTTCGGCTCAAAATATGACGATAATAGAAAAAGCAAAAAATCGTTTTAACGAGAAAATATCAGTTTTTCGGCTAGCCGATCATCTAAAGGAACATTTGAAAGAGTTTGAAAAGATAGCGGAAGTGATGCTCTTAAAATTCCCGGAGGCTGACAGGGAAACGGTTTTGCTTGCCATGTGGCTCCATGACGCGGAGTGTATGGCATATGACAACGGGGAAGACCACGCCGTAATAGGAGAAGCGGCCGCGAGAGAGTGGCTCGTGGCGGAAGGGTATGACAAAGGGAAAGCAGAAAAAGTATTACATTGCGTAAGGGCCCATCGGTGCAAAGATGTAATGCCCGAGACGCTTGAAGCGAAAATAATTGCTTATTCGGACTCGGCGAGCCATTTAACGCAAGGGATATACTTAAATATTGCTCGGAGAGAAAAGGAGGGAGACCCGTATGACCCGCTTGCGAAATTGGAGAGGGATTGGCGGGACTTAGCGCTGTTTCCAGAGATGAGGGAAGAGCTAATGGAACTTTATCAAGCGTGGAGAGAATTGATAATAGCTTACAGAAAAACAAATATCTAAATGGATTTGGGAACAGATAATCTAAAGAAAATAATCGCGGAAAAGTTCGGGATAGAAGGGAAAAGAATAAGACTTAAAGAGCTTGAGTTTGTCGTATCCGACCCCGATATTTGGAAAAGCGATAAAACCGAGGCAGGCGCGAAAACGAAGGAATACGGTCTTTTGAAATCAGAACTAGAGGAATTTGACGCCATAAAAACTCCGGAGGAGGCAAGAAAGTTTGAAGAAAGATTTATGACGAAAAATAAATACGAGAATCTGCCGGCGGTAATATCGGTTTTAGCAGGCGCCGGAGGAGAAGATGCGGCCGATTGGGCGAATATGCTTCTTACAATGTATAAGAATTACGCGGCGAGACGCGGGTGGAAAATCGCTCAAGTGGATGACGATACGATTGAAATAAAAGGGGAAGACGCTTATAACATTTTACGAAAAGAATACGGCGTTCACCGATTGGTTCGCATCTCTCCATACGACGCTAAAAAATTAAGACATACGTCTTTCGCTTTGGTCGAAGTCTTACCCGTTCTTCCGAAGTTTGACGCGGAAAAAATCGAAGTTCCAGACAGGGACATCAAGGTTGACTTTGCAAGATCGTCCGGACCCGGAGGACAAAACGTAAACAAAGTAGAAACAGCGGTAAGAGTTGTTCACGTTCCAACGGGGCTCTCCGCTTCGTCGCAAGCCGAACGAAGCCAAACGCAAAATAGAGAACGAGCGCTTGCGATACTAAAAGCGAAACTCGTGAAATTGATGGAAGAAAGACAGGAAACGGAAATAGAAAGTCTTAAGACGCGCGTAAATCCCGAGTGGGGGCATCAGATACGATCGTATGTAATGCATCCATATAAACTGGTAAAAGACCATCGCACCGAGTATGAAACAACGAAGATTCAAGACGTGTTAAACGGCAATCTGGACGGTTTCATAGAGGCGGAGTTAAAATTATAGGAGTGATTACTTTCAATAACGTTTCCAAAAAATATGGAGATAACGAAGTTGTCCGGGAAGTAAGCTTTAAAATAAATCCCGGAGAGTTTGTTTCGTTTGTGGGAAAATCCGGCGCCGGAAAATCTACGCTTATCAAAATGCTTATCGGCGAAGAGAAACCTTCAAAAGGAAGGATAGTTTTCGGTCAATATGAAGTGAATAGATTAAGTAACAAAGAATTGCCGGCTTTAAGACGGCACATGGGAGTGATATTCCAAGACTTTCGTTTATTATCCAAGAAAACAGCTTATGAAAATGTCGTGTTTGCGATGGAGGTCGCCGCTCGACCGCAAAGGGAAATAGAGGAAGTAACGCCGCAGGTGTTGGACCTCGTGGGGCTCGGTAATAAAGCGCGGAATTTCATTCACGAACTTTCCGGCGGCGAAAAGCAGAGAGTGGCTATCGCTCGAGCGATGGTGAATCATCCGGATGTTATAATCGCCGATGAGCCGACAGGAAACTTAGACCCGATAAATACGTGGGGGATCATAAATTTGCTCACTAAGATTAACGAACTTGGCACTACCGTTATTCTCGCGACTCACAACAAAGAAATTGTGAACCAGCTGGAGAAAAGGGTAATAAGCATGGAAGACGGTAAAATAATAAGGGACGAAGAAAAAGGGAAATACATTCTCGTTTAAAAATGATTACAACATTCTCCAGAATCCTAAAATACGGTTTTCAAAATTTTGCCCGAAACTATTTGGTGTCGGTCGCGACCATTTTAGTTTTGCTTCTCGCCGTGATTGTCTTTGAGAGTCTTATACTCTTTGGCGTGGTTGGCCAAAAGGCGATATCTCTAGTACAGGACAAAATAGACATTAGCGTGGATTTCAGGGAAAACGTGGGTGAAGATGAAATGTTAAATCTGAAAAGTTCTCTTGAAAGTCTTTCCGAAGTGAAGGAAGTGGAATACGTTTCCCGAGACGAAGCCCTGGCGAGATTCAAAGAAAGACATCCGTCGGATTCGGATATTGCGAGAGCGCTTGAAGAAATCGGGGATAATCCCTTGCGGGCATCTTTGAACATTAAAGCTTTTGACCCGAAAGATTATTCGGCCATTGCGTCTTATTTAAATAACGAAACTCTATCCACGATTATTGAGACGATAAGTTACAACCAGAATCAATTCGTAATAGACAGACTTGTGAAAATAATGGACGTGGGAAAACAAGCGGGATTTATGCTTACAGTGATTCTTGCGATTGTTGCAAGCATAGTTTCATTCAACACGATTCTTCTTGCCATTCATTCAAGTAAGGACGAAATTGGGATCATGAGACTTGTGGGGGCATCAAATGCGTTTGTGAGAGGTCCTTACATTGTGGTTGGCGCGATATACGGAATACTTTCGGCTATCGTCGGAGTGATAATCGCCGCACCTTTCGCTTATTTAGTGTCGCCTTATGTGGCTGTCCTAATTCCCGAAATGAGTTTATGGAATTATTTCTTGAGCCATATATTCACCATTCTCGGATACAATTTGCTTTTTGCCGTAACAATCGGGGTAGTTTCGAGCTTCGTGGTGGTAAAGAGGTATCTTAAGGGATAATAAAAAAAAGACGTCTATAAGAGCGTCTTTTTTCAGTAAATAAAAACGTTTTGTTGTGAGTTTTTAAATAATCGTGCTATATGGCAGCTTGAGTGAAAGCTAGATGTGTGGTATCTTCAGCAGTTTTCGCACGATGAATATCAGAAACGTAGCCATCATAGCGCATGTAGACCATGGAAAGACGACTCTTGTGGACGCCTTATTGAAGCAGTCCGAAAATTTTAAAATAAAGACAGGAGAGAGCCAAGAACTCATAATGGATTCCAATGAGCTCGAAAAGGAGAGAGGAATAACCATTTTTTCCAAAAATGCCGCCGTTAATTATAAGGGTGTAAAGATAAACATTGTTGATACTCCCGGACATGCCGATTTTGGCGGAGAAGTGGAACGCATAATGAGAATGGTGGACGGAGCGATCCTACTCGTTGATGCCAAAGAAGGGCCAATGCCTCAAACGAAATTCGTGCTTCGGAAAGCAATTGAGGCAGGATTAAAAATTATCGTTGTTATTAACAAGATAGACAAGCCCGATGCTCGTCCGGAATGGGTCTTAAATGCTATTTATGACTTGTTCATAGACTTAGGAGCAACCGAAGATCAAATTGAATTTCCGTTGATATACGCCTCGGGTATGCAGGGCAAAGCGAGCGATATCAAAGATTTATCCTTAATGAATGACATTGAGCCGGTATTTAAGGCGATAATCAATTATATTCCGGCTCCGGAGGCAAAAATGAACGAGCCTTTTCAGGCGCTTGTGGCAAACATACAATACGACAATTATAAGGGCAGAATGGCCATAGCGAGAATTTACGCGGGTGTCGTCAAGAAAGGTTCCCAAATAGCGGTTATCGGGAAAAACGGAGCAATACGCAAAGCGAATGTATCTGCCGTATCTCTTTTTTCGGGACTTTCGCGCATAGATTCGGATTCTGCCTCGGCGGGTGACATTGTCGCCATATCCGGAGTAACAGACATCACTATAGGGGAAACGCTTGCCGACGCGATAAATCCCGCAGCGCTTCCGCCAATACATATAGACGAGCCGACCATCAAGATGATGTTTGGAGTGAATACCTCGCCTTTTTCGGGGAAGGAAGGTCAATATACGACTTCAAGGAACATTAAGGAGAGGCTTCTTAAAGAGCTCGAGGCGGATGTCGCGCTCAAAGTGGCACCAACGGCTACAACCGATAAATGGATTGTATCCGGCAGAGGAGAGCTCCATTTATCCATACTTGTCGAAAAAATAAGAAGGGAGGGATATGAGTTTGAGATTTCCAAGCCACAGGTAATATTAAGAGAAGAAGAAGGGAGAACTCTTGAACCGATCGAGATCGTCTCCATAGAAGCGCCCGAAAACTTTTCCGGAACGATTATTGAAATAATGGGGAAGAGGCTTGGGGTGATGAAAGATATGTCGGTTGACAGGGGGATTTCCAAATTAGAATTCGCGACGCCGACTCGCGGTCTTATCGGACTTCGCAATCTGTTTTTAACAGCTACTAGAGGCATGGGTATAATGAATACGTTGTTTGCCGGATATCAAGAACTCAAGGGAGAAGTGAGAACTAGAGAACATGGTTCCATAGTCTCAACGGCGACAGGCGAGACAAATAATTACGGGCTTGTGGCTGCGCAAGGGAGAGGGGAATTGTTCATGGGCGCGGGCGTGCCAGTATATGAAGGAATGGTTATTGGGGCAAACGCCAAAGAAGGCGATGTCTACGTAAATGTCTGCAAGACAAAAGAGCTTACAAATTTCAGGGCGAAAAACGACGGACTTCAGGAACAACTTGAAGTTCCGAGGAAGCTGACGCTTGAGGATGCCATTGATTATATTTCGGAAAACGAATTGCTTGAAATAACGCCGAAATCGGTGCGGATAAGAAAACTGCATCTTACGGAGAACGACAGGAAGAAAGCGCAGAGAGCAATACAATAATCTTCTTGGTTTTGGAAATAAAAACCCCGTTACCTTGCGGTACGGGGCGAAAGTTCATTAGTCAAATTCGGGATTCGGGCTGGGGTCAAATTCATACCCCATTTCTCTTACTTCATCTGCTATCTGCTCTCTTTGAGTCCAAGTCAGTTGCCAATCGTCGTCCGGAATTGCATAAGCCATTCCGCATCCTTTGCGACAAAGATGGACACAGAAGCGTATTTTTCCGCCTTCAACGCAATCGTAATTGCGATGGCCAATGAGCACCACCCCGGGTTTGTGGGAACATTTCGGCTTTTCCATTACGGTTGCAGCCATTTTTAAATCTCCTCCTCTACTAAAAAACTGTTTCGGACTTGTAAAAACAAAACAGGGCTTCAAGGCCGAAACCTTGATCTGCGATTTCACCTAAGATCCTCACTCTTTGATCGTGGGGCGTGAGTCTAAATATATCGTTTAGTGGAGAGACAATGATTGAGTTGCAATTTTTGCACTTTTCCACCGTGTATTTGACTCGTTTGTCTTCCGGATCTGCCACTATGCAGAGATGGGTTGAATGCTTATGCAAACAATCAGGCATATATCGCTCCTCCTTTTAAATATCTTCATTTAGGGTAATAAAATCAGCTTTGATTGTCAAGGTTTTGTGGCTTAAAATATAGCAATTGAGCGATTTTTATTGACAAAATGAGTTTAGTATGATACAATGAAAACTGGAATTAATTAAAAAAATATAAGGAGGTTAAGGCATGACAGGGGAACAGGACAGGAACAAAAGATTAGTGTTGGCGTTCAGCCAATTCAGACCGATCCCGCCAAACGAATGGATGGGCAGGAAAGGCGAGCAGAGCCTGACAAGCTTACTCGTATGGCTCATGAACAATCAGGTCCCGAGTTGGGATCCTTATTGTCCACCCATCGAGGCGGCAAGGGAACTTCAGAGAGGGGTTTCGAAGGTTCTCGGCAAAGAAATTGGCATTTATGCCGGCAGCACGATGCTCGACTGGCGGGGCGCTCTCGGTTTTGTCTCCGACGGCCGGAGAGCAGTGCCATTTGACTTCGTGACGAACGAGCGGGAAAACCCGTTACCCAAGGAAGCGGCAGGAGGCGAGGGAGAAAAGGTTGTTCTCCTTACTCCATCCAAAAAGCCCGAGGGATACATGTTTCTTCCCGCGGCTTTCATCGCTCTTGCTGTCTCGTTGAATCCTGAACTGGCGACTCGTCCGGAGGGGAAGAAAATCGCGGAGAGAATGGGATACCCTATTCCTGTCTGCGCATAGTTCTCAAAAAATCGTGGAAATTTCCACGATTTTTTATCCTATTTTAGCTTGACGTATTTTTAAAAATATGTTAAGTTGAACCCTAAACAGGATTTTTTCAAGAGGCACATTAAAAGGAGGTAGGAATACATGGCAGCAAAAGCGATAGCGGATTGTAACTGCGGACGGAGAAGAATTGTGAGGGTAAGAAGATTTGCAAAAATGTTCCCAGACTCACAGGTTCTTGAGGCCGCAGCGCAGCTAGGATATCCGGTGGTGCATTTCAAAATAAAGAAATGCCCGACATGCTCGGATATTTCTTTAAAAGATGCTCTTATGGAAACAGACGCGCATTTGAGGGGAGAAGAGTGGGAGAAAGACATCAAACCGATAGCCGATTTAGCTCAATAGCAAATCGGTTTTTTAATATCTAAAAATGACAAGAATGAACGGCTTCACTATACTGAACCTGTGAATGAAACCGAATTTCAAGAACGCTATAAAGAGCTTAATTCTGCCCAAAAAAAGGCGGTAGATACGCTTGAAGGCCCCGTTATGGTCATAGCGGGTCCCGGAACGGGAAAGACCAAGACGCTTACGATGAGAATCGCGAACATCGTTCAACGAACGGACACGGAACCCGAAAACATTCTTGCCCTGACTTTCACGGAGGCAAGTGTTATTTCAATGAGGAAAGCCTTATCGGGAATAATGGGATCCGACGCCTATGCCGTGAATATCAATACTTTTCACGGATTTTCAAACAACGTCATTAAAACTTATCCAGAGTGTTTTCCTCGCATTATCGGCTCGGAACCGATTACGGAGTCCGACAAAGTAAGAATACTTGAAGAAATATTGGAAAATCTTCCGCTTAAAAAGCTCCGTCCAATCGGAGACAAATTCCATTATCTCAAAAACGTCATAGGGGCGATAAGCGATTTGAAGAGAGAGGGGGTAGACGTAAAGGACTACGAAGAAATCGTTACGGAGCGGAGGAAGAAGTTTTCTTTGATAGGAGATCTTTATTATGAATCTGGAAAATACGAAGGGAAGATGAAGGGCAAATATGCTGATGAAGAAAAAAACATCGTTAAAAATGAAGACTTGGTTTTGATATATGAAACTTACGAAAAAACGCTCGCGGAAAAGAAGCTCTACGATTACGAGGATATGATAATGGAGACTCTAAAAGCTCTTCGATCGGATGAGAGTTTATTACTCTCGCTTCAAGAAAAATATCAATACATCTTGGCCGATGAGCATCAAGACAGCAACAAAGCGCAAAACAAGATATTGGAGCTTTTGGCGAGTTTTCACGACAATCCGAACATTTTTATCGTCGGAGATGGGAAACAAGCGATATTTCGTTTTCAAGGCGCCTCGCTTGATAACTTTTATTATTTTAAAAATCTCTATCCGGCGGCAAAACTCATAACGCTTGAAGAAAATTACCGCTCGACGGAGGAAATTTTAGCTGGGGCCTATAGCCTTATTCCGCAAGATGAGGAATTGAAATCAACGTCCGGTAAAGGCGATAAAATGAAAGTTTATGGATTTGCGAATGAACTTGCGGAGGAATATTTTTTAGCCGATGACATAAAAAATAAAATAGAAAACGGAGAAAGAGCGGAAGATATAGCCGTTCTGTTCAGAGAAAACAAGGATGGTGTTTCCATTGCCCAAACATTTACAAAATACGGCATACCTTTTGTTATTGAATCGGACAACAATATTCTGGCCGATTATAGCATTTTGAAATTGGTGAAAATAATAAAAGCAGTCGCGGATACGAAAGATGAATTTGCGCTTGCCGAAGCGATGCATATATCTTTTTTCGGAATAGATCCTCTGGATATTTATCAGATCTTAGATGAGGCGCGAAGAAAAAAGGTTCATATCTTGAAATTAATTGGAGAAAGTAATCGGCTACAAATTAAGGAATTCGGCGAGAAAATTTCAGCGTGGAAAGTAATGTCTAAAAACGACGGATTGATAGAAGTGGCAGATGCCATAATCACCGATTCGGGCATTATGAAGGAAATAATGACGCGCTCCGACGCGCTAGAAGAGATGGAAAAAATCACCGAGTTTTACGGTCATATTCGAGATTTTGCGGAGAAGAAAAAGGGAGCGACTTTAGGGGACTTTATCTCTCATCTTCTAGTAATGGAGGAATACGGTATACCGATTTCCGGCAAAAAAATGGCTTTTCCCGAAGGGAAGGTTCGTTTGATGACGGCGCACCGCTCCAAGGGACAGGAGTTTGATTCAGTCTATATCGTAAGAGCCATAGATGGGCTTTGGGGGAACAAAAGACGACCGGAGAAACTTCGTCTCCCTTATGGCGTATATTCACTTTCCGGCAGAGATTTGGAAGACAGCGAAAAAATGGATGATGAAAGAAGATTATTTTACGTGGCGCTCACGAGAGCCAAAAAAAGGCTCACGATAACATGGAGTAAAGAGGGGAAAGAAGGAAAAGAGCAATTGCCGACGGAGTTTATCGGAGAGATACGAGAAGATATGGTGGAGCGTCCCGATACGGAAAAATGGGATAAAAAGACGATCGCGCATATGAACGTTATGTTCTCTGCTGTTCCGAAAGAAAATTCCGCAGAAAAAATTAAAAAAATGGTGAAAGAGACGCTTAAAGAGAGAGGTCTTTCGGCGACAGATATTAACAATTATCTGGAGTGCCCTTGGAGATATTTTTACACAGGGCTTTTTAGGATTCCCGAAAAGCAGGAAAATCACTTAATTTACGGAACGGCCGTGCACGCGGCTCTTAAAGATTTTTTTGATTCGCTTAAAGAACAAGGAGCCCGAAAGGAATATCTCCTTACCAGGTTTAAATATCATCTTTCAAAGGAGCCGCTTAAGGAGACGGACTACGAGGAACTTCTCAAAAAAGGAGAAACCGCTTTATCTGCTTATTTTGCCGAGCGAAAAGACGAATGGGAGAAAGATTCTCTCACAGAGTTCTATATAGCAGGAGTGGAACTTGCGCCCGAGACGACAATTAAAGGAAGAATTGATCGGATGGAGACTGTCGGATTTTCAAACGATGTCGTTGTGACCGATTTTAAAACAGGCAGAGCGAAGTCGGAGAGAGAAATCGCTGGAGAAACGAAAAACTCGCAAGGAAACATTAAGAGGCAGCTTGTTTTTTACAAACTTCTGCTTGACGGTTACAAAAAGGGGAAATATAAAATGGCATCTGCCCAAGTTGACTTTGTGGAGCCGGACGATAAGGGAAAATGCAAACGCGTGAGTTTCGTAGTGACATCGGAAGAAGCGGAAGAACTAAAAACCGAAATCGTAAAAATTGCGAATGAAATACGCGGGCTTACGTTTTGGGACAGACGATGCGGCGATAAGAATTGTCCATACTGCAAATTAAGAGACCTGGTATAATTAAGACCAGATGATGCTTATTTCTGAACAAGAAAAAGATTATGAGCTTATAGACAGCGGCGGAGGAGAAAAACTTGAAAGATACGGAAACATCATTCTTTCTCGTCCCGACCCGCAAGCGATATGGCCGAAAGCGAATTCCGAGAAATGGAGAAAAGCGCTTGCCGTGTTTGAAGGTTCTCAAAAAGGCCGCTGGAACAAGAAAGCCAAACTGCCAACTTCTTGGCTTATTGATTTTGGAGGCTTAAGTTTTAACATCCGCCTTTCGGCTTTCAAGCATACGGGAGTTTTCCCCGAACAAAAATCAAACTGGAAGTGGGTTGAAGAGCGAATAGATAAAAAACAAATATCCGTCTTGAACCTTTTCGGATACACGGGAGGAGCAACTCTTGCCGCCGCGAAAGCGGGCGCGAAGGTTACCCATTTAGACGGATCTAAAGTCGCGATCTCATGGGCAAGGGAAAACGCAAAGATTTCCGGACTGGAGCAGAAACCAATCAGATGGATATTGGACGACGCTTTAGCCTTTGTTAAAAGAGAAGCGAGACGGGGAAATAAATATGACGGAATAATAATGGACCCGCCCTCTTACGGGCATGGACCAAAAGGAGAGACGTGGCAGATAGAAGACGACTTGCTTAAGTTGCTCTTGCTTTGCAAAGACATACTGTCCGAGAAGCCGTCTTTTGTCCTTTTAAACGGCTACGCGGCCGGATATTCTCCCACGGGTTACACGAATATTTTGGAAGAAGCGCTACCATTTACGAAAGGTAAAGTGGAACAAGGGGAAGTCGGAATAAGAGAAACGGCGAGAGGGCTTATTCTGCCTTCGGGTATATTCGCGAGGTATGGTTAATGTTCTTTACGAAGATAATCACATAATCGCCGTTTTAAAACCGGCAGGGATTCCGGTTATGAAGGGGAAAGGCGATGTTTCTCTTGCAAAACAAGTTAAGGATTATTTAAAGAAGAAATACAAAAAGAAGGGAAACGTTTTTTTGGGAATCGTGCATCGGCTTGACCAGCCAGTCTCGGGGGTGGTTCTTTTTGGCAAAACAAGCAAAGGGGCTTCAAGACTTTCCGAGCAGTTTAGAGAAAGAGAACTTGAAAAAATATACAGAGCGGTATTGGTGGGCAAGTTAAAAAGAAAAAAGGGCATATTGAAGTCGCGCATTACAAAAGAAGGAGGAAACTATTTTCGGGCGACTGCGGATCCAAGAGGTAAAGAGGCCGAGTTGGAATACAGGGTAGTGAAGGAGGGAGACTTTAATAGTCTTGTGGAAATCAGGCTTGGGACGGGAAGATTCCATCAAATACGAGCGCAATTTGCAGCCATAGGACACCCGGTATTCGGGGATGCAAAATACGGCTCTCCGGCCATTTTACCGGACAGAGCGGTTGCTTTGCATTCTTCAAGAATCACTTTCATGGCGGCGACGGGAGAACGGAAAGTAGAGCTTGTGGCCTCGGAACCTGCATATTTCAGGGAATTACTTTAGATTTCTTTAATCAAGAAGCCGCCCATTACAGATGGCAACAGGAATCATTTGCAATGATTTTTATTCCTTAACCTTGACAATTACATTTTAAATGCTGTACTGAAGACAGTTAAAAAATAAATATTTGGAGGCGTCGAAATGAGACACGATTTCAAAAGCGTAGTATCTCGACTAGTGTCAGTATTGACAAGGGGATTGAACCTCTTTGATAAAGATGATTACGAGCTTTATTTCAATAACAACGGGAACGAGCTAATTGTTTATATGAAAGAGTTGAGCGATGTTAAGACAGCCATAGTGAAAATCACCGTGAGCGATGAAGGCTTTACCGTCCAGACCAACTACTTTTCTAATCCGCCTGTATCCTATGGCTGGAGCAGGGAGCGAGATCTTCTTAGATATATCTTTCGTCTTGCCGGACATTGGCGGTCAGGATTGCGTCCTCACTTTGTTCATCATTGAAGATATAAACTGCCGTATACGGCAGTTTTTAATTTTGACATAACTTTATTAAAGTGTTATAACGACAGCATCTTTGAAAATTAGGAGGTCTGTGAAATGAAACTCAAGGACTTATTGGTTATTATTGGTGCGGCGGTTGCCGTAGTGATTTCCATCCTAGCCGAAAACTACAGGCTCGTGACAGTCTTCGTCCTTACTCTCGTATTGACTGCCTTACTTTTCACAATTGAACGATTAGCTCGCCGCAAGCGAAGAGCGGAAGGAAAAAGTGTTTATTTGTTTCTCTTCTCAATTGCGGAATATGTTGCTCACCATTTTGGAGAACAAAGAGGCTCGCCTGTATGGCTGGAAAAGAGATTTTTTATGCAACAGATGCCCATGTTCCGTGACTATTCATATTCTAAAGGAGGAGAGCTGATTGTTTCTGAAGGGCAGGGAGGAACAGATGAACAGAAGCAGATTATAAGAGTGAAAGTCACCACCGAAGGAGACGTATCAATTATTTATTCGGACCCAAAGTGGTGCGGACCTGACAAGATGGAAAGACAATTAGTAGCTCCGGATAACCAGTCCAGCGATTGTTTGATTTACTATGTTTCAGGGGAAATAATTCGCCTAATAACGGAATGCAAAGAAAGGAAACCGGAGTGATACCGAGATTAACGCCACCGCACTGATACGGTGGCTTTTTTGTTGCTCCGCAAATATACTTATATTTGATGAGAATAAAATCGGTCAGAGCGATTGAGATTTTAGACAGTCGTGGAAATCCAACCGTTAAGGCGCGTGTTATTTTAGAAAACGGAATGGAAGGCGTAGCGGCTATTCCTTCCGGAATTTCAACGGGGACTCACGAAGCGGTTGAATTGAGAGACAACAATAAGAGATTCGGCGGCAAAGGAGTGCTTGATGCCGTGAATGACGTCAATGGCGAAATAGCGCAAACGATAGTTGGGATGGAGGTGGGGGATCAACTTTTGATTGATGAGATACTTGTAAGACTTGATGGCACGGAAAATAAATCCAGACTTGGAGCGAATGCCATTCTTGCCGTCTCCTGCGCCGCGGCAAGAGCGGCGGCCATTTCCGATGGGATACCTCTTTATAGGTATCTTAATAGGATAACAGGAGGAGGGATGAAAATGCCGATTCCTTTGATGAACATAATGAACGGAGGAGCGCACGCTAACTGGGTGACAGATATTCAGGAATATATGGTAATACCCGTCGGTTTTACGAGTTTTCGCGAATCATTGCGAGCCTGCGCGGAAATTTATGCAGCTCTCCGAAAAATATTGAAAAGCAATAATCTTTCCACCAATGTCGGAGACGAGGGAGGGTTCGCGCCGCGAGAGCTTGATAATCGCGAACCGCTTAAATTAATGGCAGAGGCGGTTACGCAAACAGGTCTTGTTTTAGGGAGGGATATAAATTTTGGAATAGACGCCGCCGCTACGGAGTTTTATAGAGGCGGGAAATATATTTTCGGACGGGAAAAGATAGAGCTGTCCGCCGGAGAGCTCGCCCGATTTTATGAGCGGATCGTTGAGGAAGACGGTGTCGTGAGTATAGAAGACCCGTTTGCGGAGGATGAGTGGGAAAATTTCGCCGCCATTACCACGAACTTGGGCAATAAGGTGCAAATAGTGGGGGACGACTTATACGCGACTAATGCTTATAGAATAGAAAAAGGGGCAAATATAAGCGCCACAAACGCGGTGCTTATTAAGCCGAATCAAATAGGAACTTTATCCGAGACGTTCCAGGCTATAGCGCTCACGAAGAAAAGCGGGCAATCGGTTGTCATATCGCATCGGAGCGGCGACACGGAAGATTCTTTCATTGCTGACCTTGCCGTAGCCGTTGGAGCGGATGAGATAAAATCCGGAGCGCCGGCAAGAGGGGAAAGAACGGCGAAATACAACCGGCTTTTAGAAATAGAGGAAGAGTTGACGTAGTCCGCTTACGGCGAGACACAAACAGCTTCGCTATTTGTGAAAACCTAAATCGGCGGGGTTGTCGTTTCCGGAAATTAATTTAATTTTCCCACCTAGATTTTCAAAATCTTTACGCATACCGGCAACTTCACGCGCAAGTTTCTTCGTCTCTGCGTTGACCTCTTTTTTGACGAGCCATTTTGACCAGTAATTAATGACCAAGCGACTATCGCCGAAGACATATTTTTCTTTTAGCAGATTTGCTATTTCAAGAGCATATCGACAAGCAAGAAGTTCGCCGTAATTATTGGTTTTTTCTTTCGGCAAAAGATGCTTACCGTGCTTGTTGATAAGCTCTGGATGGAGAACTTTTTCCAGCAAGTCTCTTCCGTTCTTGTCCGTTACGCTGATTTCTACCCCCTCCCCCCGTCCGGTGCCGGCGTCAAAATAAACGCCTTTTGGCATTTTTTGTTTAATGCGGACTTCATATTTTGCGCCGAGAGAAAGCCATTTTTTTGCGTCAGTCAGATTTTTAAATCCTTTATATCGCGCGTCTTTAACTCCGGAGACCAATTTTTTGCATTTTTCCCAGGAATCAACTGTTCCATTTTTGCCGTCCGGTAAGAAATACGCGTAAAAATTATTTTTTATCGGCATTAGGGTTGGAGGATGTCTTCGGTGCGGCCGTTAATGGAAATGACAACATCTTTTACGGTGGGAAATTGATTTAAAGTTTCCGTTATTTGCGCGCGAATGGCCGTTACACGACAGGAGCCGCCGACTTGAAATTCCAAGTCATCTGAAAAATCCGCGAAAGCGACTCCGTCAATAATGGTAATGCGCTTAAGTCCCACGTCATTCGGAAGACTGGTGAAATATCCTTCGGTATTTTCACTCTCCGTAACGCCTTTCAATAATTCCATAAGGGCGGATTTAGCAACAGCGCTTGTTTTGGGGACAGAACGGGACACGGGGTAAACGAAATCGCAGGGGTCGGTCGCCGAAGAGGAAGTCTTTTTCCCGAAATAAACATTTATTGTTATTTGTTCGGCAGGGATGTCAATTTTTACAGGAATAATAAGGGCGTCATCAAATTCGGGAATATCGGAGGGGTTATCCTTATGAAGAATAATATTTGCGGGACCTTTATAATCACTTATCAGTTCAAGCTTGGCGGTAAAAGGAACGAATTCGTCTGTCATCCATTCGCCTTCGGCTTTTGCTATACCGGAGGTTAAACTCATCCCATTCGCGTCCACGATCTCAATAGGAAAAGACGCTTCAAAAAACCAGGAACCTCTGGCTTGTCCCGTAAGAATAATGAAAGAAGAAGTTATAGTTTCGTTGGGATTTAGGGAACTAAGAATAATCAAATTAGCTTTTTCTGCGGCATTCCCGACATTCTCACCGAACAATTGGCCGTCCGGCGTTTTACACTGGCGTGGGATAACATCCAAAACTTCATATCCTCTCGCGACGCATTCTTCAAAATCGGCGACAGGGAGGGTTTTGAAGCCGGAAGTAAAAAAGAGCGCAAATACGGCGCCAACAACAGCTATAACTGCGACTAAAATCCAAAGCCATTTAATCTTTAACATACGAACATTATAATACAGCTTAACACTCTTTTATGATATAATCGGGCTATGAACGATAACGAAAAAAGGGCGCTTGAGTTTATGAAAGCGACTCCTCCGTGCGTTATTGCCACTTCTGACGGAGAAGGAAAAGTTGAGGCGGCGATGGTTTACGCTTACCCAAATGAAGAGTTTGCGCTCTTTATGTCAACGAATGCCAATTCGAGAAAAATAAAAAACATTAAGAAGAATCCACATGTTTCAGTCGTATTTGGCGATGCGGAGAAAATGATAACTGTTCAATTGGATGGGGACTTAAAAATATTGGAGGGGGAAGACGCACGGGCAGCAAAAGAATTCATAATTACGGAGGATATTACTCAGCGATTGCACGTGGCTAAAGAGCCATCGGCGTTCATGAAATTCAAACCGTTTTGGATGAGATTTTCCGCTTTTCTCGACGTGCCAGAAACGATATACGAAAAAACCTTTAACGTTTATTAATTTTTTAGGATGAAACTTGCGTGGAAAATAGTTTTAATAGCTTTTACGGCGCTTGCGCTTGCGGGCGTTTTGTGGCTCATATACGTAAAGCGGGTAAATAGTCCATCCGCGCCGAATTTGCCAGCAGAGGAGGAAGTCGCAACACCTCCAGAAGAAGACGTTTCTTTGAATTTTCTCGAAGAAGAAAATAAAAACAATGATAGCTCGGATATAGGCGAATCGCTTGAAGGATTAGATTTTGGGCAGATTGAAGACGAATCAGATCTCATAGACAGGTTGTAGACAATAAGGAGAGTGAGAAAAACAGGCGAATAAAATTTGCCTGTTTTGTGTTCAGAAAGAAGCAATGAATTTGACGGAATTATAAAAATATGTTACTTTCTTGGAAGCACTAAAAAAATAAATAAGAGGCGGAGGGAGTTTCTATGGCACTCGAAAGCGAAGGGGAAAGGAAGGACAGGCTTGCAATCCATTTTTACGACTGCCGTTACAACGACATTCTTTGCCCAAACAAGAAAGCGAGGGTGGACCTGCAGGCGGGAGATGAAGAAAGAAAAAAGAAACTGGAGAATCCCTTTACGCGATTAGAAAGATACAGACAAGATAGGTAATAACAGAATATCTAGGGAGGTAATTTTCATGGCACATTTGGTAAGAAGCGATTTTCCCTTAAATGAGATGAAAATCATATCTATTGTTCTAGGGATACTCGGGAAGATTTGCACCCTGATTGAGGACGAATTCAGAAAGGGTGGCTATCTGGCGTTCGTGGACAAGAAAGGGCTGGCTTTTAAGACGTCTGTGGGAAGTTTTCTGGAAGAGAAAGAGGAAAAAAACAGAAGCTTCTCACAAGAAAAAGCGGAAAGAGCTTTCCGGACAGTAATGCCTTCGTTTGAAACCAGAGATCCTGATAATGAAAAATGGGGCGGAGGCATTTTTGCTGGAGAATACGGCATAGGCTTTTCGGGACTTCCAGAGCTTGCTGATGAAGCACTTGCGGTATGGCTCGCCGAAGAGCTTAAGCTTATAAGCCATGACGAAGCCGAAGAGATTACTTCTAAGAGCGGGAGTAATATCTATTACAATCTAAAATATTGCCCCTGAACCTATTTTAAAACCGCAGGATATATCTGCGGTTTTTTGACAAATTGCTTAATTTATTGTATAACTCCCGCATCTTTTAAATTTTTAAAAGGAGGCGAAAGTATTGGACGCGGTCATCATACTTGGATATGGATGCGATCCGTGCGATGCGAATATCCACGGGTATCTGAACTTCATTTCTAGTTGGCTTTATTACAGAATGAGCAGACTTGCCTGTGAGTCAACTCTCGTCATTGTTGCGGGAGGATACACCCAGCCAAAGAGATTTCCTAAACTTTCCGAGGCAACAATGATGAAAGTGGAACTCGTGGGAAGAGGAGTTCTCTTCAGAATAGAGAAAGAAGAGAACTCCATAACGACGGTGGAAAATATCAGGAATTCGATTAAGATCGCGAAGGAATGGTCGGTGAACAAAGCGGTCATTATCTGCGATTCAACCAGAAAGTTTAAAGTCCGAGTTTTCGCGAGAAAATTTCTGAAAGGCAGTCACGCACGTCTCGAGGTGGTAGGGGTTGATTTTAAACGCTCGCTTCTCACGAAATTAGCCCAGATACCTCTATCTTTTGTAGAGATTCTCGGACTGTGGTTCCCTCTTATTGAAAGGACCGTTATTTCCGCGAAGCGGAAGAGAATAAAGAAAAAGGATTACTAATTCCGAATCCAAAAACTCGCCATAGTGGCGAGTTTTTAATAATTACTTTACCTGTATTATGTTCGCGGTTAGGGTATTGTCGGAACCGTTCGTTCCGGAAATAATTACTGTTTTGCCGACGATTAGTTCGTTTTTGTCCGCTTCCGTCTCCTTGGTTACCTTGGTGTCTTCGCCGATAAGGATTATTTTTGAATCGCCGTTTGCCGTTTTGACGGTGATATTCCCGTCGCTAATGGACAAAATCTCGCCGGCGACCATTCCTTCTTGTTGATTGCCGAGTTGTCTATTACCAAAACCTCCTTCGGGTGCCCCGTTTTGTCCCATATCTCGCGCGGCTCCTATTTTACCGAGAGCTGTGCGGGACAAGTGATTGACGCCATAAGTCTTACCAGCAAAAAATCCTGCTCCTCCCGAAACTAAGATAGTTAGAATTAACGCGATTGGAATTATGAGTTTTTTATTCATTTTGATTCGTTTTAATTGATATTTTTTTTTGCGATCTTTTATTCGTATCTCAACGCTTCTATCGGATTCAGTGCTCCGGCCCGACGCGCCGGATAGTAACCGAACGTAATACCAATAGTCGCCGAGACGCCGAAGGAGAGGAGAATGGAAGAGAGGGATACTTTTACGGGAACAATGCCCGAAGAACCGATAATCAGAGAAACGATACAACCGAGAGCGATGCCGATTGCTCCGCCCATAAGAGTGAGCACGATGGATTCAAAGAGAAATTGCTTATTGATATCGCCTCTCTTTGCTCCCAGCGCTTTCCGAAGACCGATTTCTTTAGTTCTCTCGGTAACAGTCGTGAGCATCATATTCATTATTCCGATGCCGCCGACGAGGAGCGAAATGCCCGCGATGGCGGCTAAAAGAAGGGTTAAGGTGTCCATAACATCCGAAACCATATCCATCAGCTCCGCCTGATTCATGACTGTGAAATCGGCGGAATCGGGGTCTTTGATATTGTGTTCATCGAGCAATATTTTCGTAACTTCTTCTTGAATGGCAGGTATAACGTTTGCCGAAGCGGCAGCAATACCGATAGTCGAAAGGCTTTCATTGCCGATAAGAATTCGCTGAGCGGCCGAGAGGGGAACGTAGATAATGTCGTCCTGATTAAGCATCCCACTTGACCCTTTGCTTTCCGTGACGCCGATAACTTTAAACTTGGTTCCTCTTATTTTGACGGTTTCGCCCACGGGATTAACGTCCTCGCCGAATAAATCTTCAGCGGTTGTAGACCCAAGCACGGCGACTTTAGAATAATTGGCTATGTTTTGTTCCGAGAGAAAATCTCCGTATTGCAACTCCACATTTCTGATAATCGCGTATTCTGCGCCGGTTCCGACGACCGAAGTGTTGGTGTTATTGCCTCCGGCCGTAACCTGGTATCGACTCGTAACTACACCCGTTATGCCCAGGACGTCTTTAAGCTCGTTTTGCAACGTTTCAAGATCGCTCATCTTCAACGAATTAGCCGAGCCCATACCGGAAGAAACACGCGAGCCAGATGTCGTGAGCGCGCCGGGCATAACGGTAATGAGGTTTGAGCCGATTGATTCAATTTGCGAAGTGATGGAACTTTCCGCGCCATTGCCGATGGCAACCATGGTAATCACGGAACTGATACCGATGACGATACCCAAAATAGTAAGTCCCGAGCGGGATTTGTTGCGTCTTAAGGCGATACTCGTTTCTTCTAAAATGTCAGATAGTTTCATTTTTATTTTTTCCAATAATTGGAGCGTCGCTTACGAGACCGTCTTTGATGTGAATAACGCGATTGGCGCAAGCAGCTACTTCCATTTCGTGAGTGATAACGACGATAGTTCTTTTTTCTTCGGTATTCAGGCGACGGAAGATATTCATCACAGTTTTGCCGGAGACGGAATCGAGGTTTCCGGTCGGCTCATCGGCGAGAATGATGCTCGGGTTGTTCACCAAAGCGCGGGCGATAGCGACACGTTGCATCTGTCCGCCGGAAAGTTGATTTGAGGAATGAGTAAAGTGTTCTTCACTAATCCCCACGGCTTCCAAACACTTTTTAGCGCGTTCCATTCGCCTTTCTTTTTTTTCGTCGGTATAGATCAGAGGAAGAGAAACATTTTGGACGGTTGAAGTGCGGGGAAGAAGATTGAAAGATTGGAAGACGAAACCGATTCTTTCTCTTCTGATTTCGGCCAATTTATCGTCGGGCAATTCCGAAACGTCCGCGCTGTCTAAAAAATATTTGCCTTCAGTTGGGCTATCAAGGCATCCGAGAATGTGCATGATAGTTGATTTACCGGAGCCCGAGGGCCCCATAATGGCGACGAATTCTCCGTCATCGATTCTGAAGCTTACTCCTTTTAAAACTTCGGTTGAAACGTCTCCGGTCAGGTATGTTTTTTTAACGTTTTGGATTTCTATCATCTCATTCTTGGCGCGCTTCCGCCATTGCTGCCGAACATCATCATATTTTGGTTGCCTCCCGACGTGGTTCTGTTAGTGCGGCCCGCGGAAGAAGAACTACTCGTAACGGTTCTTTCGATAATAACGTCTCCTTCACTTAAACCTGAAAGTATCTCAACGTAATCGTCGTTTTGAAGACCGATTGTGACCGGAATATTTTCCGGATTAGTCGTAAGCGCGATGGCTATCGAAGCGAGCTCGGAGGGAGGGTTCTTAACAACCGAAACGTAGCTTGTGTCACCCTGCTTTTTAACGGCATTTGCGGGCACCAAGATGGCGTTCGTTTTGGTTTCGGTAATGATGGTGGCGTTTGCGTTCATACCCGACCTGATTTGTGCGTTTTCCACATCAAAGGCGATTTTTGCGCCGTAGGAGACAACTCCTTGAGTGGAAGAGCCGACGGCGTCGACTTCGGTAACAATACCGGTAATAGTCATATCGTCAATTGCGTCAAAATCTAAGATGGCCTTCTCGCCAGTTTTGACTTTCGCGATATCCACTTCGTTCAAGGAAATTTCGGCGATGCTTTTATCGGTTACGATTGTTGCAATGGAAGAACCGGAAGAAACGGAATCGGAAGAGACCGAATCAGCATTTTTGATGTTCATTTTGGCAACGGTTCCATCAAAAGGAGCGCGAATGTAATAATTCGCCAATTTTTCCTTGGCGTCTTCTAAGGCGTTTTCTTTTTGAGAGAGAGAAAGGCGAGCGCTTGAGAGCGCGAGAGCGTCGGGACCGTCTTTTAAATCTTTGAGCGCGTCTTCTTTTTCAGCTATTGCGATAATAGCGTCTCGGAGCGCGGTTTTTCTGGTCGCAAGACTCACAAGTTCGGTGTTAAGCGAGGCGATATAACCGTCGATGGTTCTTAAGTCTGCTGTTATAGAGAGGGGAATGTCCGTATCGCGGTTGTTGAAATCATTTTGGGCAACTATTAAGAAACTTCTCGCGTTTTGAGCGGCGTTGGATGCGGCTTTTACGGCGGCATAAGCGGAATCTAAGTAATCCAAGAGCTCGTCTTGATCATTCTTGATAGGAATAATTAGCTTCGAGGAAACCTCCTTGTATAGATTATCGGCTTTTTTGTAATTAGTATCAGTTGAGATAAGCGTAGTTTCGGCATTCTTTATGTCATTCAAGACGAAATTCTTGTAATAAGTAAAATTACTTATTCCAAACCCGTTATCCCAGTCATATACTAGGCTGTGAATGTCCGATAGCAGGCCAGGTAGAACGGACATCGCGTTTGAGACGGCGTTGTAACCGTTCGTGATTTCTCTCTCAAGGGTATCTTCCGCTTTAAAGACCGCATTTTCGGCCTGCACCAGATCAAGAGCGTCGGCAGGCTTTGTCGCTTTCTCATAGCTTAATTTTGCGTTTTCAAGACTAAGTTCTGCGTCTCGAACAGCTTTCGCCGCATTTTCATCGTCTATTTGGGCAATAAGTTGACCCCTTTTTACTTTGTCGCCGACTTTCACGCCCACATAAACCACATCGCCCGAGACTTTGGGCTTGATGTCCACCTGGCTTTCGGCGGTAACCGTTCCGCTACCGGAGACGCTTACGGAAATGGAATCTTTTAAAGCGGCGGCTAGAACGTATTTGGTTTCATCTCTTCCTCTGGAGATGAATTTGACCGAAACTATAACGGCAACGACGGCCGCGAAGACAATAGCGGCGGAAAAAACTTTGTGAATCTTCATAAACTTGTGGGCAGCTTTTATAACGAGTTTTATTTTTTCTTTCATATTTTTATTTTATTTTCGGTTCTTGTTCAAAGGGGAGATAGCGGATGAGCCGCGCTTCTATTTCTCCCGGACTGTTGGGTGAACCTATAACGACAATTTTATCTTCCATCCGTAGCTCTTCCGGCTTTATGGAATCCCTTAATTTTTTAATCTCGGTCTTGTCTGTTATGAGGACCGAGCGTTCGACATTTTCCGGCGTTTCAATGGCGATGCGCGGAAGGTTGATGCCAATTATCGTGCCGGTTGCTCCGTGGGCGGAAAAAAACGAGTCGGGAGCCGGAGGCGCCATAAATGCTCGGCCCGACATTTGTCCGCCGAAAATCATACGAAAGTTGTCTCCAGCGCGATAAGATGTGGATGCTTTGCGGTAGCCAATTCTAATTCCAAGCTGGAGCACTATCAAAATTCCGATAAATATGCCTACGCCAATCATTATTTTTTTAAAAGTCTTAGACTCGAAAAATTCTTTTATGTTCATTGTTTTTTATTTTCTTATGACTATTGCCGGTCTGATGAGATAAATGTTTTTAGCGACCATTGAAACTGACCATAGGGAGGCAAGCGTCAAAACGAGAGTAACGATGAGCTCGGTTATTGGAACAGTTTCCAAGAGGGCGGCAAAGAATTCAGACCAAGCGGATAAAATAATCCGACTATCTGAAAAAATAAGGGAGAAATATGAACCGAGGCCGCTTTGGCGAACGGTATTTACCATCCAAATGAAAGCCGACACGGACGATGCGGTAAAGACCAAGCTAAAAATACCGAAAGCAACGGTTTTGAAGACAGCCGCCCCTTTTTCCTTCTTGGCTATCTCTTTTAATATTTTTTCTCTTAACCCGGAAGGAAGTTTAACCGGAGGTAAAAGAGCAAGATGCTCCACGATAATCTATACGATTGAGCCCATCTATTTCGGTGCAAGGGCAGGTTTAAGGGCTAAAATGGCCCTTCTATGACGACTTCTCACAGTATTGGGTGAAATACCCAAAATGCCGGCAATCTCCTCAAAACTCAAGTCTTCGTCGTATCTTAAGGTTAGTATTTCTCGGTAAATGGGGGATAGAGCGGATACGGCTTTTAGAAGGGGTTCCGCTTCGTATTTTTGGATGAGAGACTCTTCCGGGGTGGGGCCGTTTCCAATAAGGATATTTTCTATCAACTCCTCGTTTTCGTTTACTATGTCGGAGAAGGGAACGGTTTTATTTTTCCTCGCTAAATCTACCGCGCAGTTTTTGGCAATCGTGAACAACCACGCTTTGACGTTTCGTTCAGAATTTATTTCTTTCGCGTTCTTCCAAGCCTTTAGGAAGGTGTCTTGAGCGATATCGGCGGCGTCTTCTTTACTGCCGGTAAGGCGGTAGGCGAAATTATAAACCGGCCTTAGATAGTTATTGACAAGGTCAGTAAAGGCCTCACTGGTTTTGGTCACAGGTAATATAAAAGCCTTATAAGAGGAAAAAATCAATCTAGCCTCTTAATTGCACGATAAACAGGGCGATAAACGTGAGCGCAATAACAGCCAAGAAAATCCCAAGAGTATAAGCGAGTAAAGAAAAAGCTTCTTTCTTCCGGCCGTCTAAGTACCAAATTATCGGCTGACCGAATATAAGCGTTCCCGTTACTGCGGCCGAAAAGACCAATAGACAAAGCATAATTATGGGGAGGACCACTGTGTCATTGGCGATTGACCCGAAAAAATTTGGCCCATAGAAAAGAAGAGAAGATATCAGGACGATGTATAGAATAGTTGCTAAGGCGTTTAGCAGGGCCTTCTTGAGAATCGGTTTTTTCATGAGGTAATTATAGATTAATTTTTGGAATATTATCCACTGTTTCGGATGAATTAATTGTAAAAAGCAAGTTAGTTGACAAAAATGTATTATGGGTATATATTCATAACAAATGAGAAGAATAAAGGTCGGATATACAAAAATAATTAAATATTATGCCGGGATTTGATGGAACTGGTCCTGTGGGACAAGGTCCTATGACTGGAAGAGGAATGGGACCTTGTGATCGCAGTTTGAGGCAAGGCCGAAGATGTTGGGGGTATGGATTCAGGAGATTCTTTTCTCCGAAAAATAACCTATCGACTCTGGAAGCAGAAGAAAAGGCTCTTGAAGAAGAGCTCAAAATTGTCAGAGAAGAAAAGGCCGCCCTAGAGGACCAGAATTAAAAAGGGAAGGCGATAGGGCCAGCCTCTTTTTATTAAAGATAAAGAGGCTGGTTGAGCCTTCCTTTACAAGGGGGTATGGAATATCATTTGTATAATTAACGTATGCCAAGACCAAGACTTTGCAGAAAAGTGGAATTTAATCCGAACGTAACCTATTTTAAACCTCAAGGGATACCCATGAGGGAGCTTGAGATTATCGAGCTTACCGCCGAAGAAATGGAGGCATACAGGCTTCGCCATATAAA
This sequence comes from Parcubacteria group bacterium, assembly GCA_041649415.1. GTDB lineage: Bacteria > Patescibacteriota > Minisyncoccia > UBA6257 > Colwellbacteraceae > JALOAR01. Next base: position 64,932 of record JBAZND010000002.1, read on the forward strand.
TAATTTGGAACAAAAAAAAGCAGCCAAAAAAATGTGTACCTCGCAGAGCACTTACCAGCGCATTCTTTATTCCGCGTATGAAAAAATTGCCGACGCATTAATAAACGGAAAAGCGATTAAAATACTGAAAGGGTAAAAATTTTAAAAACTAAGATTCTTTTCGTTTCCGTTTTTGTAACCAGCTCAAAAGAAAAAGAAAACTGATAATAGCGGCGGGAAGTGAAATTCCCAAATACCAGCTTAAGGGACGGTCAAGGCCGGCTACGAAAATATAAAATGCGGCAAATCCCATAAAGGCTATAGCGCCGACTAAATCGTATTTCCAGGAGATAAGAGCAACCGCCAGTACGATAAACGAGGGAATAAGATGTATTAACAGGGGTAAGACAACGTTCCACCCGCTGTATTCGGAAAAAACGTCAAACGAAAACAGGGATAGAAAAATAACAAACCCTATACTTAGAATTTTTGGTAACCAATAGATGATTTTCATGTATTTTTGTTTCACTTTTTTCAGGTTTTTGTTATTAGTCAATTTGCGTAAAATTACGTCCATCCGGAGTTTGGCATTGAGGCGGGTTTGATTTCATTATGGGAAACCCAGCCATGACGCAGGAGTTGAAATCCGTTATTTGACTTATTAATTCGTCGCACTCTTCTTTGCTCGCCGTGTCGCTCATTACCATACATCTTGCGATCTGGCCCGCAAGACTATCGTATTTGGACCAGTCCCATTTAATAGTCTGCACGATGCGGTCAACGGTCGCATCAAGGTCAAAAGCTTCGCGCTCGCTCGTGCAGGCCTGATTTTGTTCTTTATCGTAGTTGCCGCAGCCAATGTAGCGAAGAACGAAACTTACTTTAACAATTTTACCATTTTTGGGAGTGGTATAAACGTATGACGAATAAACGCTGCCCGCAGCTCCTTCATTTTTGACGTTGAGACAATAGATTCTATTATCAACCAATCTCTGGGTAGTTATGTCAGATAAGCTGCTTATCTCTTGAGGAGTTTCTATACAAGAAAAGTTACCCGATTCAACTTTAACGGTCGGCGGCCACTCTTGAGCGGAAATATATTGAGTGGTTAACTTTTCCGGATACTTAAACGAAACGCCTTCACCGCTATATTCTTTCCAGAGCTCATTTTCTTCCGAAGGGATTACCGAAATTCCGGTTATGAGCCAGCGGCTGCCGAATTTAACAACTCCGATCTGAACCGCCCGCGATCCCGACATACCCGAACTTGTCATATCAATGATTTTCCCGCTTACGTCATAAGCTCCAGAGCCAAACCTGCTGATACTTCCTATTTCAATGCTTTCTGGCCAAGGGCTGGAAGTTAACCTGCCTATCGCTTTTGACGGATCGGTCTTCCATTGGGCGATCAATTTCGGGTCAAGGTAATCCTTATAATTAGTTTCAATGTCCTGCGGCGCCGTCGGTGAAAGCAGAGACACGTTTTTTAATGCCTGGCCGAAATTCGTAACAACGGACTTTACGGCCGTTTCGTCAGCTTGCTGATTTACTCTGTCGCTTGATTGATACCAAAAATAAACACCAATTCCAAACGTAATGATCAAAAAGACAATCAGCGGTATTAATATAATTTTCTTATTCATATGTATGAGATAGTTTGTTCCATGTTCGTTTTAAACGCAACACATTGCGTTAACGGTTTCTTTTTCCGGCGATTACCGATATTTCTACGATGAGGCCGATAATTGCGGGAATAATTCCGTAAGGACAAATTCGGTCTGTCTTGGATAAGTTTTGCTTATATGAACATAGGGTTTAGGATTCGAACCGATTATGAGCACCATGGATGCTTAAATGGTATCATTAACATAAATAATGGGTAAGGTAATTCTATATAATATCATCGGAATAGTGGCAGTTTTGGCCATAATTTTCTTTAAAATACCGGCCATCTGGATTATTGGCGGCATGTTAACGCTTCTGATTTTCGTGATATTTAACCCGTTTATCCCGCGAGTTGAGAGTATCCCTAAGGGATTTATTGAAAAGAAATTCAACACAGGCAAGATTACCTTGAATTATGTTGAAGGGCCAGATAACGGCCCTCCTCTGCTATTTATTCCTGGTCAGATGGAGTTCTGGCAGGGATACAAACTGGTAATGCCTCATTTTGCGAAAAAATATCATGTATTTGTCATTGATATTCGGGGACATGGGAAATCAACCAAAACTCCTGGTGAATATTCCTATAACATAATCGGTGAAGATCTTAAATCATTTTTGCAGAACATCGTTGAAAAGCCGGCAATTGTGTCGGGACTTTCTTCCGGCGCGGTTCTTTCGCTTTGGTTGGCGGCTAATGCTTCGGAATGTGTATCCGTAGCTATATCTGAAGACCCGCCATTATTTTCTTCAATGTGGCCAAGGATAATAGAGGAGAAATATATGTATCGTCTTTTTGAGATTGCGGTGAAGTATCTCGGAAAATCAGAAAGAGATATTCTCGGCTATTTTATGAGTCAAGGTATTCCAAAAGAAGGTTATGAAAATTTATTCCTTATTCCCAAATGGATAGCTAAGTTTATTGTTGGGCTCTATGAGCTTAATAAAAAAATCAGGCCTGCCAGGCAATATGATATTCCATTGGCGCCGTTTAGCGGGCGAGTCGGTTTTAAATTTTTAAATGAATATGATGTTGATTTTTCTAAGGCAACAATTGATGGCAGGCTGACCGATGGATTTAGCCCAGAAGAAACTTTAGAAAAAATTAAACGTCCGGTCTTATTGATTCAGGCGCGTTGGTCAAGACATAGAACTTGGGGATTGCTTGGTGCGCTAGATGATAACGATGCCGAAAAAATCAGTTCGGCTGTTAAAAATATAAAAGTGGTTAAGGTTGATGCTATCCATGACGTTCATTTAGCTAAACCGAAATTGTTTGTTAATACAGTCGATGAATATCTATCATCAACAAAATTTTAATATAAAAGTGTCTGCATATTACAAGCCGCTGCGTTGCAGCGGCTTTCTGAATTATTCGCCCGTGCCTTCTTTTGAATATTTTTTGTTATAATTAGAAAACAATGGCAAAAAGAAGAACCGGATTGGGAAAACCGAGAAAAACTCATTCCCATAAAACTAAAAAAAGGCTGGCGATAAAGCGAGCAATGCTTGCGGCAAAAAAAGCTAGGAAGACTAGATAGCTTAAAACTAAAAAAGACGCTTTCACCGATTTAAGTTGATATAATTATTCATTAAAGGTCGAGGTATATAAATATATACAAAAATGAAAATATTAAAGAAGGTAGCATTAGCTTTACTTGTCGTAGGCGGGCTTAATTGGGGATTAGTCGGTTTGTTTAAATTTGATCTTGTTGCAACCATATTCGGTGATATGTCTTTGTTGTCTAGGGTAGTTTATGTTGTTGTCGGAATATGCGCTGTTTACTTAACGGCCACTCTCTTCTCTAAGTCAGAGAAGTAGAGATCCAATCAAATTTTGAAAACGGCCCCCTTACTTAGGGGGCCGTTTTCAATGCTCGCCTATAGAAATAATTAATTTCTACCCAAGCTCCTGACGATCTTAAAATGATAAACTTCCCAATTCTAAATTCGGACAAGGTCTTGCTATATACTGATCTATCCGGTATGAGACTATAAAAACGAGACTGCTTGAAGAGTTTTAATAAATCTGTATGCTGGACGACAGAAATGTCCTGGTCGTACCGGGCCTTATGGAGTTGCTGGAATTCTGTTACCGCTTCTTCGGGTAGTTGCATTTTATTCGTATTCAATCGTAGCTGGTGGCTTCTGTGTTATGTCAAAGAGCACCCTGTTTACTCCTCTTACCTTACCCACAATGGAGCTAGAGATTGTCTCAAGTAGTTCAGTCGGTATCTTGTGCCAATCAGCACTCATTCCATCAATAGAATCAACTGCTCTAAGCGCAAGCATGTACTCATAGGTTCGAGCATCTCCCATGACACCGACGGTTTTTAAAGGAAGTAGAACTGCAAATGCTTGCCAAATTTTCTCGTATTCCTTGGCCTTTTTTAATTCTTCAATAAAGATCGCGTCTGCTTCGCGGAGAATATGTAATCTATCCGGCGTAATATCTCCAACAATCCGAACTGCCAACCCTGGTCCTGGAAATGGGTGTCGCCAAAGTAGATCTTTGGGTAGCGAGATAACTTCTCCAAGTCTTCTAACCTCATCTTTATACAAATCTCTGATTGGCTCTACAATGTTAAAACCGAATTTATCTGGGAGAGTAAGGTTGTGATGACTTTTAATTTTTGAAGCGTGTTTAGATGCTTCGGCAGATTCGATCCGGTCCGGATAAATAGTGCCTTGAGCAAAATATTTAATAGGATATTTCCTGAGTTTATTCTTTATCGTATCTTCAAAAACTTCAATAAAAGTATGTCCAATGATTTTTCTCTTTTGTTCAGGATCAGTTACTTCCTTGAGTTTATTAAGAAAAAGCTTTGCAGCATCTATCACGTGTAGATCAAAGCCCCTTTTTCGTAGAACTGCTGCAACATCCCTTACCTCATTCTTCCGAAGCAAACCGGTATCGACAAAAACCGCATGGAGCTGCTTCCCAACAGCCTTATGAAGTAGCGTACCAGCCACTAATGAGTCCACACCACCAGAAATACCAACAATAATATGATCCTTACCTATCTTTCCTTTGAATTCAGAAATAAGGTTTTTGGCTACCGAATCAATCTTCCAATCTTTAGGAGCTTTGCAGATATCAAATACAAAATTTGAGAGAATCTTCAAGCCGTTCTTTGTGTGAGTTACCTCCGGATGAAATTGAATTGCATAAAAATCTTTATTTTTGTGACGATATGCAGCAAACGAACAACTCGGGGTTGATGCCGTGGTTATGAATCCGGTTGGCAATTTAGATACTTGGTCGCCATGAGAAAACCAAACCAATTCTTTCGGCGAAAGATTTTTAAAAATAGCTGAACGTTGTTTTAGGCTCAAGATTTCTTTACCAAATTCCCGGTGTTGACCTTTTGAGACTTTGCCACCAAGCATGTGAGCTATGACTTGATGGCCATAGCAGATGCCCAGTACAGGAATATTTAAATCAAATATCTTTTTGTCAGGCCGATAACTACTTTTTTCAAGCACAGAAGCAGGGCCACCAGAAAAGACAATACCGGAAGGATTAAGTTCTTTTATCTTTGGAGCAGGCGTGTTAAAAGGCAAAATCTCGGCTCTTACACCGAGGTCTCTTACGCGTCGAGCTATCAAATGTGCAAATTGGCTTCCAAAATTTAATATTACAATCATGTTGTTAAATATTTAAAGTGCTGAAAATTCTTTCAGCAATTTCGTCAAATCTATCTTTATCATCTAATTTCTCTCGAACTTCATTGAACGTAAACCAATGCCCGTCCTTACTCTCTTTTACATCAAAAGTTTTTAGCTTAGTATGTTTTCTATAATTACGACCTTCTTCTATATTATGATTATCCACGAGACTAAAAATTACGTCTAGTTTATAAGAAATATTATCACCGACTTTAAATTCACAATTGAATGTATGTAGATAATCTAATAGCTGTTTTTCAGTCGAATTGATCTTCATTTTAAAATATTCTGGCTAATTACGGATTGAACGAACCTGAGCGCCCGAGACGGGTGTATATTAACCGTTTTTAATTACTTTCCCATTATCGACTAATAGAAATTCATCATCCTTTAATTCAATTGTTTTGTATCCCTCCTCTTCCAGTTCTTTTTTGATTGTTTTACTGATCTCGCCGAATTTTTCTGAATTCCAGTGAGGAATAATAACGAAATCTATGAAATGTAATCCCTCGTATGCCACTCCTTGACTAGGATTATTTGGGGTATCTACCTTATCAAAGTGTTTTAATGTTGGGCCAACAATTATTGAACCAGCGCTGTCTCCGGCATATATAACATCAATATTAAAAACGTCTCGAATAATATCCTTGCTTTTACTCTTATCTATAGCTTCTTTAAGGGAATAGATATTACCTCCGTTAAACCAAACTACATCAAAGTTTTTGAGTTTATCAGATAAGTCTTTTGGATTATCGGCGTAGTCGCGTAAATCTATTTCTTCTATTTTGAAACCGAAGTCGGAGAAATATTTGAATAATTCATCTCTTTTCTCCGCCCGATATTCAGAGGATCTGTCATCTTTTGCGTTTAATACAAGACCCATCTTTATTTCGTGCGGAGATTTACCTACAAAATCGGAAAAAGATTCTATGTTGGGTATTCGATGTGAAGATAAATATAGTTTCATAAGTTTTATGCGTTTTGAGCGCACGATACCCTTGACAAACTCGTGCGCACGTGTTGGCTGGCCGACTCGAGCTAGAACCATGGTGTATTAAGCCCTATAAGGCGATCTCAAATAGAAATAGTTTTATCTTATTATTTCGACGCGTCTTGAGAGCTTTATTTTTATAGGTTCTCAACTTCTTTCATTACTCTCTCCATTTCTTCGGGATTCTTGTCTAGATAATCTGTCGCATTTAAAAATCCGTATAAACCGTAAATTGATTCGTCTCCTTCCGTCTGTATCTCGTTCCATGTAAATGGATTTTTGTGTTTGTATTCTTCTATTAATTTACCTCCTCCTTGAAATTTTTGTAGGGGCTTCATTATTTGAGCAAATTCTTCAGCGTCAGACTCAGCTGCTTTTTCCCCTAGTTCTTTATATATCAAGAAGAGCACCAGTGCTCTAATAGATTTTGGGGTATCAAGGATTGAAAACTGGAAAGTATCTTTATATGCAATATATTTCGTCAATTTTAGTCCTTTCTGTTTTGACGCTTCCAAATCTCCATATCTCGCCATCCATGTGTTTGCTAAAAGCCAGTGTTCATCCTTATTAGGATTATTTTTTTTCAAATTATCGTAGATTTGCTCCAATGAGCAAGTCAACGTTTCTTTGTCAGTTCTTCCACCTAATATCTTTTTGATCCAATTCATAATTTTATTTTAGCATTTTAATGTGTTTCGGTCTTTTGAAACTGCGCCTACCCGTGCTGGCCATTTGGGACGAAGTTGGAACTAAAATACAATATGTTTCATTAGGTCATTAAGGCAGTCGTCTGCTTGTTGAAAAACGAGTAAAAACGAGCATAATAGTGAGATGGAGTTTAACATCTACTGTGACGAAAGTAATCACTTAGAGCACGATAAAGTTCCTAATATGGTTTTGGGCGCTGTTTTTGTGCCCGTAGAAAAGGTTAAAAAAATAAACACACGAATCCGTGAAATAAAGGCAAAGCATGGTCTATCGCCTAAATTTGAGGCAAAGTGGGCAAAGATCTCTCCAGCAAAGATTGAGTTTTATAAGGATCTTGTAGATTATTTTTTTGATGACGACGATATTCATTTTCGCGCTATTTTAATTAATAAGAGTCACCTGTGTCACAAGAAATATCAGCAAACGCACGATGACTTTTATTACAAAATGTATTTTGATCTCTTAAGTAAGTTGTTAGAGCCAGCAAATAAATACTACATTTATCTTGATATTAAGGATACGCAAGGCAGAAAGAAAGTAGCAAGGCTTTGGGAGATCCTTTCAAACAGTATGTATGACTTTCGTCGTGATATTGTCAAAAATATCCAACAAGTGAGATCCAATGAAATAGGCATTCTTCAAATAGGAGACATCCTAATAGGTGCTATGCAGTATGTGAATAGGAATGGTCTTAAAAGCGATGCTAAGAGACATTTAGTGGAGAGAATTCAAGAGAGGTCGGGGTATGATCTTAAAAAATCAACATTACTTCTTGAAAAGAAAATGAATATTTTCTATTGGGGCAATCATGATTTAATCTAATGTGTAATTCAAAATCGCCCATATGGCTTACGCCGATTATAAAGCTTGATGAATTTTTAGGAGATTGGAATGCATACAATAATCACTTATTTACGATTTTTAAAAAGGATTTTATGGATTCGCAGCCGATGTTTCACAATAAGCCAGTGTTTCTGGGCGATCAGAGAATACTCAATGGTAAACCTGAATGTTTTTGGCATGTAACTTCAGAAAAGGATAAGCAAACAGGCGAACGAGTGCCAAATCTTAGACGTTGTGAACGGATTGCGTGGATACGTCCAATTATTGATCATGCTAATGATCCCGAAGTATGGGAATGGCCGAAGCAACATGAGAGAGAAATACGTTACAACTTATTCTTAGAAAAAGAAGATTTCTTGGTTGTTTTAGTTGAACGAAAGAACTTTTATCTGGTAACAGCGATTTATATCGATTATCCTCATAATAAAAAACGGCTCAAGAACGAATATCAGGAATATGACGAGAAAACAAAACCCGCCCGGTGAAGGGCGGATTTCGAACTCCTTTTACACATGGTAAATGAGCTTATTTATATAATACACTTTCTAACTAGAAATCAACAGGGGATAACTTTTAGTTGAATTTATTTCATTAGTAAGAAAATAGGGTCCTAGACTAATATTTTTTGGCTATCTTTAATAAGACATCATTATATTTGTCTAGAAAATTAATCATTATCTTTGGATCAAAGAGGCTTTTGCCTTTAAAAATTAAAACATATTTTTTAGATTTGTCTCTTTTTATTTTTCGCCTTATTACGGATTCTATTTCCCAGTTGTGGCTGCACTTATTCCTTAGCGTGTTGAGAATATCTAAGTCTTCATAAAGACGTTTATTTATAACGCCCATAATTCGCAATAAAATGATTTTTTTCTTAAATCCCATTGAGTTGTTTCCATAAAATATACTACTGGCATCTTCGAAGGCATTATTAAAATAATTCTTGGCTGTAATGCCGCCTTTTTCTTTTTTAATTCTTGGGTGTCTTTTTAATAAGGAAATTTGAAGCAGTGAATTAATGAAGTCTTCAATGGCAAGATGAGTTTCTACAATCAAAGATCTTATTAATAGAGTCTTTTCCATTTTAGTTGCATAAAATAATGCTTCAGGATCATTATTCAGATTTTCAACAAATCGAAAATGGTTTTTCTTGATTTTATCAATATCATTTCTTAATCCCTTTGTTTTTCTTTTCGCGTATTGTTCTTTCATCAATAAGAGGAGTTTGTTTTACTGCAATGATATTGCATTTTAGATTAGACGTCGATAAAATTGGGCGGTCCGCCGAGCGCACCGCAGAGAGCGCTCTAAAACCACCCAATTTTATCTTGAAGTCCCCACTTACGCTCAAAAGCATAGCGTTGGATCTGTTCTCTTTCTATAAGGATTTTTTAAGGGAATTTTTGAAATTAAAACCGCTTCGTTGGGGGGTAGTTGTTTTTATAGGGATTACTGGCTGGTATTTGGCATCAGTTCTTAGGATTGGCGCTCTTTCTCTTTTTGGGGAGACGACTATCCCTTTTACAAATAATTTAGCGGGCCAATTTGCCTTAATTGCGGTTATTAGTTTTATCGTTCCTATCTCTATAGCGGGATTCCGTGCCGTAACAAAAGACAATAAAGTAAAAGGGAGAGTAGGGTTTAATGAAAACAGCGCGATTATTTCCCTTGCTGGGAAAAAGTGCCAGATACCTATTAAAACGAATCAGCACTTTCTATGTCGCGAAGTGTTTGAACATCGTGATCGCCGCATAGACGAGATAGACATTTTGGATATATTAGACTGGCGAAAAGACGGCAAAAGAAGTGTCTACGACGCTTTACTGGCTGTAAATAAGAAAGCTAAACGGGATTTAGGTATAAATAAATTGCTTGAATGGCAAAATAATACTGTTTGGTTAAATGACGATTTTAACTAGTCTTTTGTTATGAATCACGTGAGTCTCATGTGATTCACATGCTTTTTGGCAGGCTACTATCGTGGTCTGCTTTTTATTTCAGGCCCATAGCTCCGATGGATCAATTCTCAGAGGGCCTAAAGGCTAAACTAATCAAATATTTCTGGAAATATTATGGAATCCGCTTAACAGGCGAAAAAGCTGAGCGGTATTTGGACTCTCTGGCTGATCTTTATCTCAGCTACTACCGAATCAAAGAGAAACCAAAAAGAAAAGGGGTGAAATGGCATTAGACAGATTCACAAAATTTCCAAACGATATTCTGGATACTATCTATGCGCGGCGATTTACGGCACGGCAGTTGAGGATAATCCTTTTCATTACTAGAATGACCGATGGTTGCCATACTCGGACAATGAGTTTTAAAATCTCCGATTTTCAGATTTGCGGCTTGTATAAGGGGGCTATCAAAAAGGAACTCCAAAGGCTCGAAGCTTTTGGGGTTGTTAAGGTTAGCTGGGATGAGGGGTTAATCTCTATTAACACGGCATTTTGGGAGTGGAAAGTGCCAAAAAACTCGAATTTAGGGGACAATGAAATAATTGATTTAAGAACCAAAAAGTTATCAAAACAGTTGCGAAATGGAACTAATTTGATTACAAAGAGGGCTAATAAAGCGAGTCTGGTAAATATAAATCCGAGCGGTAAAGAAATTATAAAGAAATATAAAGAAGGGTTCTCTTCTATAGGAGAGATAATGAGAAATAGAATGCCATGAAATACATCATCTATTGCCGAAAATCATCGGAAGCGGAGGATAGACAAGTATTATCTATAGACTCACAGGAGACGGAGCTTTTAAGACTGGCGGAAAGGAATAATTTAACCGTATCTAAAACCTATAAGGAATCCATGTCGGCCAAGGCACCAGGTAGGCCCATATTCGACAAAATGCTTCGGGATATAGAAAAGTCTAAGGGATCAACTCTTTTAGTTTGGAAATTGGATCGCCTGGCGAGAAATGCTCTTGATGGTGGCAAAATATCTTGGTTTATGGATCGGGGACTGGTTTCGGAAATAATTACCCCTGAAAAGACTTTTCATAATCTCTCGGACGATAAGTTTATGATGAGCTTGGATTTCGGCATAGCAAAAAAGTATGTCGATGATCTGAGTGCTAATGTTAAGCGTGGCAATAGAGCGAAGCTTGAGCGAGGCGGCTGGCCTGGCCCTGCTCCGTTTGGCTATCTGAATAACAAAGCCGACAAAACGATTGTTTTAGACAAGAATGCGGCCAAGTATATCCGTCGTATATTCGAGCTGTATGCGCTCGGCGGATCAAGCTTAAAAGATGTAATGGAGATCATTTATAAAGATGGTTTGAGAACTCGGAATGGCGGAAAAGTGAGACGAAGCCATATCCATAAAATAATCAAAGATCCGTTTTATTACGGAGTGATGCTTAAGAACGGTAATTATTATCCTGGCAATCACGAACCAATAATAAGCAAAACGTTATACGATCAGGCTAACGATGTTTTAAGCGGAAAGATTCATAGTAAGAAACAAAAACACTTTTTCCATTTAAGAGGGTTTTTGAAATGTGAATCGTGCGGTTGCGCTCTGACGGCTACCAAAAAGAAAGGATATGATTATTACTATTGCACGAACGGCAAAGGAATTTGCGAGGAACATAAAACATATATCCGCTCCGAGAAGTTGGATGAGATGGTTTCAGAAATCTTAGGAGGCCTAAGGATTGACCCTGAGTTAATCGAAATAACTTATGAAGCGGCCAAAGAGAAAGCTGATACGGCCCAAACTTACAAGAAAGACTCTAAAGAGTCCCTTTTGGTTAGGCTAAAAAGCCTGGAGGAGCAGCAATCTAAGCTCCTAGACTCCTATTTGACAGGATCGGTCCCAGAAAGCCTTTATGCTGCCAAAATGGCCGAATTAGGCGAGGAGGTAGCTCATCTAAAGGTTCAGATAGGCAAAACGGACTCCGAGAATGAGGGGCAAGTAACTTTGGAACAGGTTAAAGATATCTTTCTATGCGCTAATAAAGCGGCAGATGAATATTTTAATGCTGATCCTGATGATAAGCGTGAAATCGTAAAAAATTTACTTTGGAACTTTTCGGTGAAAGATCAAAAAATCGCTTCGTATCAATACAAAGAGGTGTATGACATCATCGCAAATAGACCGAAAATAACTACTTCTGCAGACTTGCTGCCGGACCTGGATTCGAACCAAGATACCATGCTCCAGAGGCATGTGTCCTACCATTAGACGATCCGGCAAATACCTTATTTGAACCCCGATATAATATAATTAAAGCACTAAAATGGCAAAAGAAATTATTTCAAAACCTCTTGAAATTACGGCCGATTTGGATGGCATTAGCCTCAAGGCTATTACGGAGCATTTTAAGCTCTATGAGGGATATGTTAAAAAAATTAACGAGATAAGGACAAAGCTTGAAACAGCCGATAAATCTCTTGCGAATGCTACCTACAGCGAAATAGGGGAGTTGAAAAGACAAGAATCTTTTGCAATGGACGGGGTTAAGTTGCACGAAATATATTTTGGAATTCTCGGCCCGTCTAAAGCCGAGACTAGAATGGCGGAAATGATAAAGAGGGACTTTGGCTCAATAGATAATTGGATTGCTGATATGTCAGCCGCGGGACTTTCAGCAAGGGGATGGGTAATTACCTCATACGACCTTGAGGACAAAACGCTCCATAATTACAACGCTGACGCGCACAATGTTGGGATTGTCGCCGGAACCATTCCTTTAATAACGCTCGATGTTTATGAACACGCCTATTTTATGGATTATGGAACAAACCGAAAAGGATACATTGAAGCTTTTTTCAAAAATTTGAATTGGGAAAAGATAGACGGGATATTAGAAAACTATATTAAAGAATAACTGGTCCGCGAGGATTAAAGAACCGAGGAGGAATACGTAGAACGAGAAAACTTTCATGCTCGCGTGAGAAAAGAAATCGAGCATAAAACGAATGGCAAAATAACTCGTGATACCAGCGACAAGTATTCCTAAAATCAAAGGCCAAATGCCGATACTCTGAAACATCGTTGCGGTTAAATTTTTCGCGTCAAACAGCGTCGAACCGATAATTGCCGGGACAGACATAAGAAAGGAAAACTTTATGGCAAAATCTTTTTTAAATCCTCTGAAAAGACCGACGGAGATAGTAGATCCAGAACGAGAGAGGGCAGGGATGATTGCCGCGCTTTGGGCTAAACCGACAAAGAGAGCGTCCATATAAGACATACTGTCCAAGTCTTTTCCGTAGTGAATTTGTTCTTTATTTCTGTCTGCCAGAAAAAGCACAATGCCTGTGAGGATGAAACAAGGGCCGAGAAATTTACCGGAAGAGAAAGCGTATTCAAAAAAATCGTGAAAAACGACGCCAATGATAACAGCGGGAACGGTAGCAATGGCCACAAGAACGGTAAGTTTGCTAAACGGTTTTCGAATCATGTGCCAAATTTCCCGCCAGAAAATTGCAATAACGGCCGCGAGAGTCGCCACATGCAAGACGATATCAAAAGCAAGCGCGTTCTCGTTAATGCCGAATATTTTTTGAAGAAGAACCAAATGTCCGGAGCTTGAAATCGGTAAAAATTCGGTTAATCCCTGGACAGCGCCCAAAACAATGGATTCCAAAATATTCATCGGATGATTATGGGTTTCTTACCTTCGGCTTGAATGGATTTAAGTATCAGCTTCCCGTCCACAATTTCCGCATCCAAGAGTTTCACCCTTTTGCCGTCTTTTATTGTCCAAACACCGGGTTCGGGAGTATAAGCCCTAATTTTTCGTTCAATGATTTTTGCCAAATCACCTGTGCCGTTTTCGGCGCGTTCTAGTTCTTTAGGTGAAACATAGGCGTCGTCGGTAGTGAATTTTTTAGTGAAAGTCGCTTCGGTTTCTTTCTGACTTTCCAATTTAAGCGAAGATGAAATTGACGGGATTATTTCCGCGACCATATCGCTCCCTAAAATTGCGAGTCTGTCGGAAAGAGATTCGGTATTATCGTGGGAATGAATTTCCAAAGAACGTGTTGAAATAATCGGTCCATGATCCATTTTTTCATCAATGACATACAATGTTACGCCGGTTTCTTTTAGACCGTTTAGAATGGCGGATTGAATAGGTGTTGTTCCGCGAAGTTTCGGGAGAAGGGATGGATGGATGCCGATTGTCCCGTAACGAGGTATGTCAATCAAATTTTTCGGAAGGATTTTCCCATAAGCGGCGACAAGAAAAAAATCAGCGTTTAATTCACGAAGTTTAGAAAGAAATTCATCATCTATTTTTTCAGGCTGAAGAACGGGAATATGAGGATTTAACTTCTGACAAGTTACTTTCGCGGGGGGTGGAGTTACGATCTTTTTTCTCCCTTTCGGCCGATCGGGGTTTGCCACGATAGCAATTGGCGGAAAACCTTTTTCAATAAGTCTTCCTAAGACGATAGCTGCAAAGCGCGGGGTGCCGAAGAAAACGAATTTCATCACTTATAAAGAATACTCCGATGATAGGGATTTTTGAAAGCCACTAATTGACTATCTTTCCGAAAATAGGTAATTTAGTGGCAGGCTGATATTTAAGAAATTAATAAGGAGGATTCATCGGATGAACAAAATAGCCGAAGGGATAGACTTTTCTGCTCTAAAGGGCAACCAGTACGATTGGACGCTCGCTAGACTGCTTACGAAGGGAATAGAGGTGCCGAGTCCGCAGGGAGAATCCGCATGGCGGCTTCCTCCTGTCACTTTGGCATACGACTTGAGGTGCGAAGGCAACGAGGCTGACAGGATTGTTTTGCCTATACCAAAGAGGGATTTTTACAAGAATGTTTTCTCCGCCATCGGTGAGATAATCGCCTTTTTCAATGGCGTGACAACTCACGAAGAACTCAAAAAGTTTGGCTGCAACTGGTGGCGGAGGTGGACTTCGAAAGAGTACTTGGAACATTGCGGACTTGATCTCAAGCCCGGAGAATTAGGGCCCGGATCATACGGAGCGGCTCTTCACGATTTTCCAACAGCCGAAGGGATACCTTTCAACCAGGTAAGACACGTAGTGGAGCAGATAAAGGAACTTCCATATCTTCGCACACATCTTATGACTACGTGGATTCCACAGTATGTCGGAAGAGGAAAGGGAAAGAAGAGGCAAGTAGCAGTAGCTCCATGCCATGGTACGGTTATAGATTTCGTTCCAAATCTGCAAACGAATGAATTGTCGCTTTACCATGTGCAGCGTTCCGGTGATGTGCCGGTTGGCGTGGCTGGAAACATAGTCCAGTATTGCGCTTCGCTTTTGATGGCAGCGCATGTTACCGGATATAGGCCCGCTTTCTACTACCACATCATACTCGACCCTCATATGTATGAGCGACAGGTCGAACCCGTAAAGGAGTATCTCAAGCTCGAGGAAAAAGAATTTCCGCAGCTGGTTCTTAAAAACACCGGCATTACGGACATTTTCGCTTTCCGCAACACGGATTTCGAACTGGAGAACTATCTCGAAAGGCCGGCTATCAATATGCCAACGCCGACTTAATTTTGGAAGGAGAAGAAACATGTTTCATATTAGTGTTGCTATAATCGTGGCTGTCGCTAAAAACCTGATAATAGGAAAGGGCGGTGGCATTCCATGGAAACTGTCGAGCGACATGAAACGGTTTTCTCAAATAACGAAAGGCGAGGGGAACAACGCGGTGCTTATGGGGCGAAAAACTCACGAGTCTATTGGGAGAAAGCTGCATGGAAGGACAAACATTGTTCTCACGCGTCAACCGGATTATCGCGCAGCCGAAGGCTGCTATGTCGTCTATTCCTTCAGGGAGGCATTTATTCTTTGCGCTGATAAAGGCATCTCAATGTTATTTGCCATTGGCGGCGGAGAAGTCTACGAGGCGGCGTTTGAATTTGCCACCGAACTCTACCTTACGGAAGTGGACGTTATCATTGAAGATGGAGACGCTTCATTTCCTGAATGGAACAGGGAAGAGTGGCAGATAGACGAACTATCTGCTTTGACTAACTATCAGGAAGAAGGGGATGAATATCCGTATGACTTCAAAATCTTCAGACGTGAAGAGTAATCCTTGTATCCTGGAAAATGCCAGAGAGGAAAGCCAACGCGAGGCGATGGGGAGGATCAATGCCAAGGGCAGGTGTAGCTTTTGTTTGGACGATCTCGGAGAAGAGCACAAGAAGCCGATCATCTACGTGGGCGAGCATTGGAAAGTAACGGAAAACCAATGGGCTTACCCGGCTTCCAAGGAGCACATTCTCATAATCTCCAAGACACACGCCACCTGCTTTGCCGATTTGCCAATAGGCGCCGGAGACGAGTTAATATGCATTGCCCACATGCTCGAGGGAATGTATAACGTGAAAAGCGGCGCGATGTGCATGAGGTTTGGAGATTCTCTCCTAAATGGCGCGAGTGTGGAGCACGTTCACGTGCACTTTCTGGTGCCTGATCCGGATAAAGAGGAGGCTCTCTTTTTTTGGATTGACCGGAAAGGTAAAAAAATAACCCCCATCAGTTAGATGGGGGTTTCTTTTAATTTCACTATTTCGATGCCTTTCTCCGCGAAAATGCGTTTTGCATCTAGTCTTGAATATCCTCCAGCAACATAGAGCGTTTTGATGTCCAGTCGCGAGAGAAGATTGGCGCAAGGAGGACAAGGGAAAGCGTCAACGAATATTTCTGCTCCTTTCAAACTTATACCGGTTTTTGCCGCTTTTGCGACGAGAGCCGCTTCGGCGTGAATGGAGGTGGAAAATTCGATGTGTTCTCCTGCATGAAATACGGTTCTCGGGTCGCCCGAATAATAAGGCTCGAGTTCGGTGGGCAGATGACAGTTGTGAGCGAAGATTAAGATTTCTCCGTCACGGAACGCGACCGCTCCAATCTGGCGCCACCAGTCTGAAGAACGCTCGCTCTCATACCTTGCCTTTTCAACTATTATGGACAAGAATTCCGTCTTATCCATCTCTCGATCCCAGAAAACCTCTTCCTGCCTGAGCACGTTGAAGTTGTTCCAACGCAGGAAAAGGCGATGGAAGGAAATGTTCTTCTCCGGAATAAATTTGGCGATTTCAAGAGAAATATCTTCCATCGGCATGATAAGAGGTTTCTCATAAGACTTGACTATAATTGTTTCCATGTTTGCCAGTCTTATTTCTGAGAAGATGCCAAACGAATCAAGAGCGGGGATTATCTCTTCGGAAGATAACGCGCGCATATCGCGCCAGATATACTCGATTCTGTCGGTAATGGATTTGTCGGGAATAAGCAATAGGCCATCTTTGCCGTGTTCTCTGAAGAACTCCAGATATCCGCGATGAATAACCGGGACATACGCGACGATCGTGTTCGTCATTGTTTGCCTCCAAGCAGCTCGTCGAAAATAGAGTTTATTCTCACTCTTGCATCGGCCAGCTTCTCGGTGATCAATTTGTGTATTCTTCCGGTCGTCGAGGTTTCCGCTTGAGGGGGAAGAACAAAAACATCTTCAGCCCATTCTTTGATGTCTTCGATCATTTTCTCCCGGCCTCCCTCATATATGACGTTGGTTGATTCCGAGAGAATGATAAAGTCGGCTCTGATAGTCTGGGCCAGATTCCAATTGAACTCTTTCTCTTCTTTGATGATGACGTAATCCACGTCTTCGTCGTAGGCAACCACTTCAGCCCTCTCGTCTTGGGAAACTACCGGACGATATGGGCCTTTTCGCATTCTGACTTCATCGTCGCTGTCCACTCCGACAACGAGAACGATATCTTCTCTGCCTTTGCTCGTCTTTTCGGCTACGGCCTCGATGGCAGAAAGGAAATAACGGCAATGTCCGATATGGAACATATCGAACGTTCCGCTCAAAAAGATGATTTTCTTTCCGAGCACCTTGTGGGCGCTGATCATTTCAGCGAGTTTGTTGTATCCGGAGATAATTTTTTTCTCCTTTCTCCTGACAAGCGCATTGTCCATTGATTATCACCCTTTCCAAATATTCAAAATTTAACGACCGATGCCTAAAAACTAATGCACCCTAACCGAGGTGTCAATTTTGACAATAGATTTGGATTCGTGTCTATGGCTTTTAAAGATAATCCGTTATTAATTTTCCGTTCAGATGGTCGGTTTCGTGCTGAAAAATTCTTGCGAGGACGCCGAAAGCCTTGATTTTCAATTTTTTGCCGTTTTTATCTTCGGCTTCAAGGGTAATTGTCTCAGAGCGGGGGACTTCAACAATCACATCAGGGACGCTTAAGCATCCTTCTTCCATCACTGATATTTTCTCCGAAGATTTTGTAATTCGCGGATTGAAAATAACGTAAAACTTTTTGTCGTATTCAGCGACAAAAAGCCGCCAATTTAAACCCACTTGATTTGACGAAAGACCAACGCCGTCGTTTGACTTCATTGTTTTTCTCATTTCAGCGATAATTGTCTTGATTTCGTCGGCGCCGTGTTTTTTGAAATCAAAATTGGGCGTTTTACGCTTTAGGATTTTTCGATTTTTGCTTTTTATCGTGACGATTTCCATTTGTCTTAAAAGAAAGGCGCCAGATTCTCATAAAGTAAGCTCCTTTATTTTTAACGCGAGGATTTTCGGCGATGGACTTTGCCATATATAGCATCTTTTCGCCGTTTTCTTCACGCGCCATTTTAATATAAAGAGATTTATGATTGTTGTCGCCTAAAGCGTCCGCAACCATCAGGCCGATCATTTGGTGCCGCGAATGAATGCGAGATTTTTTCGCCCGCTCGCGTATTTTATCAAGGTAAGCGTTAAATTGCGGCTTATTTTCCACCTCCTAATTACGCCATAATTTAAAGCGAATGTCAATTAATTGACTGCGCATAAAATTTTGATGACAAAAAGGGGGAGGCAGGTGTAAAATGCCATTAATGGTGGATAAGAAAAAAATTATTCGTGTTGGTTCGTTCGCGTTAATCGGGGTTTTTGCTGCGGGAGCAATTTTTTACGGGGGATACCAGGCCGGTTACAGCCAAACCAAAAACATAAAGATTGAAGGAGTCGCCGACATTAATCCTGGGAGCGACGTTAAAGCCGACTTTGGCGTGTTCTGGCAGGCATGGGCGAAGATAAAGGAAAGTTATCTGCGCGCGGGTGATCTTTCAGAACAGCAGATGCTTTACGGAGCGATAAAAGGACTTACGGAAAATATCGGCGACCCATACACGACATTCTTCTCGCCCGACGACGCCAAGAAATTTGAAGAAGATATTAACGGAGAATTTGGCGGAATTGGCGCTGAACTTGAAGAAAGGGACGGACAAGTAGTTGTGGTCGCGCCTTTAAAAGGCACGCCTGCGGAGAAAGCGGGGTTAAAGCCGCGAGACATAATCATTAAGGCGGGGGATACGGATCTCTTCGGTAAGACGGTGCAGGACGCCGTGAAAATCATCCGTGGCGATCCCGGCACTAAAATCAAACTTGTGGTGTCACGTGAGGGGGTAACGGGAGCAATAGACATTG
This sequence comes from Parcubacteria group bacterium, assembly GCA_041649415.1. Taxonomy (GTDB): domain Bacteria; phylum Patescibacteriota; class Minisyncoccia; order UBA6257; family Colwellbacteraceae; genus JALOAR01. The sequence continues at coordinate 84,236 of JBAZND010000002.1, forward strand.
AGATCACGAGGGAGGTTATCACTTTGCCTGTTGTTGAGTGGGAATGGAAAGATGAGAACGTCGCCTACGTAAGGGTTGCAAATTTTAGTCAGACCGCCCCGCTCGCTTTTTATAATGCTCTTCGGGAAATAGCGGCGGAAAATCCAAGAGGAATGGTTTTAGATTTACGCAATAATCCGGGAGGATATCTTGAAGTCGCAGTAAATCTCGCCGGCTGGTTCGTAAATAGGGGAGAAGTGGTAGTTAAAGAAAGATATGCTTCGGGGGAGGAAACGGTATTCCGTTCCTACGGCAATTCTGCGCTCAAAAATTTACCGACTGTTGTGCTTGTGAATAGCGGAACGGCATCAGCCGCCGAGATTATGGCCGGCGCAATGAGAGACCTCAACGGAACGAGACTTGTGGGGGAAAGAACTTTTGGAAAAGGAACGGTGCAGACGCTTGAGGAATTGAAAGACGGATCAATGATGAAGATAACCGTGGCGAATTGGGTAACGCCCGGAGGACATATAATAGAGGAGAGCGGGCTTGTGCCTGACGTGAACATAGAACCCGTGGAAGATACCGAGATAGACACGCAGCTTAACAAAGCTTTAGAGATGCTTCGTTGATGAAAATTATTTTTCTAAAAGACATTAAAAATGTCGGTAGAACGGGGGATATAAAAGAAGTGGCAGATGGATATGCCAAGAATTTTCTGTTGCCTCAAAAAATCGCCGAGCTGGCGACAGAAAGAACAGTCAGAGAAAATAACCAAAAAAATATTGCGGTTGAAAAGAAAATCGCCGAGCTTAAAGAGAAATTGGAAGCAGTTAGAAATACGCCATTAGCCTTCCACTTGAATACCGGAGAAAAGGGAGAAGTATATAGTTCAGTAACAAAAGAAGATATAACCGAAGAATTGAAAAAAAAGGGATTTGGTCAGGTTCTGATACGCTTAGAAAAACCGATAAGAGAAATCGGGGAACACGAAGTGGAAATAAATATCGGGAAAGGGGTAACAGGGAGGATAAGGATAAACGTCTCTTAGACGGCTGCTTGCGCGATACTCACTTTTTTAGCATTCCTTATCTTAGAGTTGTAGCAAGTTTTTCTAATGCTTTTGAAGTTAACGACACCGGACTTGACGGCAAAGAGGGTGTCGTCTTTTCCTCGTCCGACATTATCACCGGGGACATATTTGGTTCCCCGCTGACGTAAAATAATCTCGCCGGCGTTAACGAACTGCCCGTCATTCTTTTTGAGACCGAGTCTTTTAGAGCGAGAATCGCGTCCGTTTTTTGTAGAGCCTAGGGCCTTTGTATGAGCCATAAGTGGTTATTTTTTGTAGGTAATTCTTCGAATTTTACTAGGATTCAGCAAGAGGAATGCTATTATAAACGGGTAATTATGTCAAATGAAAATCCCGAGTTTTCTCTTGTTTTTTTGTGGCATAATATCCCTATTAAACAAAAAGTAGCCGCCGTTGTCATATTGATTTTAACCGTGACTCTCGCTTTCGGGTTAGGGGTGGTAACATCCGCAAAAAATGACCGGGCGCCGATAATCATAGAACAGTGTCCCGACTCTCTATGAACGCAGAGCGGGTTTAATTGACAAGCCGTTATAAAATTTATAGTTTTCAGGTAGACGCTTAATAACGGGTTAAACCCGAAATAAAGAGGAGTTGTTGTGTGATGGACGGAAAGACTTCCGTGTTTATACCGTCGCCGATAGTTGCGGCAATGAAGAAAATCCTTTACGTGTTAGGTCTGAAAGACGGCCCGGACTCGTGGGATCAGATAAGAGCGAACGAACTACAGCGCGTGTTCTTTCATGATTATTATGCTCCGAGAGGCAGAAATCCGCTCGCGTGCTTTTCAACCGACGAGCTTAAGAGCTACGCAGGCGCTTCCGCCGATACCTTAAACAAGACACTCGCGAACAATGGTTTCGGGGACATGCAGCTGGAAAGCTTGGGCGATAGGGGCTTTGGAGCGGTCGCCATTTTCAATGTGCTGCTTAATTGGCGGAAAGAAGGTTTAAAATCCTATGTGAAATACGGAGGAAAAAAATATTCCGCGGTAAAAATGACGGGCGGACCGGACAGCGGGTTTGAGATTATAAAATACGGACGAAACGACGTCGCGGCGATGCAGACGAAATGTGGAGATACAGTCTATATGACAATCGCCGACAAGGCTTATGAGGGTTTCGCCTTAGCCAACAGGATCGATTCCATTGCGGAAAATATTCTTAAGCGTTCGGAAAAGGGGATTGACAGCCTTATTTTTCCGATGATTGATGCAAAGATAAATTCAGACATCTCGTGGCTACAAGGTCTGCGGGTGAAGCGGACGGAATTCTATATCGCACAGGCTCTGCAGCAAACTAGAGTGAAAATGGATGAGACGGGCGTAAGGGTTACAAGCGCCGTCACAATAGGCATGCAAATTACCGCTTATGCGAAAATCGTCCGCATAGACAAACCTTTCTTCATGTGGATAGAGAGGACCGACGAAGAGGGAGGAAAACTTCGGTATTTCTACGGATATTTCGGAGAAGACTCGTGGAAAGATCCGGAAGGACTTAACGAATAAAACAAAGGCGGGGTTTAATAACCCCGCTTTATTTGTAGCCTATTTGCTTTAACCAACCGAGATGTTCCCATTCCCACAATTTTTTGGCTCCCAAGAAAGCTTCATAATCTTCGCTAAAATCGGGAAATTCTTGCAGTTCTATTTCTCCCTTGACGGGACCCCATTCGTGCTCGCAGTTTTTAGCAAATCCGTTTCGCCAAGGAAGTTTAATTTTTTCGTTCCCGCCCTTTACGCGTTTTGTCGCGCCGCATTTCCGACAGGATTGGTTTTGGTCCACACGGAGAATCCATCTAGTCGTGATTTCCGGAATTTCGTATCTAAGGGGTTCCATATATGCCGAGGTCTGCAAACAATAGTCGCGATATATGGCCTGCGATGTTTTGATATCCAAGACGCCGACTTTGCCGTCTATCGTAACCACCGCATCGGCCGTGCCGGAATATCTTTCGTCAAAATTAATGATTCTTTTTTCAATATACTCGCGAGAGGCGGAAATTTTCAATTCATCGTTTAATTTCATGAATGCTTCCGCCGCTGGACGAACTTCGTCCGAAAGAATAGGGGAGCCATCTTTGTCGCGAAGCATGTCTCCAGCCATAATCGCCTGAATAATTTCATGGATTGCCGTTCCTTCATCAGCCGATTTTTGCTTTATTGCCTCTCCTGCTTCATAACTTGGTAAGGAAGCGTAGTAACGATATAGGGCGGGTTTCGCCTTTATGTTTACGATGCTTGTAACACGGGGATACCAAATTTCATTTATCACATAACCGGCCAAAGCTTTAAAGTTTTCCAAGTTTTTGTACTCCATACGGCAGCGATTATTATAAACTAGAAACGAGAATGTGGATAACTCATTTGTTATAGGGTATGTATATATATTATTTCAGCTATAATTAGGGAAAACAGAAATAAAAAATGTTGCCATTTAGTTATTCTAGAAACGGCAGTTCTCTTAGAGGCTTTACGCTTGTGGAGCTTTTGATCGTTATTGCCATTCTCGCGGTTCTTTCAGCGGCGGTAGTGGTTGTTCTAAATCCGGGCGAACTCTTGGCTCAAGCAAGAGATTCGCAAAGACTGAACGATTTAGACGCGATCAAGAGCGCGCTTTCTATTTATGTCGCGCAGGTTAATCCGATAGCTCTGGGGTCATGCCCGGGAGGGGGTCGTTGTACTTATGACCCGGGTGCTGGCAGTGGTCCCTTTTTGACGACCACTTGCACTTTCAATGCATCTACAAATAATGTGACGGGTACAGGTTGGGTAGACGTGGATTTTTCCGATATTCCGGGCGGTTCGCCCATTCCATTTCTTCCCAATGATCCAACGGACTCCGCTACCTATTTTTACGGTTATGCCTGCGATACTACGTATAAAACTTTTAAGCTTGTGGGCCGATTGGAATCCGTGAAGCATAGAGACAAGATGAAAACAGACGGCGGAAGCCGCAGCGCCTGCACCAGTTATACCGGGAATGACTGTTTCTACGAAATAGGAACCGACCCCGGGTTAGATTTGTAGAGGAGGGATAATGTCATATCGGCGATATCACCTGCGCCCATAAGAACGAGAATATCGCTCTTTTTGAGCGGTAGAGTCTCTACTGCTTTTTTGATGCTTTTCTCGGCGCCGATGTAGAAAGCTTTCTGCTTCGGCGAGCTGTCGGCGAGACGGGTAGCAGGGGATAATTTATTTACATCGTTTGTAAGAGTCTTGGAATTTTTTGTTTCGGATGTTTCGTCTCTTCCTTTCGGATTATAAACGTCAAGCAAAAGTAAATAATCGGCATCGCTCCAAGCGGTAATAAAATCTTCGTATAAAGCCGTAAGTCTTCGTTGCTGATGGGGCTGAAAGCAGACGGCGATTTTCTTGTCCGGAAATTTTTCCCGCAACGCTTGAAGAGTCGCTTTAATTTCTGTCGGATGATGAGCGTAATCATCAAACACTTTAACGCCTTTAGCTGTAACGCCTTTGTATTCAATGCGGCGCCAGACACCTTTATATTCCGATATAGCTTTTAAGATTATTTTTTCATTTATGCCGAGCGCCTTTGCTAATTTATAAGAGGCGAGAGCATTCATTACGTTGTGGTCTCCCGGAACCTTAATAACATGTTTTATTTTTTGAATGACGGCTTTATCTCTTTCGGAAAAGGTAATTACATTCCCCCGTTCTTTTAAGCGGGGGATTAGAGAGACTGAATTTTCATTATTGCCGTTTAGGATTATACAGCCCTCCTTTGAGACGGATTTTAGAAACTTTAGAAATGAGTCTCTAACGGCTGCTAAATTTTTATAAAAATCAACATGCTCCAAGTCAACGTTTGTGACGATTGCGGAATATGGTTTGTAATGCCAAAAGGAGCCTTTGTATTCATCGGCTTCAATTACGAGCCAGTCACTTTTACCGGCGCGGAAATTCCAACCGTTTAATTTCGTTCCGATTATGACCGTCGGATCCATTCGGGCTTTAATTAGAATCGCGGCGACCATAGCAGTTGTGGAACTCTTACCGTGGCTGCCGGCTATGGCAATGGTTTTATATTTTTTCGTAAGGTCTCCTAAAGCCTCGGAATACGTCTGTCGTTTAACGCCTAGTTTCACTGCCGCTTGAAATTCGGAGTTATCCAAAGGTATTGCGGCAGTATAGACCACCAAATCAGCGTTTTGGGGTAAGTTCGTCTTTTTATGCCCAATTTTAACCTTTATGCCGTCCTTTACCAATTCATCGGTAATCTGGCTCTTTACTGCATCAGAACCCGTTACAAGCCAATTTTGAGCCAAAAACCAACGAGCCAAGGAACTCATGCCGATGCCCCCTATGCCGATAAAATGGACTACCTTTTTACTAGTCCGGTAGGGGAGACTTACGGCTGGCCGGGCTTTAGGTTTTACGGATTTAGACATATAAATAGGAGCATATTGATTCCCGCCTTAGCGAGAATGACAGAGAAACGGGAATGGCGAATCCAAACGAATATAACAAGCTAGGTTAAAAATTGAAAATTCAAAGAGGGAAGAAGCGCCGAATAATACATGTGTCGCAAAAGGTGCATTATGCGACATATCATCCGCTGGACGACGGCGAGCGAAATAGCCATCCCCTACATCTTTCCTAGTCCTTGCCTGATAAGATTTGCGAGAGCGTCAAAGAGAAGAACTAAAACATTTAGCAGCGCTTTCACGGCTGGCATAATGTATTGTCCCGCATCTTTTAAAGCCTCCAGGACTTTTTGAAAACCACCGGCTGAATCCATGCTTTAATAATAGCTCAAATGTAAAAACAGTGAAAACAGGTGTAAAAACATTTTACTATTAAAAGTAATCACTTGGATTCATTGTAACGCCGACAGGAACATTTCCTGCACCTGCGAAACCTTTAAGCTCCATCGTCTGATAAACGCCAAAATGAAGATGGGGACCTGTTGCGTAACCGGTATTACCGGAATAGCCGATTATCTCCCCTTGCGTTACTGATTGGCCCACGGAGACCGCTTGTCGCGAAAGATGAGCGTAGAGAGTAAAGAAATTATTATCATGTTTAATGACGATGAATTTCCCGTATTGATAACGGCCATTGTCTCCAATGACAAACACTTTCCCGTCCGCCGCCGCAAGAATGGGGGTGCCGATAGTCATACCGTAATCAATTCCGTTGTGGAAACCCGTTTTATAGGCCGTTCTCGCAAAATCTGTCGCACCGTATTGCTGGGTTAAAGGATGTGTTCCCCAAAAAGGGATTTTAAGGTATCCCCTGCCCGGTGCGAGGGCGGCGTTAAAGTTTTTTCTTAAAGCCGCTTCCAACGATTCAATTTCTTCGTTAATGCTTTCCTGTTTTTTCTCTAAATCGGAGAGTTGTTTTTGATAGGCCGATTCCTGGTTCTTGGTTTCTTTGAGGATAGTTTCTTTATAAGACTTCTGGTCTTCCACTATCGCTTTGCGACTTTTAAGGTTAAGTTGTTCATTTTCCAAGTTATTTTTTTTAGAATCGGTTTCTTTGATGTTTTCTCCGAGTAAGGAAGAAAGATTTCTAAGAGAAACAATATCATCGCTTAAAGATGCCTGAAGTTTGTCCAAATCTGACAACTCCGTCACGCTATCGGTAAGGCTTTGGCTTGCAAGAAAAGTTTCCAAAATGCCTACCTTTTCTTTTTGATTTATCTCTCTGATGGTTACGGCAATACTTGATTTTTTCTCTCCGATCATCTTTTCCGTATCGGATAGCTGAATGCCCAGATTTTGGAGTTCAAGGGAAAGCTTATCAATGTTTACTTCGCTTCCGCGAATATTAAGCTCAAGATTTTTAATGGTGTATTCGGTGCTTTGAATTTCTCGCGAGAGCGATTTACTTTGTGAGCTTATAACGTCCAGTTTGCCTTGCGTTTCGTTAATCTGACTTTGAAGGGTTTCAAGCTCTTTGCTTTTAGCTTCAATTTTATTCCTTAAGTCTGTTTCATTTTCGGCAAAGACGACTGGAACGGATACAAAAAAGGACAAGACAATTGCGCAGAATGTTAAGACCAATAATTGATGATTGCGGCTCATGACTGGATTTTCCCGCTTGCCAGCAGACAGACCTCTTCGCGGGGATAATACGATTAAAGTTTTCCTATTGCGTTTTTGATGCGCTTCATGCTTTCTTCTTTTCCCAAACCTTCCATTATCTCAAATGGCCCCGGAGATTCTTTTTGACCCGATAAAGCCACTCTTAAAGGCCATAGGTACTCTCCTTTTCCATTACTCGGAATAATAACAAAAATAGCCGCTTCCAAATTCTCCTTATTAAATTCACCAACGCTTGTTGAAATAACCGTTAAGATATTTTCCAAATTTTCCCTGATGCCTCTCCTCTCCCCTTTCCAGTAGAGCATGTCAGCAGGATATTCCGGCGTGATGAAAAATAGACGGGCGGCATTTTCCAAATCTGATAATTTTTCCAATCGGGTTTTGACCGCATTCATAATGCCTGCGGTAAGACGCCAGTTTCCGGGCATAAATTTCTGTCCCCTGTTCATAATTTCTTCGGTTGGTAAAATTTCTGAAATATATTTTTTGTTTAACCAATTCAATTTATTGGAATCAAAAACGGCGCCACTTTTTTGAACGCGGAAAAGATCAAATTCTTTAATTAAATCATCTTTTGAAAATATTTCTCGGTCGTCCTTCGGATGCCAACCGAGCAAGACGAGAAAGTTTAAAACGGCTTCAGGAAGATAGCCTAAATTTTTGTATTCAATAACGCTTGTAGCGCCGTGACGTTTGGAAAGTTTTGTTCGATCGGGGGCTAAAACTTGCGGTAAGTGGGCAAATTCCGGTTCCTTCCAGCCGAACATTTTAAAGAGCGTCAAATGCTTCGGGGTGGATGGGAGCCATTCTTCGGCTCGTAAAACGTGCGTAATATCCATTTCGTGGTCGTCAACGACGGTCGCCAGATGATATGTTGGGTAACCGTCGGATTTAATAAGCACTTGGTCGTCCACAAGAGAAGCGTCAAACTCAATATCTCCTCTTATAAGGTCATGGAATTTAATTATTCCGCTTTTCGGCATTTTCATTCGGATAACATACCTGCTCTCCCCTACATCTTCTGGTTTGATATTCAAATCGCGGCAATGGCCGCCATACATAGGCGGGAGATGCTTCGCAATCTGCTCTTCTCTTTCGCGTTTGAGTTCTTCTTCACTGCAGGTGCAAATATAAGCATGACCTTGCTTGACTAACTCAAGAGCGCAACTTTTATAAATTGGGACTCTTTTTGATTGAAAAATAACGTTGTTAATGTTATCCGGAAGAATATCGAGCCATTTTAGAGATTCAATTATTCTTTCTGGAGAGCCTTCCACGAACCTTTCCATGTCTGTGTCGTCTATGCGGAGCAAAAATTCGCCTCCTTGACTTTTCGCAAAAAGGTAAACAAAAAGCGCAGACCTTGCGCCGCCAATGTGCAACTCTCCCGTCGGACTAGGAGCAAATCTAGTTCTTATCACTGGCCAATTTTATCAATTTTTCGGCTATTTTTGAAGCCGCATCCGGTTTAGCGAACCTTTTAGCCGCTTCGGACATCATTTTTAAGCGGCTCTTTTCGGAAACTAAAATTTCTAAAGTTCTTATGAATGATTGGACACTCATTTCGTCTTCTTCCATAACAATACAAGCGCCGGATTTTTTATAGCTTAAAGCGTTTTTTAATTGATGATTTTGCGCCGCTTCCGGCAAAGGGATCAAGATGGAAGGGATACCAAACGCCGCAAATTCAAAAAGAGACGAACCGGCGCGGGAGATAACCAAATCGGCGGCAGCCAATACTTCTTTGATGTTACGGTTAAAAAAATCGGTAATTTTATAACCCGCCGCGTCCATTTCTTCAAGAGAATCAAAATAATGACCCAGCGATCCGCTTACTTCGGAAAAAAGTTTGGCGCCGGTTTGATGGAATACCTGAAATCCCAGTTCAAGTATTTTCGGAAGAGATTCAGTAATGAGATTGTTAATTCTTTGCGAACCTTGCGAACCGCCAAGCACGAGCATTAAGGGTTTATCGGAGTTGAACCCTAAGGCGATTTTCGCATCACGTTTATCCAGCGGATTTTCAAAAAGAGAAGGGCGCAATGGATTTCCAACCACCTCGCATTTTTTTTGATCTTTTTTACGCAATCCGTCACGCGCATCTTCAAATGCCAGAAATATTTTTTTGGCGAACCGACCGGAAATTTTCGTTGTAACGCTTGGTATGGCATCCGACTCATGAATAACAACGGGAATCATCAAAAAACGAGCGGCAATAATCGGCGCGAGACTGCTGGGACCGCCTTTAGAAATTAAAATATCCGGCATCTCCCGACACATGTGCCAGAGGGATTCAAACCAACTTAAAACAAATCTGGGCACTTCAAATAAATTGCTGACGGAAATATATCTGCGAAGTTTACTTGAGATAATTCTTTTAACGGGAATTCCGAGCTCTTTAAATTTATTTGCGTAAGCGTCGGGGTCCCCTATGTAGGTAAAACGGAGTTTTAATCCCTCGGCTTCTTTAATAGCCATAGCCGCTGAATATACCGCGAGAAGTGGATTTATATGGCCGGCTGTGCCACCGGCCGTTAGCATTATTTTGATTTCCTTCTGGTTAGCCATGCCTTAAGGCATTTACCATAAGCCCAACCATAGCCATAGAAGTGATAAGAGCCGTGCCACCATAACTGACGAACGGGAGAGGCACTCCGGTCACGGGAATAAGGCCCGATACGGAGGCTATATGGATAAAAGCCTGAAGCCCGATTATGGAAGAAAACCCGATAACTATCAACTTTCCGAAATCAGAGTGAGCCTTAACACTTCCCGCAAGACCGGCATAAACTAAGAGAAAATAAAGGACAATAAAAACGCTCGCGCCTATGAATCCAAACTCTTCGGCGATAACGGCAAAAATAGAGTCTCCAATGGGTTCGGGCAGAGAGGATACTTTAAGAGTAGATTTGCCATAGCCGACGCCCCAAAGGCCGCCCGCACCAATAGTCGTGAGAGATTGATTTAAGTGATAACCTGTGTCACGAACATCGGCATTGGGATTAAGAAAGGACATAATTCTTTCCGTCCGGTAGCCAGAAAAAGAAATGACGAGCGTAATGGCTAAAATTCCCGCAAGTCCCACAATGGCGACAAAAGAAAGTTTCGTGCCGCTGACAAAATAAACTATAAGAGCCGCGGCCATAATGATTATTAAAATACTCGTTGAAGGCTGCGCAATAAGCAGGCTTCCTATTACGGCGCAAATTATGAGGAACGGCAAAAGACCTTCAGTGAAATCTTTTTTTCGATCCTTGCCTTTCACGGTGAGCCACGCGGCAATATAAACGATGAAAGTAAATTTAAGGAGCTCAGAGGGTTGAATTTGGATACCGGCAATGTCAAGCCATCGAGAGGAAGTGCCGAATTTTCCGCCGAGCGGAGTAAAAACGAGAATTAGCCCAACGATACTTAAAAGCAGCAGAATAAATGCGGCTTTTTTGAAAAACTTAAGCGGGATGAACATTGCGGCGAAAAAGGCGACGAAACCTATTCCAAAGCCGAAAAGAAATTGGTGTTTTAAAAAATAATAAGCATCGCCGAATTTTGTTTCTCCCAAGTTGGAAGAAGCGCTCGCGAGAATTGCCATCCCAAGCACAACCAAGATGGCGCTTATGACAATGATAATAATATCGGCTTTTTTAGAAATGACGCGCATAAACCTAGGTGATAATTATCTCTCCGCTTCGGGCGTTCTTAACCAAACCGTCTTCAAAAGCGACTTCACCATTTACAATAGTTGATTCCGGACGGTTATTTTTTAAAATCACCAAATCGGCGGCATAGCCTTCTTTCACGACCCCCCTTTTCTTAAAGCCAAACAACCGAGCGGGAGCGGAAAGTTTCTTGACTGTGAGTTCAATCCGATGACCAAGTTTGTCGGAAAGTCGAAGAAATTCGGAAAACGGATGAGATAATTCGGAGTGTATTAAAGAACTCGGCGGCATCGGACTCCAGATGAAGCTTCCAACCACGCTTCGCGGATGAGAAACAAATTTCTCCATAAGGGCATCATCGTCCATCTTAGACAAAAAGCTGGCATCCGGCCCGACCATGTTAATTATTTGAATAATAGCTTCATCGTTTTTAATTCTCCTATTTTCCGCAAATTCAGCGATTGATTTTCCCATAAGGAACTTTGTTCCCTTTCTCGGCGTATCAAACACGAAGCTTTTCTCCAAATTAAGTTTTTTAATTTTTTTTTCAAAGAATTTTAGTGCCCTTTTTTTCTTTAAATTATCAAAGAAGGCTTTAACTCCCGTTTGACCGGCTGTTTTCGGAAAAATATCCCGAGACTTGAATTGGAAATAAGGGTAAGGAGAAAATGCGAAGACAAATTCCGCTTGAGGAATTCTTTTTTCGATTGCGGAAGAAAGTTTATCAAAGGAATTTCCCGTTTCAAGAGATTCGTTTAAATTTCCAATAACGGCTTTTACGCCAGATTCAATAAAGGACATGTAAGACTTGTCCTCCGCGTTAAGAGGAATGAAAGCTGTTTTCCCCTGTTTTTTAAGAATTTTAAGAATGGTCGCAATTTCTTCCGGTGTGGCGTCAAATTCGGCAAATCCTCCATCATCCAAAGAAACGCCGAGCGAACCTTCGGTAAAACATTGTTCCAAAAGAAAAGAAATGACCTTTATTTCTTTCGCTCCGAGATTTCTTTTGTTTGGCGTTATGGAATTCCTTAAAGTTTTATATCCGGAAAAAGTCACGAAGTTAACGCCAAGACGAAGCGATTGTAAAACCCCGAGACATTCCCCTATTGTCTGCCAACCGATATTTGACGGAGGAAGTTCTTCCGCATACATTGCCGGAGCGAGAGAAAAACCTTTTGTTCCGCCTACTATGGTTGTAACACCATCTTTTAAAAAATCTGCCTGACTCGGTTCATCAAAGAGTGATAATCGGGTATCGGAAACAGTTGAAATATCCGTAAAACCGGGTAAAAGAAAGCTTCCTGCCGCTTGAATAACACGATCGGCTTTGTAAGAGGGTAAATCTCCCATGGCCGCAATGCGATTACCTACAATCAATACGTCGCTTTTTTTGGGCGTCATGCCGGTGCCGTCAACAACTTCCCCGCCTTTAATAAGAAGAGACATCTAAAAATTATATAATTCTGTCCAAGAAGAAGAGAACAAGACCAATACCGGCGGAAACGCCTGAAATTATCCAAAAACGCATAGTAATTTGCGATTCAGGCATTCCTTTGGCTTCAAAATGGTGATGTATCGGCGTCGAGAGAAAGAGTTTTCTCTTGAGAAGCCTTTTGTGGACCATCTGGATGATGACAGAAAGCGATTCTATGACCATGACGACGGCGAAAAACGGAAGGAGAAACACGGTGTTCGTAAGCAGAGAGATAATTCCCATGGTTATGCCTATGGCCATTGAACCGGTATCGCCCATAAAGAATTTCGTGGGATACACGTTGTTCCAAAGAAAAGCAATCATCGCTCCGATAAAAGCGCCCGTCATAGCGGCGAGATTATAGCGGCCCAAAACAAAAGCAATAACGCCGAGAGCGGCAAAAGCAGAAATGGAAACGCCACTCAAAAGCCCGTCTAGGCCATCCGTTTCGTTTGCGGAAAAAGCGCTTGCGACGATTATGAAAATAAATATGGGGATATACCAAAAGCCAATGTCTATGGCGCCCACGAATGGGATGTTTAATATGTGCCAATCAAGATGATTCGGCGAATAGAACCACCATGCGCCGAGCGCGCCTACGAGCGTGTAAAGGATAAGCTTGTATCGGATGGTAAGACCTCCCCCTTTCGGACCGATTCTTAAAACGCCAAGTAAATCATCCGCGAGGCCGACAACAGCCGCGATAATCATAGCGACTAGGGGTAAATAAGTTTCTGCTCTGTTTATGAAATTAAGGTTTTCATAAATACCGCCCAAAACTTTTCCGGCTACGAGCATTATGAGAGCAACTGTCAAAACAGTGCCCCAAATAATCACGCCTCCCATGGTTGGCGTTCCTTCTTTCTTAGCGTGGAGAGCGGACATTATCGGCGCGGAAGAACTGTCTCTAATTTGTTTTTTGATTCCGAACCGGCGAAGAAGTTTCAAAATTACGGGCGTAATTATTATGGCTATGAAAAAGGCCGTTATAGTAACGGCAAAAACCTTAATTATTTGCGTTAATATCATTTTTTATAAAAGATAATATTTTATTCGCTTCTTCAATTCTATTGTCGGCTCCAAGAATGATGATTGTTGTCGGTTTCCCATTAATTGAAAAGACGGAAATAAGATTTTCATTTGCGTCTTCTGTATATCCGGTTTTCCCTCCCAGAAAATCACTCCTCTCGGCGAGGGTGTTGATATTCGTCAGACGGATATTCTTGCGGGCGTTTAATTCCCTGATAATCGTGATTTTTCTTGAAGATACGGAGAACAAATCGGGATGCGCGCTCCAGGCATATTCCACAAGTAAAGCCAAATCGTTCACGGTTCCTTGATTTAACATTGAGAGTCCGGTAGGTTCCACGAAACGTGTATCATTCATTCCAAGTTCCGAAGTTTTAAGATTCATTAATTCCACGAATCTTCCGGCGGGCATATTCTCCGAAAGGGCAACGGCGGCGTCGTTTGACGAAACAACCATCATTGCGTAAACCAAATCCTCAATCATGTACGTCTCTCCGGTTGTAAATCCTCCGGCAACGCCTTCGGTCGCGATAGCCGCGGAAGAAAGAGTTACTTTTTGTTCTAGTTCCATGTTCTCCAAAGCCACAACGGCGCTCATAAGTTTAGAAAGAGAAGCGAGCGGCCAGCGTTCCGTTTTGTGCAGAGAAAAGATTTCTTCTCCGGAAGACAGGTCAATGACAATACTCGCTTGTGCCGAGAGATTATCGGGCACTTTCGGTTCATGTTTACCCGGGATTTCCGTTATGTCGCCGACTGCCGGATTTTCCGTCGGAGTAATGGCTTTAACTATATTCGCGGTCGCAACGGCGTCATCTCTTTCGTTTGAAGAAAAAGCTGCCAGGCCAAACTTGGCGCAAAGGCCGACAAGAAGGAATACGACTCCGAAGGCTATGGCTTTAAGAGTATTACTCATTTTCTTTTTCCATAATTTCTTTAAGTTCTTGATATTTCATAAAATCGGGCAGTTCTTCCTTTTTTGCCAATCCTAAGTGTCTCAAAAGGTCTGCAGTCGGTCTGTAAAGATAAGCATTCGATTTCTTCGGATGAGAAATGCGTTCAACGAGTCCTCTTATCAAGAGATTTCTCAACGTAAAACTTGAATTAACCCCTCTTATATATTCTAGCGAAGATTTGGAAATTGGGCCAAGATACGCGACTAAAGACAGCGTTTCCAGAGCTGCAGGCGTCAGATTCTCATGAATTTCGGCTTTAACAAGTTTTTCAATAACTGATGAGAGTTCAGGCTTTGTCACAAGCTGTATGCCCGAGTCGTGTTCAACAAGATAAATGCCGTTTTCAGGGGAACGGTATTTTTCTTTAAGAGAAGCTATTGCTTTTTCCACGCTTTCTTCTTTTTCGGTAACAATCGCAGCAAGTTTCTTTAAACTTACGGGATCACCTATCGTAAAAAGCGCTGCTTCAACTTTTTGCTCGACGTTATCCATTGGTTTTGGAAGAAATGGTTATCTCGGAAAATGGTGAAGACTGACTCACCGACACTTTATTGTCTTTCAAGAGATGCAAAAGAGCGAGAAAAAGAATAATTACTTCTTTTTTATTTCTGTTTTCGGCGACCGAGGCAAACTTGGAGACGCTTCTTCCGATTCTTGAAATCAATTCCGAGACATAGACCTCAAAATTAACAGCTTCATATTTTTCGTATTGAGTCTTTAAAGCTGCGATTGAAGAACGCATGGCGGCAATGGCAGCCAAGAGTGAAGCGCAGCTTATTTCGGAGGACGGAATAAAAACGGGATTTTGTTCCAAAGGTGTCGGATCCTTCGCATAAGACACGCGGTTTAAAGCCCAAAGCGCAGCAAAATTTTCTTCGGCTTCTTTAAGGCTTTTATAAAGTTTCAGTCTGTTTTCCAGGTCTTTAATCCCCTCTTCTTCTTCCGAAGTCAACTCAAGGTCGGGAAGCAATGATTTGGATTTAATAAGAATAAGTTTTGCGGCAACGGCAATAAAATCCGCGAGAAGACGGGGATCGTTCGCTTCCACAACTTTTAAATGGTCCAAGAAATCGCCGGTAATCTTTGCAAGATTAATTTCCGTAATTTCATATTTCTTTTCTTCAATCAGTTCAAGAAGCTTGTAGAGAGGCCCTTTAAAGCTTCCCGCGGTTACTTCATAAGTCATTGGTAGTTGAATTTTAACCAAGTTAGGATTTTCCCGGCGTCGGAATAAACGTCTTCAGACCCCAGAAGAATAATCGTAATCGGGCGCGTTTCACCGGATATTTGAAGACTCCAAACTCCCAAGAAGGTTTCTTTGGCGGCGATAGTTTTTCCAATCTTTCCGCCAACGAAAGAAGAGTCGGCGCCGAACAAATTAAAGTTTTCCAGATTAACGAAAGAAGGCTTTCCGTAGACGGAATTTTTAAGACTTCCTGAAGCGATTTTTAAAACAAAACTGCGGTTATTGTATAAATACTTGGCGAAGTTAAATAGATCGGCGGTAGTTGATTGATTCCCCTCACCGCTTCCCGAAGGGTCAACGAATCGCGTTTCGTTCATACCGATGGCTTTCGCCTTTTTGTTCATGAGCGATATGAATCTTTCACGACCGACGTGATTTGCAAAAGTTTCGGCCGCTTCGTTTGAAGATTCAAGAAGCAACGGAAAGAGGAGATCGTAGGCGGAAACGAATTCGCCGGTTTTGAGACGAGGTCTGGAGGTGTAAACAATGGCCTCTGTTGGCACGGCGACGTTAGTTTCAAGATTGATATATTCGCCGGCAACAAGGGCGGTCATTATCTTGGTGATGGAAGCTATCGGAAGAATTTCAGAACGATTTTTATCGAGCAAAACGTAATTGTTATTCAAGTCGGCGACAAGATACGCGCCCGCGTTAAGTTCCGGCGGATTGGAACGATACACGAAGCCATCTGAAGCAAAATCCTTTTCAAAAACGATTACGGGCATTTCCGCGTAAGCAAGATTAAAAATCTTTTCGGCTGATTCATCCGATAGTCTTATACAACCGCCGGAAAAACTCGACTCCACCGGTCGGCCGTCGGGATAATAGGGCCATCCGTGAATGAAGAAATTTCCTTGAAATGACATGCTCCACGGTTGATAGACGCGGCCGAAAGAAGAAAAATGACTTCTCTCCCTTGTTTCAATCTTGTATATTCCTGCCGGGGTTTCCCACCACGAGCCTTCTTTTCCCTTCGTGAGGATAGGCGCTTCATATTTCATATCCCCTTTCAAGTAAACTCTGATAACCATATCGGAGAGATTAGCCTCAATAAAATCAGCTTTGCTTTCTAGGAATGCCTCTTTAACATCCGAGAAAAAATCAAAATCACCGAGCGCCGGCGCAGGACCAAATTCAAATTCCGGAGACGCAAGAGAGGTGTCTCCGACAAAGAGAGAATAGTTGGTATTTTCTCTAAAGAGAAATGCAAAAACGGCGAAGCCAATAACCAGAATAAAAAGCAGAGGCACGACTAAGCGCAAAGTAATTTTCGCGTTTAAAGCATTTTTAACGGCGATAATCATTCGGAAAATCCAGTTTTGGTGTAATTGTTTCTCGGGTCCCAAAGCATCCAACCGGCATTAGAAGTTTCTTCAACGGCTTGAATCTGTAATTTTACCTCTTCACTGCCGTAGGTGTATCCAAGACTAAAGTCTTGGAGCCATGGACGAAGCTTTGTAAGCGGCTCTTTATTTTCTCCGGCTAGAGCTGTAAGCCTTTTTACCGCTTCTTCGCCAGAATATTTTACCACTTCATAAGGATGCGCGGCAGGGTCTTTAAACCCAATAAATCCGGAAGCAAAGTGCGAAGGGTAAACCATAGGACAAATAAAATCAAAATTACCGTAGGCATCCTCAAGATGTTGGCCGATGCCCATGTCGTCAGAAGCGCTTGTGACGAGACCGAAGAGATCCACTGAAATTATCTCGCCTTCAAGCGATTCACGGAGAAAACCGAAAAAATCTTTAATCACTTCTTGCTTGGCTTTGCTTTCGTCATAAAAAGGAAAAGACATGTTATCTAAGGAACCATCCGAAGGAAAACGGACGTAGTCAAAATTCACTTCATCAAATCCTTTCGCAAAAGCGTTTTTAGCCAAATGCGCGTTGTAGTCCCAAACCTCTTGGGACGCGGGGTCAACCCACGCGAGTCCTTTGTTATCCTTCCATGTTTCTCCCGTTTTTAAATCTTTAATTGCCAAGTCGGGACGAGCCAAAGCAAGCACGGGGTCTTGGAAAACGACAATTCTCGCTATCGCGTAAACGTTTTCGGAATGCAGTTTATTAACGAGAGCTTCAACATTCTTAATCCTCAAAGGATTCGCCTCGTATGTGGATAATTCGCCGTCTCCCGTCGCGTAAGCTATGCGGCCGGAAAAATCTTTAATATCTATAACCAGCGCGTTCGCTTTAGTCGCTTTAATAAGAGAGAGTAAGTAATCAATCTTGGAAGAAGATCCTGCCGACCAACTCGTGGCATAAACGGCGTTTATTTTTTCCGGTGGATTTGAAAGTTTAATGTTTTCCGTAGCCGCCGAAGCCACGTTTATCTCATTATTTGAATTACTGATTTCCCGCGCGGGAAATACTGCGAGATCCGATGTCGCTTTAGCTGAAAAATCTTCAACCTGGACTACGGGATTCCTTAAATTCGTCCCAAAAATCAAAAAGGCGGCAACTGCCGCGAGACTTATCAAAAACGCGCCAAAGATGGCTCTTCTACCCATAAAACGCCTTTATTTTACATTCGTTTCGCTTATAATGGAAGAGAATAATGGCTTTCGCAATGTATCGGCGGTATCGTCCGCGCAAAATATCGGAGGTAGCAGGACAGGACTCCGTTTCCGAAATAATCAAAAACGCCGCTCGGACGGGCAAGTTGTCGCACGCTTATCTTTTTTACGGCCCTCGGGGCTCCGGTAAGACTTCAGTCGCACGGATACTCGCGAAACTTGCAAATTGCGATAAGAGAAGAACCGACCCGATTTTTAGAGAAGAAGGAGAGCCATGCAATGAATGCGTTCGGTGCCGAGAGATTGACGAGGGACGTTCACTTGATGTTATTGAAATTGACGCCGCTTCAAACAGAGGGATAGATGAAATTAGAGAATTGAAAGAAGGAGCGAGACTTACGCCCGCTTATTCCGAAAGAAAAGTATTCATAATTGACGAAGCTCACCAGCTCACCAAAGAAGCGTTTAACGCTTTGCTTAAGATCCTTGAAGAGCCGCCGGCACACGTAATGTTCATTTTGGCAACAACTGAATATGACAAGCTTCCAACAACGATAGTTTCAAGAACACAGCGTTTTTCCTTTAAGAGAGCTTCCATCGGGAAAATAATGGAGAAACTCAAAGTAATTGCGAAGGCAGAGAGAATAAAAATTTCGGATGAAGCGCTTGAAGTTATCGCTTCGGCCGCGGAAGGAAGTTTCAGAGACGCGGAATCTCTTTTTGAACAAGTAGTGACGATGGAAGATGAAGATATAACGCTTGCGGAAGTGGAACGAATCCTAGGGAAAGCGGGCTCCGAGAAAACAGAGGTCCTTGCAGAAAAAATAATCAACAAAGATTTACCGGGCGCTTTGGAAGCGCTCGCGCGCGTGAACGAAGAGGGCTACAATCTTTCGCAACTTACCAAAGATTTGATCCATTACTTAAGAAGAGTCCTCGTTGTTTCGTATGATTCAAAAATGGCGGATTTATTTAAAGACGAAGTGACTTCGGAGACAGCCAAGAGAATTGCGGATTACGCGAAAAATTGCGATCGAGAGAAATTAATTACGGCGCTCAAAGCTTTAATTGACGCCTACGGAGAAATAAAATATTCCCCTTTTGCCATTATTCCTTTGGAAGTGGCGATTGTAGAAAGTCTTAAGAATTAATCAGATATTTTTTCGTATCCGTCGAAATATACTTTTCCTTCGGGAATAATTTTAATTGCTTTGTAGCAGCCGCGCGTCCATATTTCTCCTTCATGAACGAAATGAGTGGCATTGAGAATGATTACGCTCGCTTTCGGTTTGGATAGAATCCCGCTACCTTTTGTTTCCCGAAGCGGGATTTCGCCCATAAGCCAATAATGTTTTTGCCCTTTTTTGAGAAAGAAATACTCTTTCCCCTCTTCCAAAGACTCTGGAAGGCATTCGTTTTCTTCTCTTTTTCCCTCTTTAAAAACAGTAATGTTTCGGAGGCAAAGGTCGGGACAGTATTCAGCGATTATGCTCATAGAACATATTTTGCCATATGAAGAAACATATGTTAATCTCCCTCTAGTTTTTTGAAAGGAGATATGCGTCATGTTCCAGGTCATAATTCTGGGAAGTCCCCAATTTGTTGAGGCGTTGTCGACCGATAGGTATAAAAACTAGAGAGAGGCTCTTATCGGGTTTATAACGTTTGCATGGCCGGCCACACAAGAAAGCACCATTCACCTTATCGTGATGAAAGCGGATTTTATTGGGAAATTAGATTTCCATATTGAGGTCCGCTACGCTCCTGGACAATGGAAGTATGGACGGAAGAAGTTCAAACCCGGCGAAGGAGATAGAGACCACTTGTACAGGGTTTTGTATGGAAACCTAGACAATGTGTTGCCGGGGTTCAGATACTCTATCTGTCTTATACCTAATGACAATGTTGTTTTTGGAACTCACGGAATTGTTAATGCCGCCGAATAAGGCGGTTTTTTCTTGAAAAAGAAAGAAGTAACTCGTAGAATTCCAATGTATTTGTCAGGTCGTCTAATGGTAGGACAGCGGCCTTTGAAGCCGTGAATCATGGTTCGAATCCATGCCTGACAGCCACCTTGAGCGCGGTTTCATGCGCTCGAGACGCATTCTCTAAAAATTATTTTACGATTTTGATCGCTTTTCCGTTTACCAGCGCATCGGCAATTTTCTTGTAAGCGGAATAAAGTATCCGTTGATACGTGCTTTGAGAAGTATGCATCTTCGCTGCTGCTCCTTTTTGTTCCATATCACTAATATAACGAAGGCGATAAGCTTCCATTTCCTCGGTGGTAAGATCAACTATCTCGTTCTGAATCCTTTCTTTAACTAATCGTGTCACAAAATCTAAAGTTTACGATCGCGACGATTATCGTTTCCTCATGTCTTTATTTCGCAACTGGTAGTAAATGGGGATTCGCAGCCGGATTTATAATTATGATCGTAATCGGCCGATTATCGGATAGAGGTAAATTATAAACTCCCTGATTAGTCTCTATTTAATTTGTCGGATCAGACTTCTTAAGTGTATTGCGCCCTTCTTTGTCTGTTGCCTTTTCAGATTCTGATGATTCGGGAAGTTTTAATTGCTCTGCAGGTAACTTATACATTTCTTCTATTTTTAATTTTTGTGCAACCTTATCTGCTATTAGATCTAAAGCATTTACATCACCTTGAGGGTCTACTGGATCAATTGATTTTTTAAATACAACTTCTAAATGAATTCCAAGAGGGAGCCATTTAACTAATGCTTTTAACGATGTTCTCAAACGTGATTTTTGATCGCCGTCATTAGTCTTGCCGACAGATTCAACCGTATCGTCAAGAAATTTATCGAATCTATTTTTTGCAATCTTTTCATAAAATTTATTTAGTTCCTGCTGTTCTGCGTCATCCAATTCAGGATCCGCTTTCTTACTTCTCAGCTCCTTGGTCACTAAATAAATCGTCGCTAAATCACTTAGTATTCCTAATATCGTCTCCACCACCTCGGGATCAGCTATAGTAAAGAAATTAAAACTTCCATTACTGATTCTAGTAAGTCTCGGATGTTTTGACTCTTTATCCTGTACAGAGAGACAACGTTGTACTGCATCTATAAAGATTCCCATCTTTTTTAAATAATCGGCTATCTCATCCATTACAGATATCTCTTCGGGTATTGTAAGAGCAACTTCATCCTGCGTCTGCTGATACGGAACCACACCAACGCTAATCAAAGAATCTCTAAGTCTCAGTATATTAGTATATTTTTCGGTTCGATTAGACTTAAATTGTTTAAACTTACCGAGTATTGCATATCCTTTAGCATTAACAATATCCTGTATACTTTCTATTAGTTGAGTACCGAAGAAATTATCTAATCCTAACTTCTCCAAGAGAGAGACCTCCGTTCTTACAAATCTATATGCTCTGGAAGATTTAATATCTTTTTCCAGCAGGTCTATTTTTTCATCTATTTGCGGCCCAGCCTGTTCATTATTCTGTGATACCAGATTATAGATTTCGTCTATTTTAGAACCGAAGGCATACTCTTTCTCGTCTGCCTCTATTAAGTTGATTATTTCCAACAACTTATTAGTATCCATTTCCTTATTTTATATCCTTATAAGAAGGAAATAAATCAACAACACAAAACCTAGATAAACGCAAGTTTTGTCTAGGTAAAAATTCGTTTAGAGTTTATGGAGTTTTGCGAGTGACTCTAAAAAACTAACAGATTCAATAAAGCTATATTTTATCAATGTTTTCGACTAATAATCTTATTTCAAAAATGCCGATAATCCACTCGCAAAACTCCCGATTCTTTTAAAAATAACCCGACCTAAATGGGTTAATTACTCCCCTGTTTTAAGATCCAAATAACCCTTATACTGATTCAAATGTCTGGTCACTTAACCAGAATACGCAGCCAATTTGTAAAATTTTTCCCGCCCGA
This sequence comes from Parcubacteria group bacterium, assembly GCA_041649415.1. Taxonomy (GTDB): domain Bacteria; phylum Patescibacteriota; class Minisyncoccia; order UBA6257; family Colwellbacteraceae; genus JALOAR01. The sequence continues at coordinate 106,183 of JBAZND010000002.1, forward strand.
GCGGAAATTATCAAAATTCAGCGTCCGGATTTTCTTTGAAAAAAGTTCGGATTTCGTTCAAGACAGACAGCAAGTGTCCCATCGTAAAATGGGACATTTTTTGTTAAACTTGGTATAGATTCGAACGTTGAGTGGGGTCGGGAGAACGTTCTAAATGGTCTCCCCTGCCTGCCGGCAGGTAGGCGTGGAGGAAGGCAGACCCGGAGGGTCGTTGGAGAACCGTGGGTTTCCAAGACTGTAAGATTGCCATGCCTGACAGCATATAATTTATAAAAATATGAAAAACATTGAAGTTGAAGTCCAAGCTGAGATAAAAAATCCAAAAGATGCAGAAAAAAAAATTCTAAAATTCGGAAAATTTGTTAAATCTCGTCAACAAAAAGATATATACTTTGTTACACCGCAGAGGAATTTTTTCGCAAAAAAGATGCCTAATGAATACCTTCGCATAAGATACGAACAGGATAAGAATCATTTAAATTATTCTTTTTTGCATTTTAAAAGGAATGGATGGCTAAATTCAACAGATGAGTACGAAACTTTAGTTGTAAAGCCAGAGATCGTCGAAACAATTTTTAAAAAGATTGGTTTGGTTCCAAAAGTTATAGTTATAAAAACGCGTAAATATTTTGATTGTGGCGATTTTGAGGTAACAATCGATAATATTAAGGGCTTAGGTAATTTTATGGAAATAGAAGCCAAAAGACTTTTTGGTACCGTAGCTCAAACTAGAAAAAAATGTGTTAATTTTATTAACAGTTTAGGGATTGAATATGATGTCCGAAAGGAAATGGGTTATCCAAGGATGCTTTATCAAAAGCTACACAAAAAATAGTATCTCAAGAATCAGCTTAAAATATTTCTATATGAGTCAGTTGAACGTTCAGCCCAAACCATTGCTAGGATGTTATACAAAATAAAAACATTCTCGGATTCCAAGCTCAAAAGATATTACAATCAATGTATGAAAGAGCTTGGTGATTTTTATGGATTTTACATAACTAAAAATCGTCCCAGAGTTATTGTCTTAGAAAGTAGACGAATGATTGATTCATTGAAAAAGAAAAAAACAGATAGCTGGATTGTTGCTTGGGCGGAAGGTAATTTAACTATTTTTATACTTGATCAATCGAAAATGGCTACAGAGAGCTGTCATAAAAAGTATGGCAACAAACAGTATAAGGCGCTCCTTAAGCATGAGCTAAGCCATGTTTTTTCTAGAATCATGGCTGGTTTTGGTATTAGTGTTCCGGCTTGGCTGAATGAAGGTCTCGCTATTTATTCTTCTGGACAGAATAAATTCAAAAAACCTGTTGAAAAATTTGGTGGATTTTTGAAGTTTTATAGTAAAGCTAACCGCGACACTTACAACGAGGCTGGTTTTGCCGTTGAGCTATTAGTGGCAAATTTTGGCAAGAAAAAATTATTTAGTTTGTTAAAAAACTTGAGGAATGTGAAAAACAAGACCGGCTTCAACAAACTTTTTAAAACTATCTACGGTTTTTCTCCGTCTTACACGAAATTCAACAAGTTACTAAAAACCTGATAGTGTCAAAAGCCCTTGTCTTACGACAAGGGCTTAATTGTTCAGGGTGGTTTAATTCTTCCGTTTTCGGCGGAAAAACCAGACAATACCCCAAATGATTTGGCTCGGAATGAGCCATGGCAACAAGATAATTGCCAAGGCCCATCCTGATGGTTTTTGCCAAGGATAAGTGGCCATGTTTTGACCGTCAGGATTCGCAGGATTTGAGTCTTTATTGAGGCGTCTTTCGCTTTGCAACAAGTATGAAATATTGAAGCACAGTATGAAAAAAGCCCCAACTATTGTTAGCGCCCTTGCCCAGAAAACATTCCATTTAACGTTTCTTGGCTTTAGCGTATCGTAGAGAGAAGGATCCCGGGATACTTTTTCCGCAGATGGAATTATCCTTACGACCAGCGTTACGTCGGATTCTTGCCAGTCTGCCGTTTCGGCGATAAATTGGTCAAAGTTGATCTTTCTGGTCACCAATTCTTTGACCAAAGAAGCTGCCTCAAAGTTGGATTCGTCCATTACTCTGTCTTCTGTGACGTAGAGCAGTATGTCCTGTTGTTTTTGGATGTCTCTTACGTTGGAAGAGAAAAAGCCATATAAGACAGCTCCGACGAAAATAGTGCAGAGAAACGACCAGAGAGACGGAAAGAGAATAATCTTTCTAAGCCAGCCGGACTCTACGTTCCTTGTAAATCTCATTTTATTCCTCCTTATTCGGTTATAAAAGATACCTATTTGTATGGATTCTTGGCTAATTTGTCAATAAAAAGCCGCAACAGAGTCGCGGCTTTTAAAATGCTGTATTTTATGTCGATTGCGGATTAAACAGCCGGTCGACAAGAGAAGCGCCGTTCAATGACGGCTATGGCGAAAGATGAGATACGGATCACCTCCATCTCCACGATAATCGCGTAAGAGTTCATGATCGTCGCTCTTCACGCCGTGGAAGTATGGCCCTGCGATGCCAGTATGCCGGCAAAGATTTTTGCCGCGCTGCGCACAAGTTGGTCCACTCTCATAAGAACACCACCTCCAGATTATTTATTTGAAAATAAAGGAACCAGATTTACATATTACGTTCGTCAAAAGAAAAAGTAAATAGGTTATCAACAGCCATCATACAAATTAAGTTGCTATAATTAAGAGGACAAATGAAAAAATTCGTTACACCTTCTTCACAAAAGAAAACTTTGGGTTTTATGTTCGTCGTTGTCGTTTCAGCGCTCGTTCTTGTCGGAGTAACGGCGTTTATAACAACGGATATTTACATTAACAGGACTTTTCTCGCCAAAAGAGATTTCTCCCGAGCTTTTGCGGCAAGGATAACCGGCAATTGCGATACTTTTTGCGATTACATTTTGAGAGACCTGGATAAATGGAGGGGGAAATGCGCGGCAGAGAAAATACTCTCCACCGACCCGTTTTATGGGTTCAAAGTTCTAAAGACGACCGTCCGCGGAGAAAGCGCTTTCGTGCAGGTGGAACTTACGAGAGGAATATATAAAGAAACCTATCCCGTGACTTATGAGTTGAAGCTCACGGATGGCCGTTGGATGATAAATCAAAACGCCAGTAATTAAGAGAGTTTAGTTTTCGCAAAGAACAGAATCAATCAGCCAGCGATTGTTCAAAAACTTAAGCTCCACGCGGGCTTTTGCGTTTTCGTTGCTCAAAATGACATAGGTTTTGTCCCCTTCCGTTATCGCGGGACTGATTGAGAAAGCAGACGAAAGAATTTTCGCGCAGGTAACGGGGTCAGAGTTTTCAGAAAAATTAGAAAGATAATTTCTAAATTCCTCGGTTAAGTCGGTTTTGAACGTATGGAAACCGTCGGAGAATGGGTCCTTTTCATTTTTCCACTTTGCGTAAAAGGAAGAAACCACTTCGTCTGGAGTTAAATCCTTTTTTTCTTCCATTTTCTTAGATACGGTTTCCGCAATCATTAAGCACCCGATGACGGTGCTTACCCCAAATAAAATAATCACGAGAGCCAATCTTTTAATTGTGTCCATAAGCCTCCTGATAATTATAGCTAATCTAAAACAAAAAGCGCCCGTGGTAGGCGCTTTTTATGCGGCCGGATAAGCCGGATTCTGTAATCCCGGAACCGTTTCGCAGGTTTCGGAACGATGGCAATTTATCTAGGTCCTCGATTACTCTCGGACTCAAGCGACTCCCCTGCCGTTTTACCGGCAAGTGCGGTCTTGCATTCCACAAGGGTTTAGCCGTTTCACTTCCGCTTTTAATCCCTATCACGGAATTGAGCCTTCTACGTTGGGATGGGGCTCTCCTTTGGTTTCCCTTAGGACGTCACTGCTCGCACCTCTATCCGTCTCCGGCTTGCCGGAGACAGGACGGTGGCTTTTAACCACTGCGTTTGAACCCTTCCATAAAATGGCTGGGTGAAAGTCCAGACTTTCCTCGCCCGTCTTTCAAAAGAAAGCCGAGGCGCTGCCATCCGGGCCGCAAGATACTCATAACACAAAAGTATTTCTGCGTCAAGGATTTTAGAATACGATGTTGTGGTAAAATTAGGCACAGTATTATGAAAAATAGAGTTATAATTATCGGCTTTGCCGTTTTGGCGGTTGCGGCAGCGGTCTTTATTATCTTTGCCCTTAGAGACGAACCAAAAAAAACTGCCTATCCTACGGAGGAAACAATGCAGGACAATAACGTTCAAACAAATTCAAACCAAGACATAAATCAAATGGAAAACTCCAAACATATTGTGACGCTTGAGACGTCTCTCGGTAATATAAAAATAGAAACTTATGATGCCGATGCTCCTAAAGCTGCGGAAAACTTTGTGAAGCTTGTAAGAGAAGGATTTTATGACGGAGTGATATTTCATCGCGTCATAGACGGATTTATGATACAGGGCGGAGACCCGACCGGAACCGGCAGAGGAGGACCGGGTTATACGTTTGAGGATGAACTTAATCCAGAAACGGAATCATACAAAACAGGTTATAAAAAAGGGGTGGTGGCCATGGCTAATGCCGGACCGAATACCAACGGCAGTCAATTTTTCATAATGGTCGCTGATTATTTTCTGTCTCACGACTATACTATTTTTGGCAAAGTTATTGAGGGTCAGGATGTGGCAGACCAAATAGCCAAAGTAGAAAAAGATGTTAACGACAGACCGTTAAAAAACGTTACAATCAAGAAAGCGTCCACAGAAGACAAATAGCCATGCAGCTTATCAACGCCAAGGAAACTTAAGAACCGTTCCTTTAATATCAACAAAGAAACTTGCAGCCGCTTTGTGTCCTCCCCCGCCGTGTCGGGCAGCGATTCGCGAAACATTTACCCTGCCGTTTGAACGCAACGAGACTTTAAGCTTGTTACCCTTTTTGCACCAAACGATACCGATGCCTCCCGCCTTATTTGCAAGAACATTTCCGATTTCCGAAACGAATATAGGAGAGTTAACTGCAAGACAATTACGATTGTTAAACTTTACCCACTCTGCCGAAGAGGTAAGCGCTTCCACGTTCTTATTTATGAAATTCACAATGGATACCCCCTTGTCAAAGAAGATTTTTCTCTTGTCGTTATTTTCAAAATCTTTAACCAACTTGTCCCAGCTTTTGAAATCGTAGGCCAGAGTATCCAAATAGGCCAGATATTCTTTCGTATTTTTAAGGGAAAATCTCCACGTGTCATTATCCTCAATGTGGAGCAAAAGTCTTGGAACCTTTTTCTTCGGAAAGAAGTACTTCCACGCAATCACGGCGCCTGAATTATGCTCCTTAAAGACATATTCGGTTGAGAGCTTAATCGCTTTGCGTTGGCTTATATGGTGGTCAAGAGCGATTACTTTTGCGGCGGATTTTAAAATCAACTTCATTTTTTCCTCCGAATAGCAATAATCAACCATGTATACCTCTCTGCCTTTTAAATTTTTAGGCAAAGAGGAAGGATATGCGGCAGGAAGATATTCGGCTTTTTCGCCGAATTTTTTCCAAGCGACCCAAGCGGCGCCAAAACCGTCCGGGCAATTTTTGTGGTAAATGACGAGAATTTTTTTCATCTGTATTTGATTCTTAACGCTTCAAGGGCTGGAAGTTTTTTACCGGCGAGAAATTCAAGCATCGCGCCGCCGCCGGTTGAAAGAAAAGAAAATTTCTTTTCTAATCCGAAAGAAATAATAGCCGATGTGGTTTCTCCTCCTCCGGCAACGGAAAAACATTTTGTTTTGGCGATGATTTCCGCAACGGTTTTGGTCCCTTTGGCATATTTAACGCGTTCAAACATTCCCAAGGGGCCTGCCCAAACAACCGTTCTGGAAGAAGAAATAATCTTTTCAAAAGTCTTAGTCGTATTCGGGCCAATGTCTAAAATAGATTTTCTGGAAGTTCGAAAGTCGGCGGGGTAAATGACCTTCGGATTAACGATGAGCTTTTTAGTTTCGGGAACGAGAGCTTTTTCAAAGATTGAATTCATTACATCATATCCTGCGGCTTTAATTGCCGTGTTGCCCACACCTCCGCCCAATAAAACATAATCCGTTTTAGGAAGAAGGTTTTTAATAACGGGCATTTTGGTGGACATTTTGCTCCCCCCAACAATCAAAGTAAAAGGTTTTGCCGGATGACTCATTATTTTTTTTAAGGCTGTGAGTTCAAGTTTCATAATCGGCCCTTCAATAGCCGTTAAAAACTCCGTAATGCCGACGTTGGAAGCTTGTATTCGGTGAGCGGTGGCGAAGTCGTCGTTTATAAAAACGTCACCAAAGGAAGCAAAAGTTCTTGCCAGCGCAGAGGAGTTTTTATTTTCTCCGGGGAGAAATCTGGTATTTTCCAGCGCAAAAATACCTTTTTTGGCGAGTACGTTCCTCTGGTGCCTCTCGGGAGCGCCGTCAAGAAAAATAATTTTCCGATGAGACTTCGCGGCGAGTTCGTTTACGATGGGACGGAGACTTAATTTTTTATCTACTTTTTCGGGACGACCGCGATGGCTAAGAATAACAATGCGGTCAAATTTTGGATAAAGATTTTTAAGAGACTCTGCCGCTCGCTTTATACGGAGTGAAGATGAAAGCTCTTTTGTGTCAATGTCTAAATTGAGGCGAACAATCGCATTCATATATAGATATCACTATATAATGCAAGACGCAAAACGCAAAGTGAAAGATTAAATAAACCTTGTTAAACTCGCTTCGTTCGCTACGGGGTGAAACCAAAACCCCGCGCCGTGAGGCGCGGGGAAAGGTCATGGGGTAAAATAATCCTCGAAACTTCGCTTTCGCGCAGACCGGAGATTATTTCACTCGCAGTCGCATTGTATCAATTAATCGGCAAAAAGTCAATATTTATTAACTTTGAGCGTTTTCTTGCGCGTGTTTGTCTTTTCTCCTTGTAACAATGAGATAGATAATGGCAACGAGCATCAAGAGGAAGAGGAGCAAGAAAAGCCAGCTGCCGGTGATGGACTTGGCGAACACGCTAAGGGACGCGAGAAAACCGGCATTTCCATTCCCTCCTACTGTCACGGCAATGTAAGAATTAACCGTTTGAAATTCTTTAGACGCATCGGTGTATTCAAGGAAAGAATTAAACATAAGATTAGAGTCCTTGTTAGCCTTATCGTCTATTTTTACTTTGATGGTTACAGCTCCTTGAGCTCCCTTTTGAATATCACCAACATAGAAGACTAAATTATTCCCCATCCAAGAGGAAGGTTTAACGTTTGAGTCAACATATTCGGTGTCAAAAGGAAGAGCAACCTTCAAGGACGCGGCGGTGATTTTGCCTTTTGAGGCATTTCGATAGATAAGAACATAATCAAGAGTATCGCCTGCTTCAGGCTCCAAGTTGCTTACCGAGGGATCAAGAAAAACGTTAAGATCTCCGGTCGGTGTCACTATTATGGGCGGATTAACAACGCTACCTGCGGTTCTAAAGAATTTGATTTCACCGTAATCCGCGCCGTAAGGGTTTTGAGCGACAGCTCTATAGAAATAAAGGGTATTCGCGGAAAGACCGGAAGCGGTAATGTAATAATCTTTGAAACCGGTTTGGTAAGTTACGGAAACGCTGGATGATTTGAGGCGGAGGTCAAAGGCGGAAGTCCCATATTCAAACCATAAAGTCGCGTTTGAGTTTTCGGGGTTCACTCTTCCCTGAAGGACGGTTGCGGTTTGAGTAACATTCGAGTAACCGACGGTTACAACTTGCGGCTGACCGTAGCTAATGACGGAGCCTGAAGTCGTAAAAGAAATAATTTCGCCGTAATTTGTACCGTAGGCGTTTCTTGCAACAGCGCGAAATTCATAACGGGTGTTTTGAGTTAGGTCGCTAACCTGAATAGAAACGCTTCTTGAATAATCGCTTGAATTGATCGTAGAGCTGCCGGATGAACGGCTAAGACCTTGTCCGGCATAACCATATTCAAACCAAACATCGGTTTGAGAGCCGTTTGAAGTAATTTCCGCGTTTAGGGTAGCCGAAGAGTTATAGACGCTTGTGGCGTTTATGGTTTGAACGTAAGGAGAGCCGTAATAGGTGCCCCCACCGCTCGTAGTGAAGCTCCAAGTAGAACTGTAATTCGTGCCGTAAGAGTTACAGGCTACTAATCGGTAGTAATAAGTGGTGCTTGTCGATAAATTATAGATTGACGTAGAGACGTTAGTGTTGCTGGTAGAGCTGCCGATAGACCAAGTGGACGTCTTTTGCCATAAGTTATCGTTTTGAGTGCCATATTCAAACCAATATTCAGTCCAAGCATTATTCGGATTAACATATCCTTGCAAAGATGCGGCATCCCTCGTAATTCCGTAAGCGGAATTGAGAGTAACACTCGGAGCACTTCCGGTCTGGCTGGAGCCGGAAGTTGTGAACAGTTTAGTGTTGCTTATATTTTCGCCTTTGCTGTTAGAAGCAACTATGCGGAATTGATAGGTGGTGTTTGAAGGGAGACTAGAAATATAAACACTGACGTTTTTGGCGCCATCTCCGCTTAAAGAACCACTGCCGGCGGTGTTAGAAAAATTACCGATACCATATTCAAAACGGTAATTAGTCGTCAGGTTGTTCGGATCAACGGTGCCGTAAAGAGTCGCTGAATTCTGCGAAGCCGAGGCGCTGGTCGCCACAGCATCGGGTCTGGCAGTATTATCAACCGGAGGATTCGGCGCAGAAGCAACCTCCGTCTCAAAGAACACGGACGGAGTCGTAAAAGATCCATAGCCATTCTGGGCTTTTACTCTGAATTGATAGGAAGTATTAGCAGAAAGTCCAGTAACTTTTTTACTCACTGAGGAAGAAAAACTTAAAGTGCCGGAGTCGGCAGTTTTCCAAGAGCTATCGCTTGCTTTCTTATATTCAATGGAGTAATTGGCGTTGATGCCTTTCGGATCGACAGATCCGTTTAAAACAACGCTTGAAGATGTAATGGAGGTAGCGCTTCCTGCTCTCGCAGTGGGCGCACTTGCAGCAAAGGTTAAATTAGTGTGAAAACCGCTAAAAATAACGGCTATACCAGCCGCGATAGGTAGTATTTTCTTCAACATAGTCATAGGGGGCATGCTATCACAATTTAATAATTTTGTCAAACCGCTCTTAATAAGGGTTTGACTGTCGTATCATATTATAAATACTTTGAGGAATGAAAAAGTACCCACTTGCGTGGGTACTTGTTGTTACGGGCTTTTGACGGTACGGCTTTCAAGAACTTGGCCATTATCCAAACGGACGAAGGCCACAATTATTACCCCGCTCTGCGGTGCTATAACATAAGTGCCATTCGGCAAATCCCAGCTGCCACACCATTCTATTTCTTCAGTTTTGACTCCATCTACTTCGAGCCAGAAATCTTGAGGGAAAACTCCTGCCGGTATATCAGCAAGGCCGAGATAAATATCTAGGTTGTTATCTTCGGCAAGTTCGCAGCTGATAATGGATACCCGCGGTCCAGTCGGCCATTCTGAATACATCACATTCTCCGCGGTAGCTTGTTCTTTGGGTTCCTCGGGCTGCGAGAATTTGACCCATAATAGAAGACAGGCTATGCCTGCTACGAGAAGCACGATGATCGCAAACATGACGATCATTGCAACCCCATTTTTTCTTTTTCTGCGGGGGTCCTGGCTATTCGCACTCATTTTTTCAGATCCTCCTCTTATTCTAATTTAAATTGCGCAGTTTTATTTCTAGCATAAAAGAGCGAATTTGTCAATGATTGCTTATAAATATTGGGTTATTTTACTTTTTGAAAACGACGAATTTATAGCCAGCAAAATTCCAAATGAAAGAAACGCCTGTCGCCAGAATTTTTGCCATATTTACCCATACGGCTGGGGAGAGATTAAAGAGCGGGCTTACGAAGGTTGAAATAAGATAGACTATTCCCGAATTTAAGACTGCTCCAATGGCGCTGATTACCAAGAACTGGCCGATTTGAAAAACGCGAACGGATTCCCTGTCTCTAAACGTCCAATACTTATTCCACAAATAACTATTCGCAGTTGCAATCGCAAAGGAAATGCCATTCAAGAAAAAAATCGTTATTCCTTCTCTGACGCCCGTCACAAAAATGAGAAGATTCAAAACGCCAAAGTCAATCGCCGTGTTTAGAAGACCTACCACGGCGAATTTTCCGAATTGAACCAAAAGTTTCTTTATGTTCATTGTTTTTAAATGAATTTTTTAATTACCGCCGAAGCTTTGCGCTTGTCTATGCTCGCGTTTCCCACAAGCACGCCATAGACGTTCGGAGCCTCCGCGTATATATGGGCATTCTCCGGATTAACCGATCCTCCATAAAGAACTCTCGCTTTTTTATTGAAGAGCTTTTCAAATCGTTCTCCCACTGCCGCCATAAGAGGCTCCATTTCGTGAAGCGTAGCGTTTCGTCCGCCGCCGGTGCTGCTTATCGCCCAGACCGGTTCATAAGCAAGAATAATTTTCCCCGCTTTTTCTTTGGGAACGTTCATAAGCGAGTCGGTTAATTGCGAGATAACAGTTTTAACGGCTGATGAAATGTTTTTTCTTTCTTTTTCGCCAACGCAAACAATCGGGGTGATACCCGCGCGGAGAGAGGCTAAAGTTTTTTGGGAAACCGATTTGGAAGTTTCACCAAAACGCCAGCGTCTTTCCGAATGACCGATTATCGCGTATTTAACGCCGATGCTTTTAAGCTGACCGAAAGAAGATTCGCCCGTATATGGGCCTTCTTGCCAGAATCCGTTTTGCGCTCCGAGAAAGGCGTTTTTTAATTTCTCCGCGATTGGCTTGAGAAACGCTGCCGGCGGGCAAATAACGACATCTTTGACATCGGATGCCGTAGCAAGAGCGTTTGCTTCGCGAAGGGTTTTCGGATTGCACTTCCAATTCATTACGACAAGTTTTTGATTTAATGCCATGAGGGTAATTATACGACGGAAGAGAATTTCCCGCCCGTTTTATCAAAGAATCATCATCTCTTTTCTTATTCTCTAAGAAAAGCGGCGGCGGCATCGGGATCAACAACCGTTATCTCTATACCCGTTCCCAATTCAAACCCCGCTGAAATGCTGATTTTCGGCTGAATTTCGATGTGCCAATGATAATAAGAATGATTAATTTTATTCTTAACCGGAGCAGTGTGAATAAAAAAATTATAATCGGGCTTGCGTAACTTCTCCTCAAGCATTATAAGGGCTTTTTGAAGAGCTTCAGTAACATCTTTTAAGTATTCTTTTGAGTAATCTTCAAAAAACGACGAATGAACTTTGGGAAAAACTCTTATTTCAAAAGGCTCTCGAGAAACGAAGGGTAGAAAAACAATCGCGTTATCATTTTCAAAGATGATTCTTTTTTTTTCCTTTATTTCTTTTTCAATGACGGCGCAATGAACGCAAGAGCCGTTCTCATTAAAGTAACGTTCCGAACCGCGCAAGGAATGACTTACGTCCGGCGGGATGACCGGAATAGATATTATTTGATAGTGAGGGTGGTAAATTGAAGCACCGGCTAAAAGTCCCCAATTATGAAAAACGGAAACGTAAGCAATGCGCTCGTCTTTTGAAACTTCTTTATATCTTTCCTGCATTACCAGGAGAACTTCCAGGGCTTCTTCCGGCGAAAGACGCGGGAAATTATCATCGTGCCCGCGAGTTATGACGATGTCGTGATAACCCACGCCCGGCAAATAAAAGTACGGCCCGTCTTTTATAATGGCTGGAACAGTATTCGGACTTGAAGAAACAGCCGGATACAAATTAGGTATAACTTGAATGCGCCACTTATCAAAGCTACCTTCGGGATGGATGATAACCGGTTCCGCATTTCCGCTAGCTTGCGGGTCCTCAAAAGGACATTTTCTTTTGGGGATTTTTTTTCTCTTTGCCTTATTTATGAATTCGTCGGGTTTTTTTCTCCGACCGGGCGCGATAAGAACCCAGTCCCCGGAAACGACATCCTGCCTAAATTCGGAATTTTCAGCGAGAGACATTTACTCTGTTCTCATAATACCATTTGAAAACGTCGTAGGCCACCGGAACGGCATTTAAACTCCCTTCCTTGGCGTTTTCAACAAGGACTAGTATGCAAATTGGAGCATATTTGTCCGATTCAAGAGGTAAAGGACCACAGCCGACAAAGAAAGCGTTAGTTTTCGTTTTATTTGAGACTTGGGCGCTACCTGTTTTGCCGCAGGTTTCAAAAGAAAGGGTGTTGAGGGTTACTGCCGTGCCATATGACTTGCTAACAGCGTCTTTCATCCCCTCCATGACTTTGGCGAGTTCGTCTTTCAGGTAAGTCAGATCTGTAAGACGCTCCGGAACGTTTCCTAAAATAAGATTCGGCTTATAAAGCGTGCCGCCATTAACAACCGCGGCAACCGCGTTGATAAGAGCAATGGGGGTAACGAGCAGGTCGCCTTGTCCGATTGAAATATTATAAGTGTCTCCTAATGTCCACTCCGAGCCGGTTTTTCTACGCTTATCTTCGGCTGAAGGAAGATATCCAACCGATTCGGCACTTAGAGTAATTCCAGTTTTTTTATCAAGTTTAAAGAGCGAATAATATTCTTTAAGCCTTGATACTCCGAGTCCCGTTGAGATGTCGGACTCACCCATAAATAAATCTTGATTATAAGGCAATCCTCCTCCGACGGCGTAAAAGAATATGTTTGACGACCGTGCGAGAGCGGAATAAATATCTACCCACCCATGGGCTTTCCAATCGACAAATTTTGTTGGGTGATCCGGATCGTATTTGTTCGGAATATCCAGATGTCCCGTGGAAAGAACCATTTCTCGAGAGCCGATAATTTTTTCTTTTAAGGCGGCAGCCGCGACAATTAATTTGATGGTTGAGCCAGGGCTGTAAAGACCGGTAATCGCCCTGTTAAACAACGGTTTTGCCGGGTCATTCAATTTGTCGGAAATGTTTGCAGATGAAAACCCGGGGAGGCTTACAAGACTTAATATTTCGCCGTTTAGAGGATTAATTGCTATCCCCACCCCCCCGGGCCCGGCGCCTATAAGCGATTCATTTAAGCGCCGATAAAAAAAATTTTGGAGGCCGGCGTCAATTGTCGTCTTTAAATCAGCGCCAGGTACCGGATCGCTAAAAGTTTGAGCACCAAGCAATTCTCCTTTTACGTTTCGGTATTCAATTGTCTTGCCGTTTATGCCGCGAAGAGTGCTATCGTAAATCGCTTCAAGATTGGTTTTTCCAACAACATCCACTGATGACAAGTCTTTTTCTTCCATCTCATCCGTATTTGGCAGACCGACATAACCTACGACGTGAGAAAATTCGTCCGAGAACACACGCTTGGTATCTTTCGCGACATAGAGGGATTTAAGGCCGGATGTTTCAACGACTATGGCATCCAAAGCGGAAATTTCTTTTTTGACGACAACCTCGTTATTTTTTTCCAAGTTGCTCTTGGAAAGAATTTCGTTTAATTCGTCTTCCGTAATTCCAAGTTTGCTTAAGAGTGAGTCAACCGCATCTTCTTCTCCATATTTTATGAGCTCCGAAGGGCGAACTCTTAAATTTAAACTCGGGATATTATTAACCATTTTTTCTCCATATCGGTCGGTAACGTAACCCCTCTCGGCGGCGGTGATAGTAACCTTATTGACGTTCGAGTCAGCTCTCGCTCTGTAGAAATCGTTTTTTATCCCGCCTAAATAAACTACCCCAAAGAGAGCGACAGCGCCCGTGATGAGAAATACGACGGAAAAAGTAAAAAAAACAACTCTCTTTAAAGGACGCTCTCGATGAGCCATGTTTTCCGTCATGTTGTCAACAGATATTTCGTCAAACAATACGATTCTTCCGAATTTCTTTTTCATGAAAGCCATAGATATGCGTTGAAAAGACCAAGTGATGTGACAACCGACAATAAAATGTTGAGACTTTTAGCAAAGGGAAGTTTTTCCGTAAGTACGGCGCCTATAATGAGAACGGCGAAGAAAACGACATTATCAATGTCAAACCCCGCGTGAAATTTGATAAGGAGAGATACGACAAGAATTATGGCGCCTTTAAGAAACGGGTTTTTCAGAAGAGATGTCGCAAGCAATGTAGCCAAAAGGGCGATATTCCCCGTGTTAATTAGTAACGACAAAGACATTTCTCAATTCTTTTATTTCAAGAAGAGGTTCGAGGGACGCTTCCTTGAACAAGCCGTCGGAAATTTCTAACGTGCGACCGACACCAAGTCCATAAGGCAAGTCCTTAGCGGCACAGATAACGAGTTCTCCGCATTTTGGAGATTTGTTCGTATCAATCATATTAAGTTTAGGATTCATGCTACCAACATAAAGAGCATCTGTTTCGGCTTCTCCTATACGCACAGGAATCTCAAATTTCGGATCAAAGACAGTTTGGACAACGCTTGTTCTCTTACTTATCTCCTTGATTTTTCCCACAAGGACGTTTCCGTAAATAACGGCGTTCCCAATCTCAACTCCCATCGCGCTCCCCGCGCTTATGGTCAGTTCAGAACGATCGGCAAACGGATAAGCCGAAAAAACTTTAGCGGGCACTCCAGCGACGCCGCTAAGAGACGGATTCCCGTTTTTTAAATTCAAGACTTCTATCTCAAGTTCCTGATTTTTCTCCCGAAGATAATTTGTTTCGTTATTGCTTGAAAGGCCTTCGCGAATAAAAGCGAACAAGAGTCCTTTTCCTTCAATCAAGAATTCACCCGAAAAAACGGCGTAAGCGCCCACAATGCTTATTAGCGCTAATAACCATTTTTTCATAATCTTATAAACTTATTTCTTTTGGTTTAGATTGATTGCTTAAAAGTTTCTCGTATCGCGGAAAATTTTCCACGGTAATGCCCAAGCCTCTGATAACACATGTTTGCGGGTCTTCTATTAGATTGGTTTTAACGGTCGTTTCTTTTTCAACGTATTTATCGAGCCCCCTTAAAAGACTTCCTCCGCCGCAAATATTAATTCCTCTATCAAGAATGTCGCCAACAAGTTCCGGAGGAGCGTTTTCAATGAGATCTCTAGCCGCATCCGTTATGGCGCGCAGAGATTTTGCAATGGCAAGTCTGACATGCGAGTTTTTTACGAGCGTTTCTTTCGGCAAGCCAGTAGTGAGATCTCGACCGCGAGCCGTTATTTCAAGCTTTTCTTCGATGGGAATGGCAGAACCAATTTTAATTTTGATTTCTTCGGCAGTTGGCTCCCCTATCGCCAGTTGGAATTCTTCTTTAAGGAATTTGACTATATCTTCGTTGAATTTTTCACCGGCAATTTTAAGGCTATCGGAGACTACCGTGCCACCGACGGAAATTATGGCAAGTTCCGTAGTTCCTCCGCCAATGTCTATAATCATACTGGCGGATGGGTCTTCTATGGGAAGTCGAGCGCCCAATGCCGCCGCAATGGGTTCTTCAACGAGATAAACTCTCGAGGCGCCCGCTGAAATTACAACATCTTCAGCCGATTTCCTTTCAACTTCAGTAAGGTTTGCGGGGATGCCTAAAACGGCCAGTCCGCAACGGTTAAAAATCCCTTCATCCAGGTTCTTCAGATGAAACTTCATTATTTCCTCCGCCATTTCAAAATCGGAAATAACTCCTCCGACAACGGGTTTTACGATATTAATGTGCTGCGGAGTGCGATTAAGCATTCTCTTAGCGTCAGCGCCAATCGCTATTATTTGGTCGGTTTTACTGTTTACGGCAATAATGGTCGGCTCGTTTACCATTATTCCCTTCCCTTTTAAGTATACAAGTGTGTTTGTGGTCCCTAGATCAACTCCTATGCTTCGGCTAAAATTTTGGAATATGTTCATAACTTATCAGTTTAGTCTCTTTTTCGTTTCTCTTTTTGATTTCTATCTTATCTCCGGTGCGGGAGCTTACAAGCAGTCTTAAGGGGATTCCCATTAAATCCGCGTCAGCGAATTTTTCGCCTAAACTTACGCCGCGGTCGTCATAAAGGACTTCATGTCCGTCTTTAACCATTCGCTCATAAAGTTCAGTGGCTTCGCCCGGGTTTTGTTCCAGCAAGTGGTATTTGAAAGGCGCTACCGTTTCGGGCCAAATAATACCCGAGTCGTCATGCGACGTTTCAACAATCGCGCCCAACAGACGGCTTATACCGATGCCGTAACAACCCATCAAAACATTCCTTTCGGCTCCCTCTGTGTCTTTAAATTTTAATCCGAACGGAACGGAATACTTGTCTTTCAATTTAAAGATGTTGCCCACTTCTATCGCTTTTTCTTCACGCAAATTTTTTGAACGGCATTCCGGACAAGCGTTTTCAACATCTTTCAAAATCTCGTCATTCACGGCGATGCCGCACTTTTCGCAGACGTGAATGACATCCTCCCCCGCGGGAGTGACCATTTGAAACTCATGGGAATATTTTGAAAAAGTGCCGCCGGAAGCAAGAGTGTAATACGTCTTGTCTCCAATTCCCAGAACCCCAAAAACGCGCTTGTAAGATTCGGCCATTTTTTCATAAAACTTGTCCATATCGGCTTCGTCGGCATGAAAGGAATAGAAGTCCTTCATTAGAAATTCCCTGCCCCGGAGGAGACCCGATTTCGCTCTTTTCTCGTCCCGAAATTTGTTTTGGAACTGAAAAACGCAAACAGGCAGATCGCGATAGGAAAAGATATGCTGTTTCAAGATGGGAACCAGTTCTTCTTCGTGAGTCGGACCCAAAATATAATCGTTTTTGGAATAATGACTCACGAAACGGAAAAGAACGTCAAAGTTTTCAAAGCGGCCGGTAATTTCCCAATTACTTTTAGGTTGCAACGCACTCAATAAGACTTCTTGCCCACCAACGGATTCCATTTCAGCGCGGAGAAGAGATTCAATTTTCTTGATGACGCGGAATCCGAGCGGCAAAAAGGCGTAGACTCCCGCCATAACCTTATGCACAAAACCCGCCCGAATAAGAAGTTTGGCGTTTAACGATTCTTCATCTTTCGGAATCTCACGTGAAGTCTTGACGAATAATTCACTTTGTTTCATAAGGATAAATCAGAATAGCCTGATTATATCCCTTATTGTAACAATAAACATTAGGAGCAACAAAAGAGCGTAACTTACAGCATTTACTTTTGAAATTACTTTTCGGCTTAGTGGCTTTTTTCTTATTTTTTCAACCAAAAGAAACAGAATATGTCCTCCGTCAAGGGCAGGCAGAGGAAAGAAATTAACGACCATAAGGTTTAAGGAGACTACTCCTAAAAGTTGAAGAAAATACGGAAGACCCATATTTTTCGCAACTTGCACGGCAGAGAAGATGCCTACAGGACCGGTGCTCGCGGTAAAGTCGCCGTGCTTAAACATGGAGAAAAACACTATTATGATGCGTCCGGAAAAAGACCAAGCGGCACGGAGCCCCGATAAAAAACTTTTGAAAAATCCTTCTCGCGGGGCGCCGCTTTCGACAAGCTCAACGCCAATACGACCGCCGTCGTCATCGCTTTCGGGAATAACCTGAATATCTAAAACTTCATTCTTTCGTTCCACTTCTAGGATAAGCGCGTTTCCGATATTTGAGTCTATAAGCGTGGCAAGAGGAGCAATGG
Source organism: Parcubacteria group bacterium (assembly GCA_041649415.1). Lineage (GTDB taxonomy): Bacteria > Patescibacteriota > Minisyncoccia > UBA6257 > Colwellbacteraceae > JALOAR01. The sequence goes on from JBAZND010000002.1 coordinate 123,736, forward strand.
AATCAAAGCCGCCCAGTTTGTCTCCCGTTTGAAAGCCGGCACTTGCGGCAGGAGAGTTCTCCATAACAGCGCTGACGTAAACGCCTTGCGGAGTCCCGAGCATGAATATGATAGAAAACGCAAACCAGCCGATTATAAAGTTCATTAAAACTCCCGAAGAAAAAACAATCGCTTTCTTCCATGCGGGGACATTTGAATTATCTTCCGCCGAGTAATCGACAGCAGGGACTTTTACAAAACCACCGAAGGGAATGGCATTTAACGAATACTCTGTGCCGCGCCATTTTCGACTAATGAGTTTCGGCGGTAAACCGAAACCGAATTCTTCCACCTTAAGCTTAAGAAGTTTGGAGGCCATAAAATGCCCCATTTCATGACCGAGAATCAAAATGGCAAAAAAGACAATTATAAGAAGCGCCGTAAAAATAAATTCCATATTTCAAGCTTCAAGCTCGGCGGTTTTGTCTTCCATTAATTTATCTATCCGCCCATTAAATTCATCAACGAGTTTTTGAAGATTATCTTTGCCTTTAAATTTTTGGTCTTCGGGGAGGGCGTTTATTTCTTTTACGGCTTTGTCCCTCACTCCGCGCATTTTAATTCTGTTTTCTTCGGCAATGGACTTTATGAGTTTTATAAGCTCTTGCTTTCTCTCAATCGTAAGTTCCGGCATCGTGAGGCGAACATTTGAGCTGTCTGCCGAAATGCCAAATCCGAGCCTCTCTCCTTCAATCGCCTTCGTAATAGCCGGTATAGCGCCTTTATCCCACGGAGAAATAACAATGTCTCGGGGCGGTTGAATGCCGAGAGTAGCGATATAATTAATCTGCGTGTCACTTCCCATATAGGACACTTTTATGTGCTCCACTAATCGCGTAGTAGGTCTGTTTGAACGAATCTTAGAGAACTCGTCTTTCACAAAAGAAACGATCTCATCCATCTTTGACGATAGTTCTTTTAGCGGGTCCATGATATTCCCAATAATTGCAATTTTTTGTTCGTATTAAACCTCAAGGATGCTGCCGTTCTATACAGTGCCTCTTTAAGGATGGCATAATTTTTCTCTTTTCCAAAATACAGTCTGGCAAGGCGCGTCCTCATGTATTTTTCAAAATCTTCCGCGGAGGCGAATTTTTGCGGGATTTCCATTTCTTTAGAACTTTTTTTCATTTGATCTTCAAGTATTTCCAAAGCAAGTCCGGGTCGGCCAAAAGAGGTTCTGGCGATTATTGCCGCTTTTTCTTCGCTCACGCCTTGTTCCGTAAGCCAGGAAGCGATTTTACTTTCTTTAACCCTCGGGAAATACAATTTTCTTAAGCGGGATACAAGCGTCGGCAAAAGATTTTCCGCGCCAGATGCCACAAAAATAATAAGCGCATGGGAAGGCGGTTCTTCAACGACTTTGAGAGCGGCGTTTTGAGCCTCGGGTGTCATTTTATCCGCATCGGCGATGATGATTACCCGGAACTTGGACATAATCGGCCTTTTTCGAAGGAAATTTTTAGCATCTCTTATTTCGTTAATGCCAATTTTATCGCTTGTGCGGATTATTAATCTCTCTTCCGGAACAGCGGGGTTTTCCTCAAACTCACGGGTAAGTTCGTCCGCAAACGCGAACTTACCGATTTGCGGTTCTCCAAAAAACAAGAAGCTTCCGGCTAAAAGATTTTTCTTCTTCAACCGTTCAATTATTTCTCTTTCCGATTCCCTGCCTATAAGCATTAGTTACTTTTATTAAGAAGCGTTTTCTTGTAAGTATCAAGATGATTGAGGATTGTGCCGGAGCCTTTAGCGACGCACAGAAGTGAGTCTTCCGCAATGTAGGATTCCACTCCTAATATTCTTTTGAAAAATTCGTCAATGTTTCTTAAGTTTGCTCCCCCGCCCGAAACAATAAGTCCTTTTTCCATGATGTCGGCAACGAGTTCTGGCGGAGTTTCGTTAAAGACTTTTTGAATGGACGCGGCAACATCAAGCAGAAGCGGATTCAAAGCCTCGGCTATTTCGTTTGAACTAATCACTATATCCTTCGGCAGACCGCTTACAAGATCTCTTCCGCGGATTTCAAACTCAAGTTTACTTTTTAGAGGCAGCGCTGAACCGGCAGCAATTTTTGCCGCTTCGGCAGTTTGCTCGCCAATAACGAGCGAATTTTTCTTTTTGACGTATTCCATTATGGCCGTATCAAATTTGTTGCCGGCTACCCTAAGAGAAGACGAACAAACAATGCTTCCCAAAGAAATTACGGCAACTTCACTCGTTCCACCGCCGATATTTACAACCATGTTTCCGGACGAGGAATTAATCGGTATGCCCGCTCCCAAAGCGGCAAGCAACGGTTCTCTCACTACGTAGGCGTTTTTGGCGCCTGCTTCGGAGGCGGCATTTATAACCGCTCTTTTTTCAGTCGGCGTTATACCTGCAGGAACAGAGATAACGACATCAGGTCTCCAGAAATTAAAACCGCCGGAGGCTTTTTTAATGAAATACGTAAGCATTGCCTTGGTGATGTAATAATCGGCAATAACGCCGTCTTTTAAAGGACGGTACGCGGAAATATCGCCTGGCGTGCGGCCAATCATTTCTTTTGCTTCATGGCCGACGGCCAAAACTTTATTTTCCGGAAGGCTTAAAGCAACAATTGTCGGTTCGTTTATGACAAACCCTTTGCCAGGGGTATATACAACCGTGTTCGTGGTTCCTAAATCAATCCCTATTTGCCTAACAAGCATGGTATGATTATATTAGCATTGTTTCCGACATGTCTAATCGCGCCAGAAAGGCCATTTTTTTAACGTTTTTAGCCGTTTTTTTTGCCGTGGGAGTCCCCCTTGCTCTTCTTTCTTGCGGATATAAATTCCGTTTTGATACTTTTAACTTCACCAAAAGCGGCGGTCTTTACGTCCGAAGCATACCTGTTGATGTAAAAATACAAATTAACGGGAAAGCTGTCCCAAACAACGCCGGGATATTGAATAATGGGACACTGATTTCAGGGCTTGCATCCGGTAAATATGAACTTCGGGTGAGCAAAGAGGGATATCGTCCCTTTTCGGCGTCTGCCGAAATAATTCCCCTCCAGGCGGCTTCATTTGATAAGTTAGTGCTCGTTCCCGAAACTTTCAGCTCTTATTTTACGGGCGATGTTTCAGATTTTTTCATAAAGGGAGATGAGGCGATAATAAGAGATTCTGCCGGAAAATTGCGATATAAAAATCAAATCATCGCGGGAGAGAATTTTGAGTTTTTCACAGCCGATGGGAAATCTGTTGTAACTTCAATTTCTTCAGAAAAGACCAAAACGTATTTTCTCGTGTCTCTCTCAAACACGCGAGTTTCCACAAACATCAATGGAATCTTTTGGAGCCTAAAATCCGGAGTGTTAAAACTTCCGGGCGAGGTGCCGATACAAGCGATGGCTCCACATCCTTATGACGGTGACAAACTGCTCATAAGCACTTCGGCGGCATTTTACATGGTGGACATAAAGACCTTGACCATCACGAGGGGAAACGAAACGGCAGACCGAATATATCAGGAAAATTCTTCCGTTTATTTTGTAAAAGACAATTCACTTGTCGGATATAATGTGATCTTAAAAAGCTCGACGCCTATAATAAGCGTCAAAGAGAGTAAATTGATTACTGTTTCCCCGAGCGGAAGAAAGATAGCGATTCTTTGGAATAACAGAATTCTTGAGATATACGACGTGGATAATAAAAAGTCTTTAAGGTTTAATCTTGAAGATTTAGGCGACATCAAAGACATTTTTTGGCATAAGAATTCCGGATACGTATTTATCCATTCCGAAGATAATCTTCATTTCCTTTATGCGGAGCGCGAGAATATCAATCCGCAAGTAATATGCGAAGGCGTTTCAGAGGCAAAATACGCCGATAACGCGCTTTACGTTCTTTCAGGGAAGGAAATTAAGACGTTAAAATTTTAGGGCCTGATTTTAAGGCCGCAACAGTATGCTCAAATTGGGCAGTAATTGACCCGTCCACGGTTTTCAAACTGCCATCAGGAAGTTCAAAGATTTCGGGATTTCCCAGTGAGAACATGGGTTCAAGAGCAAGAACTATTCTCTCTTCAATAAGCACGCCCGTCCCCTTACGGCCGAAATTAAAAACTAACGGGTCTTCATGAGGAGCAAATCCGACACCGTGGCCAGCGAGACCTTTTATTACATTAACTTTATATTTTTCGGCGACTTCGGAAATCGCGGCGCCGATGTCTCCCAGTCTATTTCCCGGACGGACCTCTTCAATTCCGGCATATAAGGCTTCTTCTGTCGCTTTTGCAAGTTTCTTCGCTGCTGCCGTTGCCCCTCCCATAACGATTGTCCGTGCCGAATCGGTGAAATAACCTTTATAATTAACGCCTATGTCCAGTTTAAGCACATCTTCCTCTTCAAGTTCTCTATCGTTTGGTATGCCGTGCACGACAACGCTCCCAAGTGATGCGCAGATGGAGGAGGGATAGGCGTGTTTTGCGCCTTCGGGGCGGTAACCCAAGAAAGAGGGTTTGGCGTCGTATGAAGAAATCAAATCAAAAGCCATTCTATCGAGAAAGTTCAATTTAACACCGGGAATGGCTGCAGCGGAGACCTCGTCTAAGACGGTTTTTAAGATACGCCCCGATGTTTCAAGGAGCGCGATGTCTTTTTCGGATTTGATTTTGGACATTCAAAAAAATTTTTTACTTCTTTTAGAACGACGCGTTCTACCGTTCCGCGCGAAGAGGCGCCATTAATCCCCACTACTTTTACTCCCCTTTTTTTCAGTTCCCGAATAACCGGAAGAGTTTCTTTTTGGTACACGCGGAACCTTACTCTTATGATAAACGGCTCGTCAAGTCCCTGTCGGCCGCGCTTGGAATTTCTTTTAACAGACTCCGAAAGAGGAATGTCTAAGAAGACGGCTAAAATATTTTCTAAGCCATAATTTTTAATAAGCGTATCCGCTATGCCGCCGCCTTTTAGTTCAAAGGCTTCTTCCATAGTTCGCGGACTGCCGCTCATTACAAGGCTTTTTCCTTTGGCATAAAAATTTTTTATTTGCCTTTTCACTTTGGCGCCGGCCCAAGCAGAGTCAGTAAGCTTTCCGGACATAAAAAGTTCCCTTTGTTTTCTAAGATTCGCGCTTTTTTTAAGGAGCGCCTGATTATTGACTAATTTTTCAATGTGCCTACCCAAATCAAAATGGGCAAACCCATATCTAGAAGCAACGCGTTCCGCTTGCGTCCCCTTGCCCGCTCCGGGAGGGCCATAAAAAAGAATAACGCACTTTCGCATGAATTAAGTATAGCAGAGAACCGATTCGTATTTTTTTGTTTTAGAAAATTTATTATCTCTGGAAACGACTATTTCCCTCCGGCGAGAAAATTCAACGCACGCCTTCGGAATAACGAACTTTTTACTTTATTCGGTGACCTCGTATTCGCGCATTTTGAGTTGGGAATCAATTTGATTCCATGAATCCAGCGCGACTGAAACGACAATCAAAAGAGCGGTGCCGCCTATTACGAAATTCTGGCCCACGAAAGATTGGGTGACAATCGGAAGAACGGCAATAATTCCGAGAAAGAGAGCTCCGAATAGAGTGATTTTTTTAACGATTGAAGAGAGGCGTTTGGAGGTCGGTTCTCCGGGCCGAATTCCTGGAATAAATCCGCCAGATTGCTGAAGATTCTTGGAAATTTCCTGCGGGTTGAATACCACGGCCGTGTAAAAATATGTGAATAAAAATACAAGTAAAAAATAGATTATGCCGTAAGCGACATGATTATTCATAAGCCGGATAATAGCCTCGTTTACGCCCGCGGCTTTGGGAATAAAATTTACAATAAGCTGTCCGATCATCTGCGGAAAAGAGAGCATTGCCATCGCGAAGATTATGGGAATCACTCCCGCTTGATTGACTCTTATCGGGAGATAACTTTCGCCGCCTCCGTAAACCCTGTTGCCTCTTATGCGTTTTGGATAAGATACGGCTATTTTGTGTTCTCCTTGGTTCACAAAAACAACTCCCGCGATGACAATGAGCGCGAGAGCCGCAATAACAATGAGCGTGTCCCATCTCATCAGTCCTTCCGTAAACTGGGCATAAATATTTCCGAGCGTCATAGGAAGTCCGGCAACAATACCCGCAAAAATTATGAGAGAAACGCCATTTCCAAGCTTTTGCTCGTCAATAATTTCGCCGACAAATAAAAGTATCATTGAGGCCGCCGTAGCGGTTAGGGCATTAATCCAAAAAGAAAGGTCAAGGAGGCTGAAAGCTGGAAAGACTCGTTGAGCGACGAGAAAGGTAAGCAAAGCGTAGGTTTGCAATACGGCAAGCGGGACAGTTATAAACCGGCTTAATCGGTTGAATTTTGCCCTGCCGGCGGCGCCTTCTTCGTAGTAAATCTCTTTGAGACGCGGGAACACCATAGTTAAGACTTGCAGGATAATGGTGGCCGTAATGTAGGGACCAACGCCTAAAAGAGCAATGGATAGTGTGCCTATAGCGCCTCCCGAAAAGATGTTTAAAATCCCGAAGAAATTATTAGCGGCAAGAAGCCCCTTAAGGGCTTCCAAATCAACTCCCGGCAAAGGAATTGCCGCGAGAACCCTGAAAAAAACCAGGAGTCCCATAATTATGAGAACTTTCTTCCTGATGTCCGGATGTCTAAAAATCTCTAAAAATTTAGCCATGTTTTCCCCTAAGCTTCGGAGTTCTTTGGACAAAATCCCTTACGGCTGGACGAATATGTCTTCCCGAGCGGGATTTCTGGCCTTTTTGTCCCCTTCCGGCTGTCTTGCCGCGTTTTCCTCCGCGAGCAATGCGTTTCTTGTCCTTATTATAACGCGCTCCTTGTAATTCGTGTAATTGCATTATTTGGAAGTTTTCAATTTCTTTAAAGCTTCAACAGTCGCCAAAGCGTTCATCAATTTATTTTTTGTTCCGCCCAAGCATTTGGCGGTAACGTCTTTAACGCCTGAAAGCGACATAATAGCTCTTACCGCGCCGCCAGCCATAAGTCCGTGCCCTTCTTTTGCCGGACGAAGTAAAACTTCGGCGGCGGAGAATTTCGCTTTGACTTCGTGAGCGATAGTGCCATTTATAAGCCTGAAAGTGATAAGCGCGCGTTTTGCGGCAGATTTGGCTTTTTGTATCGCCTGTTGGACGTCCGCGCCTTTCGCAACTCCCACGCCAACTGTTCCTTTGCCGTCTCCCACGACAACTGTCGCTCTGAATCTGAACCTTTTACCTCCTGCAACCACGCGAGTAACGCGTCTTAAATCAAGAACTGTTTCTCCGAAGCCGTCTCCTTCCGATTCTCTTCGGGAGCTGCGACGAGTGCCGGCGCCTCTTCGCTCTTTTCCATCTCCGCCAAAACGCCTTTTTCTCGTTGGAGCGTTTTCTGCAGTATTGGTTTTTTTTATTTCTTCGGCCATGGTTATACTTTTATTCCGGCGGATCTTAGGGCTTCGGCGACTTGTTTGATTCTGCCGTGATATTTATACGCTCCCTTGTCAAAAATCATCGTTCCGATTCCCATATCTTTCGCTTTTTTAGCTACTAAAGCGCCGAGAGCAGCCGCTTTTTCCGATTTCGTTTTACCTTCTTTCAATTCGCGCGTGGACGCGGAAACCAAAGTTTTATGAGAAACATCGTCAACCGCCTGGGCGTAAGTGTAGCGATTGCTCCTAAAAACCGTTAATCTCGGTTTTTCGGTTGTGCCGGAAAGTTTTGCTCTCGTTCTAAGCGCTCTTTTTTTAGCTTTTAAATTATCTTTTTTGACTCTATTCATGGAAAATAACAATTCGCATATTACTTCCCTTCTTCGCTTCCGGCAACTTTCTTTCCGGCCTTTCGTCTAATGACCTCGTTTACATACATAATGCCTGTTCCTTTATACGGTTCCGGCTTTTTAACGGCTCGAATTTTAGCGGCGATTTCACCTACAAGACGCTTGTCGGCCCCCGAAATTTTCAAGATATTCTTTTCAGTCGCAGCTTTGATTCCTTCGGGAAGATTAAACTTTACCGGATGAGAGAAGCCAACATTTAAAACGACGGCGTTGTCCTCGATGTTTGCTCTATAACCTACTCCTTCAATTTTTAATTCTTTTACAAAATCCTCCATCGCGCCTTGCAAGGCGTTTGCAGCAAGCGCCCGCATAGTTCCCCAATTAGAACGAGCTTGCTTGTCGGAAGTTAAAACTTCAAAAGAGAGAATATCTCCTTCTAATTTTGGGAGAACGCCTGGAAGAATTGGCACCTCAAGAACTCCGTTCTTTCCGGAGAATTTAATTACCGCTGCATTGATGTTTGTTTGCACGCTTTCGGGAATATTTATGATTTGCTTTCCGATTTTAGACATGAATAATTACTACCAAATTTCAAGCAAGACTTCTCCGCCAATTTTAGATTTTCTAGCTTCGGTCCCCGTCATTACTCCTTCGGGGGTCGTCACAAAATAATCACCATAACCTTGCTTTGACGGACGCAATGATTTGTATCCGACATAGACTCTCTTGGAAGGATGACTCACTATCCGGATGTCCCTAATTTTCGGCTTTTCATCAGCATATTTAATGGCGATGTCAATAATCTTTTTAACGCTTCTTCCTTTTTTTTCGGCAGACTCCAAATATCCTTCTTTAACGAGCGCTTCCGCTATTTCGTAATCAAGTCGGGCAAAAGGCACCTTAAGCCTCCTTTTCTCGGAGAGGACGGCATTTTTTATTCTGGTGAGCATATTGATATACATGGGAAGTGTTACCAAGAGGCTTTTTTAACGCCCGGGATCATTCCTTTTGAGGCAAGTTCTCTAAAGCAAATACGGCAAAGGCCGAAATCTCTGATATAGCCGTGTTTGCGTCCGCATTTAAAACAGCGATTTACGGTTCGCGTGCTGAATTTGGGTTTTTTCTTAGCTCTCGCTATTACTGATTCTTTGGCCATGATGCAAATTTAAGCAGTTACTAATGGTATTCCTTTTTCTTTGAAGAAATCAATGGCTTCTTTCCGGCTTAATCCCTCCGTAACAAGCGTGACTTCAAGACCAAAAGTCACCCTTGAAGACTCGGGGTTTGCTTCCGGAAAGACGAATTGATCTTTGAAGCCGATGCTTAAATTGCCCGCTCCATCAACCTTACTTTCCGATATTCCCCTAAAGTCCCTGACGCGCGGAAGAACGGCTTCGGATAATTTAACGAAGAAATTTTCTTTTCTTTTTCCGCGGAGCGTGGCAACGATGCCCACGACGTCATTTTGTCTGACTTTAAATCCGGCGACAGATTTTTTCGCTTTTCTTACGGCCGGTCTTTGGCCGACGATCATTGAGAGTTCGGAGATGACTTCCGGAAGGATTTTTTCTTCAAACTGAGCGTTCATGCCGCGCATTTTCCCGACTCCCACGGAAACGACAATCTTGAAAAGGCTATTCAGTTTTTTTTCTGTTTTTTTCATGCTGGCTTTAGAATTTTCCCTTGCATTTCTTGCAAACTCTTTGTTTTTTGTCTTCTGTGACGGAGAAGCCTATCCTTGACGGCTTATGACACGACGGACAAATAATCATAACGTTATTTACGGATACGGGTTGCGGAACGGAGATGATTTGGCCTTTCTCTCCTTGTTTTTTCGGCCGGATGGATTTTTTGACTTGATTCAGACCGTGAACAATAACTCTGCCGCTTTCGGGGAACACCAAATCAACCTTGCCGTTTTTGCCGCGGTCTTTGCCTTTCATAATCATTACGTTGTCTCCTTTTCTTATCTTCATGATTTTAGACAATGTCTTCGGCGAGCGAAACGATTTTTTCAAAACCTTTTTCTTTAAGTTCGCGAGGAATAGGCCCGAATATGCGAGTTCCCACCGGCTCCTTCTTTACGTTTATGATAACGGCGGCGTTGTCGTCAAAGCGAACGTAAAGACCTCCCTTTCTCCTGAGGTTTGTTCGCGCGCGAACGATAACAGCTTTAACGATGTCTTTTTTCTTGATTGCTTTTCTCGGTTCGGCTACTTGGACAGAAGCTATGATCGTATCGCCCAATCGGGCAAATTTTTTACGACTACCGCCAAGAATGCGAAAACAGCGGACTGTTTTGGCTCCTGAATTATCGGCAATTTTAATAACTGATCTTTCTTGAATCATGATTTATAAAAGTTTTCCTGTAACTCTCCAATTCTTCTCTTTAGAGAGAGGCCTTGTTTGTTCTATGATAACCCTGTCCCCGACGTGGTAAGCGTTCTTTTCATCATGCGCTTTGAACTTTTTATTGATAATAAACTGCTTTCCATACTTTTCCGCCTTTCGCACGCGCAAAACGGAGACCACAACAGTTTTCGCCATTTTATCAGAGACCACAACGCCTTCGAGTTTTCTTGTTTTTTTATCGGTATTTATAGTCATGTTACTTAACAACTACTTTGGTTTTAACGGGAAGCTTATGACCGGCGATGCGAAAGGCGGCTCTTGCAATGCTTTCGCTTACTCCATCCATCTCAAAAATAATCCGACCTGGTTTTACCGGACAGACGTAATGGTCAACAGCTCCTTTGCCGGCACCCATGGTGACCTCCGGCGGTTTTTGAGTTATCGGCTTATCGGGGAAAATGCGGATCCAAATTTTGCCTTCCCTTTTAATGAAGTTTGAAAGTGCCTTTCTTGCCGCTTCAATCTGGGCAGAAGTGATCCATGACGAACCGAGCGATTGCAGGCCGTAAGAGCCAAAAGAAAGCTCCAAACCGCGCGTTTCAACTACTCTTTTAAGAGAGCGCCCCTTTTGCCATTTTCTATGTTTTACTTTCTTCGGTATCAGCATGTTTTTACTTATTTATTGCTCCCATGGTGGCGTCTTTATCTTTAAAAACCTCGCCTTTATAGACCCAGACTTTTATACCAATAGTTCCGTAAGTAGTAAAGGCGGTTGTCTCCCCATAATCAACATCTGCCCTAAGGGTAGTTAAAGGAAGACTTCCGGCGGTAAGCCATTCTGTTCTTGCGATTTCCGCTCCATCCAAGCGTCCGCCCACTTTGATTTTTATACCTTTTACTCCTCTTGTCGCCATCGTTTCATCAAGATATTTTTTAATGGTTCTCCTAAATTTATAACGGCGTTCCAAATCGGAGGCGATATTTTCAGCGACAACTTGAGCTGATATTTCTCCTCTTGGTAATTCTGCGACGTTAAGACTTATGTTTGGAACCGATTCGTTAATTTTATTCTTTTTTCTTAACTTAATAATTCCTCTTATGACTTCTTTATTTAAATCTTCTATGCCTTTTCCGCCGCGGCCAATGATAAGACCCGGTCGAGCGGCTTTAATAAATATTCGGTAAGCATTTGCTGTGCGTTCAATATTAATGCTGACAATTCCTGCTTGCGATAACTTTTTAGAAATGATGTTTCTTACGAGAACGTCCTCTTCAAGAAATCGTCTGGTTTTTTTGGCGTTGCCGATCCAACGAGAATTCCATCCCCTCAATATTCCTAGTCGCAATGAATTTGGTTTAATCTTGTGTCCCATTTTGTTTATACGGCTTTTCTTCTGAACATTCTCTTAATCGAGCCTTCAGTTTTTGTCGCTTTAACGTTTTCTTTTTTGATTTCTTTCTTTTCTTTTTTCTCCTGTTGCTCGGACTTCACCTCATTTTTCTCCCGAATGGTTTTTGGAGCTTTGGCGTGTTTACCCTCTTTTTTAGATTTCTTCACAGGTTTCGGTTCCGCGAGCGCAAACCGACCTTTTTTATCGGCGTTTTCAGCAAGCACTATTGTGACGTGAGAAAATTTTTTGAGTAAAGGTGTTGCCATACCTCTTGCACGAGGGAGCCATCGCTTCAATACCGGTCCTTCATCGGCTCGAATAGACTTAACATAGAGCTTATCGACGGAAATGTTCTTATTTTTCGCATTGGCGACAGCGCTGCGCAAGAGCTTTAAGATCGGACGCGCGGCGCGTTCTTTTCTAAACAAGAGCTGCGCCTCCGCGTCACCCGCAGAAAGACCCATAATAACGCGGATGACCGCTCGAACTTTCCTCGGAGCGATGTCTAGTCTATTCAATTTTGCCGTAATTTCCGTCATTTGCGTTATTTAGTCGCCGTTCCAGCGGCTGTAGTTGCGGCGGCAGCTCCTCTTTCGGCTTCTTTCTGAAGTTTTCCGCCATGACGAACAAACTTCTTTGTGGGCGCGAACTCGCCAAGTCTGTGTCCCACCATCTCCTCTGTAACTTTAACCTCAACGAAGTTTTTCCCGGTGTGCACCATAAAAGCGCAGCCGACCATTTCCGGAGCGATTTCCGAAGACCGAGACCAAGTTTTGATGGGTGTTACTTTATCGGAAGCCAGCGCTTTTTTCAAAAGCTTTTTATCAACGTAAGGTCCTTTTTTTGCGCTTCGCGACATAGTGTTTATTTTCTGTGCTTTTTAATTCTCCTTTTGACTATAAGAGAGTTAGACCATTTTTTCTTATCCCTTGTTTTTCGGCCCCCCGTAATCTTACCCCAAGCGGTTTTCGGCTTTCTTGTTCCCCTTGGCTGACGGCCTTCACCGCCACCGTATGGATGGTCGCAAGGATTCATGGCTGTGCCTCTAACAGTCGGCCTAATACCCATACCTCTAACTCTGCCTGCCTTACCGATATTTACGAGCTGCCAATCGGGATTTGAGACTTGGCCAAGAGAAGCAAATCCGTCCCATAAAACTTTTCTTACTTCGCCCGAGGTCATTTTGAGATGAGTGAATCCAGCATCGTGCCCCTGCACTACTACGTATGAACCGGCAGAGCGAGCGAGTTGACCTCCTTTGCCGGGGTTGATTTCCACATTGTGAACGATATAGCCCACGGGAACGTTTTTAAGCCTCATGCGATTTCCCGGATTAAGCGGCGCAGATTCGGCCACAAGCACCTTATCCCCTACTTTTACCTCTTTCGGAGCTAAAGCATATCTTCTTTCTCCATCTTTATAGAGAAGCTTCATTATAAAAGCCGTTCTGTAGGGATCATATTCCAACGTCTCAATTTTGGCGGGAATATTAATCTTATCAAGCGCGACAAAGTCAACTAACCGATATATTTTTTTATTGCCTCCGCCCTGATGGCGAACGGTAATGCGGCCTTGGTTGTTTCTCCCAGACTTGGTATTAATTTTCATCATAAGGTTCCTGTCAGGTTTGACGTTCGTCAAAACGCCGTAGTCGGGACTACTCATATGCCTTCTTGATGGAGTTGTCGGATTAAACTTTTTCATTAATGGTTTGTCCCGCTTTAAGAGCGACAATCGCCTTTTTGGTCTTACCTATACGCACTGTTCTCACTGAAACGACATTTATCTTATGAGTCTTTTCAAGCGTCTTTTTAATTTCACTCTTATTGGCGTTTCGAACAACGTCAAAAACGTATTTATTTTCGTTTTTGAGAAGAGTGGCCTTCTCGGTAACGTGGGGGTGTTTTATGAGTCCTTTATGCGGCATGGTAGTGATTTTCTATCGCATTAATCGCCTCTTTTTCAAGCAGCACGTTTTTATAGCATAAAAGGTCATAGACGTTAAGCGACGCGGGACTTAAGCTTTTAATTTTCGGGATGTTAGCCGACGCTCTGTAAATATTTTTATTCCCGAGTGAAGGAATGATTAGAACGCTTTCTCCAAAAGGACGAATGAGATTTATGGCCAGTTTTGTTTTAGGTTCGGCAACTGCAATAGATTCCACGACTTTAAGTTCTCCATCATTAAGCTTCTTTGAGAGAGCGCTAAACACCGCTGCTTGTCTCATTTTTTTGTTAATCTTTACGGCAAAAATTTTCTCTTTTGTCGGTCCGTGAGCGACGCCGCCTCCTTTCCAAATTGGAGAACGGATTGAACCATGTCTTGCCCGACCGGTACCTTTTTGCCTCCACGGTTTTTTGCCTCCTCCGCGCACTTCTCCTCGCCCTTTCGTGTGCGCCAAGGGCTGCCGTGCATTTGCGAGTTGCGCGTCAAGTACTTGCCTCACCAAATCAGGATTCCACGGAGCGTTAAAAATCTTCTCCGAAAGTTCAATTTCTCCCGTCGCCTTGGCTGTATTGTCATAAAGTTCCACTTTCATGGTTTTAGAGATAAATTTTGATTTTACTGCCGCGGGCGCCCGGGACGGAACCTTTAACGGCAAGCATTTTATTTTCTGCTAACCATTCAACAATCTCTATATTCTTTAAAGTTTTCCTGTCTCCTCCCATGCGGCCAGCCATTTTTCTTCCGGGAATAACGCGCTGCGGACCCGTAGGGCCCAAGGAGCCAGGAGCTCTGTGACGATTTTTTTGACCGTGAGTTTTCGGTCCGCCGGCAAATCCGTGTCGTTTGACGACACCTTGAAAACCCTTGCCTTTGGAAACACCAATAACCTTACTTAAAAAAGCGCCCTCTTTAAGCTCGTTTTTTTCAGGATTTTCAACAAATATCCATGTAACCGGATAAATGTCACTCTCTCTGAAAACCTGATCCATTTTAACTTTTCGGCCAATAATGGGACTGGTCATTTTAGTTGGTAAACCCCGTAAAAAAATAGCCGAGATAGCCTCGGTTATTTTTGTCGGTTAGCTCGGCTATTCTTTCGCTTTCAGATATTAAACCATTTTCACCTCTATGTCTACCCCCGCCGGGAGGTTCAGGTCGGAGAGTGATTCCATGAGACGTTGGCTGGGATTTAAGATGTCAATGATTCTTTTGTGAACCCGAAGCTCAAACTGCTCCCGGCTGTTTTTATAGACAAATGACGACCGATTAACAGTATATTTTCTGAATTCCGTAGGTAACGGAATGGGTCCGATAATATCGGCGGCAGAGCGTTCCAGCACTTCAACTATCTGACGACAAGAGTTGTCTATCAGCCGCTGATCGTATGATTTGATTCTTAATCTCAGCTTATCCAAAACAGTTTAATTACTTGTTAATTTTGGTAACAACGCCCGCGCCCACGGTCTTACCTCCTTCACGAATGGCGAAACGCTGTTGCTCTTCAAGTGCGACTGGCGCGATCAAGGTAACGCCCACTTTCACCGTGTCTCCAGGCATAGCCATTTCGGTGCCTTCGGGAAGCTTAACTTCACCCGTAACGTCAGTTGTGCGAATGTAGAATTGCGGTTTGTATCCTCCAAATATCGGAGTATGGCGGCCGCCTTCTTCTTTGCTTAGAAGCAAGACTTCGGCGTCAAATTCGGTGTGCGGGGTAACAGAGCCGGGTTTTGTCAATACTTGACCGCGTTCAACATCTTCTTTTTTAACGCCCCTCAAAAGAATTCCTGTGTTATCTCCGGCCTGGCCTTCGTCAAGCTGTTTGTTGAACATTTCAATGCCGGTAACAACGGTTTTTATAGTCGGCTTTAGACCGACAATTTCAACTTCATCGTTAAGTTTAACCTTTCCGCGCTCAATGCGACCGGTAACGACAGTGCCCCTTCCTTCAATCGTGAAGATATCTTCAATCGGCATAAGAAATGGTTTATCAATGTCGCGCTTCGGTTCAGGAATATAAGTGTCCAAAGCGTTTACAAGCTCTAAGATAGGCTTGATGGCTTCATCATCCACGCCTCCAGCTTCAAGAGCCTTAAGGGCCGATCCGCGAATGACTGGAACCTCGTTCCCCGGATACTGATATTTGGAAAGAAGTTCTCTCACTTCGGCTTCCACTAAATCAATGAGTTCGGGGTCATCAACCATATCGGTCTTATTCAAAAATACGACAATTGCCGGAACGCCAACTTGTTTCGCGAGAAGAATGTGTTCTCTTGTTTGAGGCATTGCCCCGTCAGCGGCCGATACGACGAGAATTGCGCCGTCCATTTGCGCGGCGCCGGTAATCATGTTTTTGATGTAGTCGGCATGCCCAGGAGCATCAATGTGCGCATAGTGACGCTTTTCCGATTCGTATTCGGAATGATGCAGCGCGATTGTGATACCGCGAGCTTTTTCTTCAGGAGCATTATCTATCTGGTCGACTTTCTCCTCCTTCTTAGCTAGCCCTTTAAGGAAGAGTGCGTGAGTCAAAGCGGCGGTCAAAGTGGTCTTACCATGGTCAACGTGCCCGATGGTGCCGACATTGACATGCGGCTTTGAGCGTTCAAATTTTTCTGCCATTTAAACTGATCTTTGTTGGTTAATTAAAATTTTACGACTTTAGAATTCTAGCGGCGACTTGACTAAGTGTCAAATTATTTCCTCCCCGCAATTATCGCTTCTTCAATGTTTTTTGGGGTAATTTCGTAATGGCCGAATTCCATAGTGAATGACCCGCGTCCTTGCGTCATAGACCTGAGTTTCGTTGCGTAACCAAACATCTCAGACAAAGGAACCGTTGAATTAATCACTTTGGAATTTATGCGATCTTCAATGGACTCAATTTTCCCTCTTTTCGCAGAAATATCACCCGTGATGTCTCCCATAAATTCGGCAGGAACAATAACCTGAACATTCATAATAGGTTCAAGCAAAACGGGCTTGGAATTTTTGCAACCCTCCTGCATGCCCATGGAAGCGGCGATTTTGAAGGCTGCTTCCGAGGAGTCAACATCATGATAAGACCCGTCATAGAGAGTAACTTTAATATCAACGACGGGAAATCCGGCAATAACGCCTTTCCCTAAAAATTCTTTAACGCCTTTCTCAACGGCGGGAATATATTCGCGCGGCACAATCCCCCCCTTGATGGCATCAATAAATTCAAAGCCTTGTCCTCTCTCCAGGGGTTCAATTCTAAGCTTCACGTGACCATATTGTCCGCGTCCGCCGGATTGTTTGATATATTTCCCTTCCGATTCGGCCGAGCCGGTAACGGTTTCTTTGTAAGCAACTTGCGGACGGCCGGCTTGCGCGTTAACTGAAAACTCGCGTCTCATTCTTTCAACCAGCACTTCAAGGTGGAGCTCTCCCATTCCGGAAATAATTGTTTCGCCGGTATCCGGGTCTCCAGAGACTCTAAAAGTCGGATCTTCTTCCGCTAAACGTCTCAAAGCAAGGCCCATTTTTTCTTGATCTACTTTGGACTCTGGAGAAATTTTTTGGAAAATAACCGGTTCGGGGAAAGTAATACGTTCAAGAATTATCGGTTTATCGGGAGCGCAAAGCGTGTCGCCTGTAGTCGTGTTTTTAAGTCCAACAAGCGCACCGATTTGTCCGGCATGAAGTTCATCCACTTCTTCTCTGGAGTTAGCGTGCATTCTTAAAATTCGTCCCGCGCGTTCTTGGTTATCTTTTGTGGCGTTTAAAATGTAACTTCCCTTGGAAAGAACGCCGCTGTAAACGCGAAAGAAAGTTAAAGTGCCTACAAACGGGTCAGCAGCGACTTTAAAAGCGAGTGCGGCAAACGGTTCGTCATCAGACGGAGCTCTTTCAATGTCGCCTCCTGTCTTCGGATCGTGACCCTTGACCGGAGGCAAGTCTGTCGGAGACGGAAGATAGTCAACGACCGCGTCAAGAACAAGCTGAACTCCTTTATTTTTGTAGGCACTTCCACAAAGAACCGGAACGATGGTAAGGCCCAAAACGCATCTGCGAAGAAGATTTTTCAGATTATCCAGAGGGATTTCTTTACCCTCAAGATAGTCGTTCATCAAATTTTCGTCGTTCTCAACTATTTTTTCCAAAAGGGCTGCTCTTTTCGTGATTGCTTCTTCTCTCAGATTGTCTGGGATTGGGGTTTCCACAACACGCTCTCCTTTTTCACCCTCAAAGTGATAAGCCTTCATTTCAAGGAGGTCTATAATTCCCTCAAAACCGGCTTCCTCGCCGATGGGCATTTGGAGAGCGACGGCATTCGGCGTAAGGCGGTCCTTAATTGATTTAAGACTCTTGTCAAAAGAGGCGCCGATTCGGTCAAGCTTGTTTATGAAACAGATTCTCGGCACTTTATACTCATCAGCATAGTGCCAGTTTGTTTCAGATTGGGGTTCAACGCCCGAAACGCCGTCAAACACGACAACCGCTCCGTCCAAAACCCTAAGAGAACGCTTAACTTCAACTGTAAAATCAATGTGCCCCGGAGTGTCTATTAAGTTGATGCGATGTTCAAAAGATTTGTCTCCTTTTTTGTACGTAGGAACCCAAAAACAAGTGGTTGCGGCAGAGGTGATGGTTATCCCGCGCTCGCGTTCCTGTTCCATCCAGTCCATAATGGCCGCGCCCTCGTGAACTTCTCCAATCTTATGCGATACACCGGTGTAAAAAAGAATGCGCTCGGAAGTGGTAGTCTTTCCCGCGTCAATATGAGCGACGACACCGATATTTCTGGTTTTCTCTATTGGATAAACTTTGCTTTCCATTTATTAAATTATTTAGCCCGCAAAATGCGCGAAAGCGCGATTGCCTTCCGCCATTCTGTGAATATCTTGCTTCTTTTTGATGGCCGCGCCCTCGTTTTGAGCGGCAGCCAGAAGTTCTTCGGCAAGTTTTTCAGAAATCGGTTTGCCTTTTTTTGTGCGCGCGGCGGAAATAATCCATTTTGAAGCGAGCATAAACTGCCGTTCGGGTCTTACTTCGCGCGGAATTTGGTAGTTCGCTCCGCCGACTCTTTTTGAAACTACTTCAAGCGCGGGCCTCGCGTTTTCCAAGGCTTTCTCAAAAACTTCTAACGGTTTTTGACCGGTTTTCTCAATTACCCTGAAGGCGCTATAGAGGTCTTTCTCTGCAACGGTTTTTTTGCCGTCGTACATTAGATAGTTAATAAACCTCGCGATTGCGATGTTTTCGTAAGCTATATCGGGAGAGTGCTCTCTCTTGTAATTTTTTTTACGTCTCACTTGGTTATTTTGACGCTTTTTCTTTTTTGGCGCCGTATTTGCTCCTCTGTTGTTTGCGACCTGCGACGCCCGCGGCATCAAGCGTACCGCGAACGACGTGATAACGAACGCCCGGCAAATCTTTGACTCTGCCCCCTCTTATCAAAACCACTGAATGTTCTTGAAGATTATGCTGTTCGCCCGGGATGTAAGCGGTAACTTCCATGCCATTCGTAAGACGCACTCTTGCCACTTTTCTCAAAGCCGAGTTTGGTTTCTTAGGCGTAGTCGTAAAAACTTTAAGACAAGCGCCTCTTTTTTGAGGAGAGACAGATTCCACCGGTTTATTTTTAAGGACGTTAAAATAACGGCCCATGGCCGGTGATTTGGATTTCTTGGATGAAATTTTGCGCCCTTTTTTGAGGAGCTGATTCATCGTTGGCACGGCAATAAATATAGCAATAAGGCAGAATTAATGTCAATCGTTCCGGCATCTTCACTGTCTTTTTCCGAATATGGAGAAATGAGAGTCAGCCGAAAATATGGCCGAAGCCGGTTATAAGGGCGAAGAGAAGACTCGCAAGAGGCGGCAGAATAATCGTGCCTAAAAGAAGCGCGATTATAAGACCTAAAGGGCCAATCGTGAGAAATTTTCCGCGAAATTTTTCCGGAAGGAATGCCCCGATGATTTTTGAGCCGTCAAGAGGCGGAATAGGAATAAGGTTAAAAAGGGCGAGAAAAATGTTCACGTAGATTATGAGGCTCGCAAAAGAGACGAGTATCTCGTTTTCCAGGACCGACGGGATAATAAGCCTAGCAACGAAAAAAATGAGGCTAACGACTCCAGCCATTGCCAAATTCGCAGCTGGTCCGCCAAGCGCGATTTTAAGTTCTCCTTTCGGATCACGAATATTCCGAGGATCATACGGAACGGGTTTCGCCCAGCCGATAAAGGAACCGGAAGTAAATAAAAGAATCAAGGGAACTAAAACCGTTCCTACAAGGTCAATGTGGGCTAAAGGGTTTAGCGTTAAGCGGCCGCTGTTTTTAGCCGTCGGGTCGCCAAGTTCGTTTGCCACAAAACCGTGTGAGTATTCGTGAATTACGGCCGAAAGGACGATCACCACATACAGAAATATTTTTGAAGTAATTCCCGTCAAACTGGCTGCGCTTTACATTAACTGCGCAATTTAATAGTATACGGAACATGCGTCAGTGTGAAATCTGCGGAAAGGGAGGAATTATGCGCGGACAGAGAATAAAGCTTCGCGGTAATTTCAATCCGACTCCGAAGCAAAGAAAACAGCCGAATCTTCAGCCAACAAGGCTTCTTGGAAGAAAAGTGTTCGCTTGCACCAAATGCCTTAAAGAAATAAACAAGGCGGGTGTCTCAAAATAACTTATTAAAATAATTAAAACCCGAGCGAGTGTTCGCTCGGGTTTTTAGTTTAGGCTATTGTTTTACGTTATTAACGGCTTTAATTGGTCACTTGTTTGATGTATATTGGCTTCTGACGGGCTGTAGTATAACGGCAGTATACACCCTTGGGGTGGGTGCGACCCGGGTTCAATTCCCGGCAGCCCGACAAAGTTTTAGGTAAAAAAGAGTCCAAGCGAGTTTTTTTAAGGTATCCTTCGTTTTTTTATATTAACAAAAACCGCCCCTTTCAGGGGCGGTTTTTGATTGTCTCGCTTTCGTATAGATTTCCCCGGCTTGCGCCAGATTGGTGAATCTCAACCGCAATCCACGGACCGCGATAATTTGATTCTCCTGTAAAACTCACATGATCCGGAATCTAATGAGCGAGCGAGACAATTTAATTATATCGCCTGCCGATACCCTCGCAATCCGTGTAAAACAAACAAAAATCAAGATAGAACCAATTTATCCACAAGAGCGGAAAATAAGGAGAAAACTATTCTAGTATTCCGTCAAGGTTCACATCGTATAGCATTGCCTCATTAATGAGACGGTAGTCGTAAAGTTCTTCCGATTTAAACCAAAGAGCGATTTCTTTTTCCGCTTCCTCCGTGGAGCCGGAAGCGTGTAGCAAATTTCTAACCGCCCGCCCATCAATATCGGCGAGATCATAAGAATCGATGGTAAAATCTCCTCTGATTGTGCCTACGTCGGAACTTAAGGGCTCTGTCGCGCCTGTGATTTTCCTGATAATGTTCACCGCGCCGGCTCCTTGCCAAACCAAAGCGATGACGGGGCTTGAAGAAAGATATTTTTTTAATTTTCCCAAAACTATCTCCGTAATTTTGAGCGGGTCTTCGAAGGGAGGAGTTTTCCCCTGCGCTTTATAGGCGTTAATGGTTTTATTGCCGGTTTTCACGCGCCATTCGGGGTCAATTGAATAGTGCTTTTCAACAAATTCGGGTGAAGGAACAAGCATCTTAAGACCCACAAGCTTAAGCCCCGTTTGTTCGTAACGTTTGATTATTTCGCCAATAAGTCCTCTTTGGATGCCGTCCGGCTTAATGACAACGAGCGATCGTTCTTTTTTAATTCTTTCCGATATATCTGCCATGAGTGCCGAAAGTATCTCATTTTTCTTTTTTTATTTCAATACCGAGTTCTTCAAGTTGTTTTTTTGAAACTTCAGAGGGGGCATTCATCATAAAATCTTGCCCGTCGCCGGTTTTGGGAAAAGCAATCACTTCGCGAATGTTCGGTTCGTCTTGGAGAATCATCATAAGGCGATCTAACCCGGGCGCTATACCGCCGTGCGGAGGAACGCCATATTTGAAAGCTTCAAGAATATGGCCGAAGTTTTCCTGAATATCTTTTTCGCCGTATCCGATTATCTCAAGGACTTTTCTTATAGCTTCAGATTTGTGGTTTCTAATGCTTCCTCCGCCGATTTCATATCCATTCAACACAATGTCGTATTGATCGGCGATTATGCCTTCTATGTTCTTTTTTTTCATCAAATTATCCATAAATTCCGCCCGAGGAGACGAGAAAGGGTTATGAGTGAACGTCCACTCGCCTTTATCCGTTTTTTCGAAAAAAGGAAAATCTATCACCCAGCAAAAAGCAAGCAAATTGGGGTCATTTTTATCTCTTCTTAAGTCCGGTTTGTCCGAACCATATCTTTCTTTCGCTTCACTGTAAGAAAGCACGGGAAAAGGAATTTGCTGGATGTGCTTTTCGGGATAAATATTTTTTACAATTTTCGTCATAAGCTCTTCCGTAAGAGACATCACGTCTTCTCTTTCAACAAAGCTCATTTCCAGATCAAGCTGAGTAAACTCCGGTTGGCGATCGCCGCGAGTGTCTTCGTCCCTGAAGCATCGAGCGATTTGAAAATATCTTTCAAATCCGGCAACCATAAGAAGCTGTTTATATTGCTGAGGCGCTTGAGGAAGAGCATAAAACCTCCCGTGATACAGCCGAGAAGGAACCAAATAATCTCTCGCTCCTTCGGGGGTGGATTTTGTGAGAATCGGCGTTTCAATTTCCACGAATCCCTTATCTGAAAGAATTTCGCGCGCGTATTTTATGACGGAGTAACGTTTACGGATATTGTCCGCCATCCGCTTTCGACGAAGGTCAAGATAGCGATATTTCATCCGAATTTCCTCGCCAATGTCTCGTCCGTCAGTATCAATAGGGAACGGCGATGTTTCGCTTTCCGAAAGCACTTTTAGTTCTGATACCTGAACTTCAATCGTACCGGAGGCTATATTTTCGTTGATCATCCCATCAGGACGTTTTGCGACTATTCCTTTGACCGAGATGACCCACTCCGAGCGGAGAGTTTCAGCGAGAGAATAAGCGTTCTGCTCTTCCTGCTGCGGGGCAAAAACGACTTGTACGAGGCCGGCGGAGTCCCGTAGGTCGATAAATATCAGCTTTCCGTGGTCTCGACGGGCATGTACCCAGCCCTTAAGTTCCACTTCTTTACCCACTTTTTTCGTAAGTTCGGAGGTCAAATTCCGCATTATGTTAGTATAAGCTTCCTTATGGGTTCACTCAAGAGATTTAACATATAATTTTTCGTTCTTTTTAACGAGTTTAATACTCCCTAATTTATCCGTCCTGAAAACGGGAATATTAAACGAAGCCAATCTTTCCAAAGTCGCGCTGTTGGGTAAACCGTAACTGTTCTGCCCTACGCTGATTACGGCAACGGCGGGGTTAAGGGCGGAGAGGAAGCCATAAGAAGAAGAAACGCTAGACCCATGATGAGGAACTTTTAGAAAATCGACTTCGGGAAATAGGATAGCGCTTATGGCCGATTCCGCGTTACGCTCGATATCGCCGGTAAAAAGTCCCGTTAGTTCTCCCGCTTCGGTAAATATGACAAGCGAACTATTATTTCCCGAAAGTAATTTATCCGCCTCGCGAGGCGGATAAATTACTTTCATGTCAAGTCTTTCGGTTCTAATCGCGCTTCCGGCAAAGAGATTTATAATCTGTATTCCTCTTTCCCCTGCTTTTTCAATAATAGCGTTAAACCTTTCGTCTTCCGACGAGCCGTTCCAAACAATCGCGCCGATGCTGTAGTTGGATAGAACATCTTCCAGTCCCCCATAATGGTCCGCGTGAGGGTGAGAAATTACGACAAGGTCAATGTATTTGTCTGTTTTGGGGATGACATTTTCCAGCCCATATAAAACGCTTTTACCGGGACCCGCATCAATTAACACGTCCACTTTGCCTAAACGGATGAGGCTGCCATCTCCCTGACCGACATCAAAAAAAGAAATGGACGCGTCTGCGTCGTCTTTCACCACCGAAAGAAGAATAAGAACGTTAGAGACCGCAAGCAAAAAGATTAATAATCCCTGTTTCATAAGAAAGAAGAGCTTCCGCAATTACCGAAAACGGAAGGGCGAGATAATCAGATATAAAAGACAAAACGCCAGAGGCAAAAGAAAAGGCCATCGCAATGGGTACCGACCATATAATCATAGTATTCGGAACAAACGATAGCCAATTAAATGAGCCGAATAAAATAAATACGATTGGCGCGGCGGCGAGTTCCGCTGAAACGCATTCCACAAGGGTTCTTTTTATAGCCCCCGGTTCTTTTTCTCTGGAAAGCATTTTATTAAAACGCGGCGCGATAAAAACGATTCCAAATAGAGCGAAGAAAGAGAGGAGAAACCCGGCGTCATAAACGACGATAAATGGGTTGTGGATAACCATTGCGAGTGCGGTAAACGCGATTGGTCCTTTTACATCAATGATTCTTCCGCTATTTCTTGCGAGCAAAATGAGTGAGCCCATTATGGCGGCGCGAACAACGGAGGCTGACGGGCCGACTACCAAGATGAAAGCGAGAATACCTATGGCCGCGGCAAAAGGGCGCCATCTAATCGGCAAGAAGAAAAATATGACGGCAAGAAATGAAACAATTACGGTGATATTAAATCCCGATAAGGCAACGATGTGCGTAGTGCCCGAAGCGTTAAGATTTTCCTTAAAACGGGACGTAAATCCCGACTTATCGCCAAAGAGAATACCCATAGCAAGAGCGGAGGAGGAAGACGATAAATTTCTTTTTAGATTTTCCGAAATACGCTCGCGAGTAGTAAAGAATGGACATAAAATACTTGCGCATTCTTTTTTTAAAATTTGAGTGTTTTGGCAGAAGAAGATGTTTCTTTTTCTACTAGCCGATGAATTTGGCGCACAATCCGTCCTAATGACGTTACCATAGCCAATGTCTTCGCGGCTTTCCACGAAGAGGCTTAACCTCTGACCGTTTACGAGTTTCAGATCAAGACTTATGATCCCGTCATAATTTAAGGGATAAGAAACGATTCTCCCTTCGGCGCGAAAAGTTTCGTGCCCCTTTTCTTGGAAAACGGGAGAAAAAGATTCGTAAAAAAACGGATAAAAGCATCCACAGGCGCAGACAAGAAAAAAGAGAGCCAAAATCCGATGTTTTTTTAAAAAGACCGCCGTGAAAGCGGAAATCGCGAGCAAAATTAAAAAAACTATTCCAGAACAAGAAATTGTGGAGCCAAGTCCCGCGCCGACAGAAAAACAAGCGGCAGATAAGACAAAGATTGTCCTGCCCTTCATCTTCAAAAATTAGAGCATTCGGGCGAGGGTTTTTCCGAATTCTTTAGCGGATTGATGATTAAAGGCCGTTACAATATTGTCTTCAACGACTATAGGCTCTTCAACGTACGTGCCTCCCCCACGGATTATCATATCCGGCACTTCTTCGTTATCTTCCGTCTTCCAACCAGTAGCGCGTTTTCCTGATAAAAGGCCTGCTTTTGCCAAAATAGCCGGAGCATAACATATTGCTCCGATTACTTTGCCTTGCGACATAAATTTCCGGATAAGATTTTCGGCCACATCGTGGCCAACGTAATTTTTAGAACCGGGTCCACCAATAAAAACGATTCCTTGAAAATCATTTGGAGAAACATTGCGGAGAAGAAAATCAACCGGCGCGCGACCGCTCTTTAACCCCATTGCTTCCGTCACGTCTGTGCTTGCAACGTAAACTGAAACACCTGCTTCTTCAAGAGCTTGTTTTGTTTCTTCATATTCTTCGTCTCGATAATCCTTGGGAGCGACAACAAGAACGATTTTCTTCACAAGTTTGATTATATCAAATTTGCGGCTGTAATTATCCCGCCGCCGAGCATTTCTCCTTCGGCCGAGTAGAAAACAGCCGACTGCCCCGGAGTCGCAAACAATATGGCTTTCTCAAAGAGAATAATTCCTTTCCTCTCCCCTTCCATTATCATTTTACCCCGCGAAAGAGGCTGTCTGTATCTTACACGAACAAAAATATCATCTTTTTTATTTGCTTTTTCCGAAATCAGATTAACGTCGTCTAAAAATACTTTTTTTGAAAAAAGAAGCGGATGATTTACGGGGGCTACCACGAGCGAATTTGCACGTTTGTTTTTTTGCGCCACATAAAGCGGTTCGTCTCCTCCCAGTCCTTTGATGCCCAAATGCCGTTGGCCAAGTGTGTAAAAATTCAACCCTTTGTGAGTGCCTATTCTTTTTCCGTCGGGAGTCAAAATCGGTCCCGGATTTTCTTTAATATAACGGGCCAAAAAATCCGGCATTTTTAGTTTTCCCAAAAAGCAAATTCCCTGAGAATCTTTTCTAAGAGCATTCGGGAGTCCTGCGCGTTTCGCAATTTTTCTGACGTCCGACTTGAGTAAACTTCCCAAAGGAAACAATGTTTTTTTGAGAATGTTTTTATTTAGAGTCCAAAGAAAATAGGTTTGGTCTTTCGTGCCGTCTTTTGCCGCATAAACAGCCGGTATTTTTCCGTCAAGAAAGGCGTAATGGCCGGTTGCGATAAAGTCGGCACCGAGTTTAATGGCCTTTTTAAAAAAAAGGCCGAATTTAATTTTCTTATTGCACACCACATCCGGATTCGGCGTTAATCCTTTTTTATACGAGGAGATCATGTAATCAACGACTGATTCTTTATATTCCCGTTCCATATTCCAAATATAGAATGGAATACCCAGGCGTTCGGCCGCGCGCCGCGCCATGATAGCGTCATCGTCCGCGCAGCCGTCAAGGTTATAACCGCGAATGTGAATACCTGTTACGTCATATCCATTTTTTTTCAATAAAAAAGCGGCAACGGAAGAGTCCACGCCGCCGGAGAGACCTACAAAAACTTTTCTTTTTTTATTTATTTTTGGAGACACGCTCAACGTAGGAACCGGTTTCGGTATTAACTCTTATCATATCTCCTTGTTCAATAAAAAGAGGCGCTACAATTTTCGCTCCAGTTTCCACCGTAACAACTTTATCGCCGCCTTGAGCAGTATTTCCTTTTGTCGCCGGAGGAGCTTCGGTCACTTCAAATTCCATTTTAATGGGCAAGATTACCTTAATGACGCTGCCGTCCAAAATATAAGCGGTTACCAACGTGTTCCCTTTCAAAAATTTGGCGGCATCGCCTACGGTGTCTTCTTTAACCATTATCCGGTTTTTGGGATCATTGGGCGTTTGAAACCAATATTCGTCACGGTGCGAGTAAAGAAATAAAATTTCTTTTTTCTCAAAATCGGCTTCTTTAATTTCCTCCGAAGCTTGCCAAGACCGATCTATTACCTTTCCGGTCCGTAAGCTTTTCAATTTGCTCTGCACCACGGCTTTTCTCTGCTGCATTCGAACAAAGCTCGTATCCACGACTTCATAAGGTTCGTTCCCAAGAAGAATAATTACTCCTTTCTTAAGTTCGGTATAAGAAATCATTTATTTTTGCTTCTAATTAATTTTTCCGCCTGCGGCGGACGAATCGCTTATTTTATTCGCTATCCGCGCTGTCTTCACTCGGGACGGAAGGAGGCTCCTCCAATTTCATCGCTCTATCAAGAGCGGCGCGCAGTTCATCAACTACTACCTCTCTTTTAGGTTTAACCGGCCGCAAGATTCTTTCCAACGGTTGTTCGGTTTTACGCGCTATTTTTTCTTCAATGTTTTCGCCGGTTTCTGTCCAACGATCCATTATCTTCTTCTCAATCTGCGCTCTCGGTATGCCGTATATATTCCGACAGTTTTCAATTATCAAATCTTTGTGAGATTCCCCTCCTTCCTCATGAGACAGGAAGTCCAGATTATGCGCCGAAAACGGCCTTGAGGCAATACCGTCTATCATAAGCTTGATGTAGAAGCTGTGCTTTCCGGCATTTACAAGATCTGCTGCCATAAATTCGGGAGAGAATTCTTTTTCCAAAAACTCGGCATCTTCGGCGCCGACTCTAAAAGCGATGAGCGTACCAACGTTCCCGAAGATAGCGGGACGCACTGTTTCGCTAAGTTGTTCAATGTATTGGTGGGCCAGAATAAGACTAAGTCTGTACTTGCGCGCTTCGGAGAGAATGACCGCGAAGGAATCGGTTGAAAAGTTTTGAAATTCGTCTATGTAGAGGAAGAAATCTTTTCTCTCAAATTCGGGAATATCTATGCGGCTCATGGCTGCCTGTTGGAGTTTCGTGATCAACATGGCGCCTAAAAGCGCGGAATTGTCTTCGCCGATCTTTCCGTGCGAAAGATTCGCAATTAAAATTTTCCCGCCATCCATCACTTCTCTCATATTCACCGAGGATTTGGGTTGGCCGATGATGTTTCTTATCAAAGGGTTCGCGATAAACTGTCCAACTTTGTTTTGAATGGCGGCAACCGCTTCCGAAGCGTATCTGTCCGTATATTTTCCGAATTCGTTCATCCAGAAGTTTTTGACAACCGGATCTTCAAGAGCGGCGACGGTTCTTTCTCTAAAACGTTTATCCGTAAGCATTTTCATCACGTCAAGGAGGGTGGAATTCGGAAACTCCAAAAGAGCAAGCAAAGTGTTGTTCAGGATGTATTCCATCCTTGCTGACCAGGCATCCACCCATATTTTTTTGAAAACGCCCATCATACCGGAAGCGATGAGATGTCTGAAACTCCCTTCTACCCCTTCAAGCGGATTAAAGCCGACGGGGTGGTCAATATCCGCCGGATTAAAGTAAATCACGTCGTTGATGCGCTCCGGCGGGATAAAATCCAACATTTTGTCCGCAAACTGGCCGTGCGGGTCAATTAAACCGACTCCTTTTCCTTTTCGAATATCCTCGGCCACCATGTTTTCCATCATGGTGGTTTTACCCATGCCAGTCTTGCCGATTAAATACATGTGCCGGCGGCGGTCATCAAGTTTTATACCAAAACGTTCTTCCTTATTTCTGAAACTGGTTTTCCCAAAAAAATTAATCTCTTCCATTAAATCGTTATCCTATTGGCAAATTTACAGGCGGGGCGCCTTTTTTAGATGCCGGTTGACCTAGTCCCGTCGCGGCTACGCGACCGATTGGGGGATGAAAAATTGTCGCCAATTCTTCAACATTAAAGATGGAAGGATTTAAATGTTTCTTATACATCTCTTCTACGTTTGTGAAAGCGGTAAAATCCCTTTTAATGTAATTAGTATATATCTCCTTCTTTTTTTTAAAGAGGATTTGCTTCTTATGAGGTATATAAAAGCGCGACGGAATAGTCATCGTAAGCGCCGCTGGACGGATAAAATTTAAATTTTGAATGTTAAATTGCTGAAAAGTGCTTATGGCCGCTTTAAAATTATTGCCAGAGAAGCTATCTTTTTTATCAATATAGATAATTCTTACGATTGTGTTGAAGGCCAGTTTGGTGGCTTTAGCATCGACAGCTCTGATTATTTCGGCGTCTTGAGCAGAAACGGATTTGGGTTTTTCTTCCGGTTTCACGGCATCACCCCATTCGGGATATTTTATCGGCGCGAGCACGGCTTGGTGCGTAAATTCAAGAAGTTCCCCTCCGAAACCTTTTTTAGCCCCCTCTTTTTTACCCGATTTTTCGGCAATGATTTTCTTTGCGGCATTTTTTAGGTCGTCACCCGCAGGACTGATAATAACCTGTATCCACATGTGTTCGTCGGATTTCAATCCAGACATCACTTCGGCGAGATGCGCAATCGGGTCAACTTCTTGTTCTTCGTATTTCCTTTCGCCGAAGAAATAAGGATAAGTTTTTATGGGATAAGCGCTATCTTTGCCAAGAATCATGTCGGCTCCCATAATGTCGTATTCTGCGTTCGGTAAATCGGGTGGAAACTTTTTAACGTAGTCCTCCATAACTTCAACGATTTCCGCTCCCGGGTATTCGGCGAATATGGCTGATTCCACAAGAGGCCTGTTTTTTTTATTTGTCCGCAGGAAAAATCTAATGCCTTCCCTTGAGGAAATCATTTCGGCGGAAATTTTTTCCTCAAACTGACCCTCAAGCCATTTTTTCTCCGGTTTTATGCCAAAACTGTATATTTGGTAAAAGCTCGCGAAAACTTGCTCCATCGCTTTCGGGAAAGTTTCGTTGTCTTTGGGAAATTTAATTTCCAATAGGACATATTCAATGCCTGCGGCAAATTTGGCTTGAGATTCGTCCAGCCACCAATTTTTCAAGAAAGCTATAATGAGCCTTAAAATCAAAAAAGCGGCGGTGAGCGTCAAAATACCGAAAATTATATCGACTACGTAGCTATCAATCCCCGAAAGGAATTCCATTACCTTATTTTAGCTTAAGTCCGTAAGTTCCGCGACCCATCAGAACGAACCGAGGGTCTTTTATGAGTTCATTGTGGACGGTGGGCGCGTGACTACTTATTTTTTCGGCGATGGTCGTAAAATGCATCGGGATACCCTCTTTCTTCAGGAGAATGAAAGCTTTAGCGCGAACGGTTTTCGGGTTGATTTCTTCCCACTCCGAAAGACCAATGTCACCGTAAGGTCCCACCTCCAGGCGCTTCGAGACCGAAAGAAAACCCAAAACGATGCTTTCGGGAATATCATACGGCTCTGTTGCTTTTTTAAGAGTTTCGTCGAATTGTTCCACTCTTTTTAAATTGCGCGTGATTTCGTTATGTATTACCTCCATTTTTCTGCGAGAATCATCGTTAACGTACCAGAAACTGTGGAATACGTCGTTTTCCTCGGAAAAATAAGGAAATTCTAAAATTTTAAAAACGAATCTGGCTTTGTTGCCGAATATGTCTTTATCTTCCGAAGATTTTGCAATGGAATGGAGTTCGTTCAAAAAGACATCGTCTTTTCTTAATCCGCCGGTTGCCGCAAGGTGCTTTTCGGAGAAATTTCTAAGAGCTGTTATTTCTTCAAAATCGTTAATGCTCTTTTTAAGCTCGCGGATGGCTTGAGATTCCAGTTGACGAATTCTTTCACGAGTAATGCCGTATTTAGAACCCAGCGCTTGGAGAGTGACAGTTCTGGGTGATTCAAGGCCGAAACGTTTGTTTAGAATGCTTAAACTGCGCGCGTCAAGGTCCGCGTTTTCAAGTAGCTCTTTTATGAGATTCTGTATGTCTAAACCGGAAAAATACATCTTTTTAGGGTACAACTTTTTAAATTATATGTCAAATTAAGACGGCTTATTTCTGTTTGCGCGCAAGTCTTTTCGCGTCTAAATCGTGCCAGAGGGTAAGAAGCGGACTTGCGACAAAGATGGAGGAATATGTTCCGAAAAACATTCCGACGAGAATCGTAAGAGCGAAGTATCTCATAGAAACCGGTCCAAAAATAGATACGACAAGAAGGGCTATCATTGCGCCTGTCGCGGTGATCAGGGATCTCATGAAAACTTCATTAATGCTTCTGTTCGTCGTTTCGTCAAAATCGACTTTTCCTTTTTGTCCAATGAGTTTTTCTCGAATGCGGTCAAAAATGACTATTGTGTCCTGGACGGAGAAACCGGCGATTGTAAGAAGCGCGACGATAAAATAAGTGTCTATGGTAATGCCTTTAAAATGGCCTAGAGCGGCAAAAAATCCCGCCGGTAATAGGACATCGTGGAGGAGCGAAACAAGGGTAACGATTCCATATTTATAAGATTTGACGGGCCATGACACTTTTCTGAAAGTAAAAGTGACGTAAAGAGCTATGCCTAGAACGACCAGAGCGATAATCCACATAGCCCTGCCCCTCAATTCGGAAGAGACGGAAGGAGAAGTGGTTCCAAAATCAAGTTCCCGCGCATCGGGATATTTTACGAGAAGTGCATCTTTAAGCGACGCGTGTTCTTCCTCTGAAACTTCTTTGAATATAAGCGAATACGAGTCGGTGCTTGCGTCATAAGAAAGCACGGGGTCTTCAAGACCGAGCTCTTTTTCCGAAAATTCGCGGATGGTGCGTTCATCAGCGCCCGGGATATTTATTTGCCACATTGTGCCGCTCTTAAAATCAATGCCTGGCGTGAATCCAAACAGCACAATAGAAACAATAGACAAAGTCATGAGAATTAAGGCAAGAGCGAGAAACCATTTTCTATTTCCGATTATGTTTAGTTTCATTTTTTGTTTGTTATTTGGCTTTTCCCGGGAACACTCTTAATAAATTCCTTGTGACGACGTAGGTCATTACGATGTTTATGAGAATACCGACAAGCAAGGTCAAAGCGAATCCTTTAACGAAGCTAGAGGTTAAGAAATAGAGGATAAGCGCGGTTAAAACGGTGCCGACGTTTGAGTCTCTTATGGACGACCACGCGCGGCGGAATCCCGATTCCATGGCGGAAAGTCCTTGCGCTCCTTGCCGCAATTCTTCTTTCGCTCTTTCAAAAATAAGGATATTTGCGTCAAGCGCCGCGCCAATTGAGAGGATAAAGCCGGTAATGCCCGACAGGCTCATGGTAAATCCGGGCATAAGTTTAAAGATAGCCAGAGAGAAAATCACATAGAGGATGAGAGAAACGCCGGCGATAAT
This sequence comes from Parcubacteria group bacterium, assembly GCA_041649415.1. Classification (GTDB taxonomy): domain Bacteria; phylum Patescibacteriota; class Minisyncoccia; order UBA6257; family Colwellbacteraceae; genus JALOAR01. Next base: position 155,718 of record JBAZND010000002.1, read on the forward strand.
GCCGCGTTTACGGTAAATGGCAATGATAAAAGCGATAATCAAAAGAATGCTTATCACGCCGGCGACAAGAATACGTCCAAGCGAGTCTTCGGCGGCGGTGGCGTTAACCGTGCGCTGGTTTATAAGCTTTATCGGCGCGGAAAGAGCGCCCGCGTTGAATCGCTCAACAAGTTGTTTGGCTGATTCAATGGTTATTCCTTCGCCGGATATTTGGGCCTTTCCGCCGATTATTTTCTCTTGCACTACAGGCGCGCTTATCGGGACCCCGTCAAGGAAAATAGCCACCGGTTTTCCGATATTTCGCGCCGTAATTTCTTCAAAAAGTTTCGCTCCTTCTTCGTTGAATTCCAAGCTTACTACCGGCTGGGCTATTCCGTGAGAACTCGTGGCAACGGAAGCGCCTTTAATATGTCGGCCGGAAAGTTCGGTCAGATCGCAAATAATTGATTCTTCCGTAAAACTGCAGTTCTCCCTGAAATCAAGAAACGGAGTTTCTCCGATTTCCTTTATGGCGTCTGAAATGTTGCTTATACCTGCAAGCTCCACGAGAAGTTGTCTTCCGTCCCCCTTTTCAACGACACGCACTCTTGGCTCCGACACGCCGTAAAGGTCAATTCTCTTTTCAATGACATCTTTCAAGCCATTGGTGACAGCGTTGATGTTTTCTTTTGGAATTCCCGAAAGGTCTATGTCATAAACTAGAGCCGTTCCGCCAACAAGATCAAGGCCAAGCTTCCAAGGTGAAAATTTATTAAAGAAAACATCGGGAATATTCACCCCGACAACGGACGTTCCGGCTTTGGGTAAGATAAAAAAAGAGGCGCATACGGTCAACGCGATAAGCGTGATTATAAAAAGCGTTTTATTTTTCATTTAAATTTTTGAAATTATTAGCCCGTCTTAAGAGAAGCCTTATCGTTCGTCTCGCGTATCCGCGGGATTGTATCTTAAACATTTTCACGCGAAAGTCTTTTTTCTTGTTCGAGTCCCGAGGGCAGATCCTTCTTCATGGAGGATTGTCCGCCCAGGAGGACTCGAACCTCCAACTTTCTGCTTAAAAGGCAGCTACTCTACCATTGAGTTATGGGCGGGACCTCGGAAAATCCTACCATTCGTCTTTTAAATCTTCAAGTATTTTTTTCGTTTTAGCGTCTGATTTCTCGGGAATTTTAAGGTCAAGAAGCACTATTAAATCACCTCTTTCTGTAGCGCCTTCTCCTCTAATTCTTATTTCCTTTCTAAAGCTCTCGCCTGAGACGGTTTTAATTTCCACTTCCTTACCCAGTATGGTTGTGACTTTAATTTTTACGCCAAGTAAAATGTCTGAAAATTTAACTTCTTTGACCGTGATTAAATCATCACCAATTCTTTTGAAAGTCTTGTGAGGCAATATTTTTATTCGGACATACAGGTCGCCGGCGTTTGCGCCGCGTTCGCCCGCTTCACCCATTCCTTTTATTTTTATAATTTGTCCATCCATTACGCCGGGATGAATTAAAATATCTGTTTTTCTTTCTCCTTTCACGCGCCCGCGGCCGCCGCATCCGCTACAAGGACTCACGGGTATTTCGCCAAGTCCATCGCATTCTCTGCAGGTGGATATTTTGGAAAAGGCGCCGAAAATTGTTTGTTTGGTCTCCCTGACGCTTCCCGTGCCGCCGCAGTTGGAGCATTTTGAAAAACCTTTCTCGGGATCATGTCCTTTGCCGTTACATTTGCCGCAACTTACAAAAGTCTTGAAAGTAATTGGCATCTTCACGCCTCTCACGGCTTCTTCAAGCGTGATTTTCAAAGCAATCTCCACATCTGATCCGCCTCTTCGCGTTTTAGGAGTAAATCCTCCCATGCCACCGAAGATTCCTTCAAAGATGCTTCCTATGTCGCCCATGTCAAAGTTACTAAAATCAAAATTAACCCCGTTCATTCCTCCCATGCCGGAGAAAGGGTTACCTTCTCCCGTGGCGGAGCCAAAACGATCATAATTGTTTCTTTTTTCCTTATCGGAGAGAACTTGGTAGGCCTCGCTTATCTCTTTGAACTTATCGGCATTACCGCCGGATTTGTCAGGATGATACTCGTGAGCAAGCCGTCGATAGGCTTTTTTAATTTCTTCTTCCGTCGCGTTTTTTTGGACGCCAAGAACCTCGTAATAATCTTTTTTCATCGCTTTGACGTTTTATCTTAAGAGGATTACCTCTTTACTTTTCGGTTCAAGATAAACCTTCGCGAATTTTACCGCAAGAAGCAGCTGATAGACGAGGAATGATATTGCCGCGGCAAGCCACCCTAGAAGCCATAAAGCTCCACGCAGAAAGGCAAAAACAATCACCATAGCGGCAATGGCAACATATTTGTCGGGAATGACTTCTAGAGGGCCTTTAAGCTTCTCCGTAATTACCGTTCTAACGTTTTCCCTAAACGAAGCATCCAGATTAACTCTAACGCCAAAGGTACTCTCCACCGTTTTCTGCGCGTCTTGGATCGCTTGGCTAATGAGCTGTTTTTTAAGAGCTTCCGGCATAAGAGCGAATTCCGCAGATTTTTCTCCCGTAACGATTCGTCTTGCTGAAATCTCAAGAAGATCGCTGAATTTCATTTCCGGCGTAAATCCCGGAGCATAATAGTTCACGATAGGCGAAGAAAGAGAAATAACTCCATCTATGAATTTTCCCGAGAATATGTCTTCTGTCTTGAAATTCCAGCCGTAGGCGATGGCGCCGGCGAGTGCTATAACGGTGAACGTTTTCATAAGCACTTTGCCGGAAAATTTCATAAAACTTATCCGTAAAGAATTATCAAGTTCTCTTTTGCCATATAAAACTCCCGCCGTCAGAATAAATACGGAAAGGGTTACAAGAACAGCGATGGGAATAAGGGGAATATGCCCGAATACGTATAAGGGCAAAACAAGAGCAACCGAAGAAATAAAGGCGGCGGCAAAGTGTAAACTTTTTGCTTTAAGCATGAGTGGCATCAAAGCAAAGAGAGAGGCAAAAATCAGCCCAACGGCGAATGAACGCGGCATAGGCCAGACAGAAAGAGCATATCCAAAAATAAATGCGCATCCGGCTCCCACGATGATTACCGCAGAAGTTTTAAGAGGAGAGTAATCGGCTTCAGACGCGCTTTTAAGAGACGTTTCTTGAGAGGCTTCGCGAAGACCAGATCTAGGACGAAACAGGTCCGTTATTTTTTTCGTCTGCTCCTCCTTCGGAAGTTCCTTCATTTCCTTTATTGTACATGGACTCGCCTATCTTTTGAAGCGAAGAAGAAAGTTCTTGAGTCACGGAGACGATTTTTTCGAGGTCATCGCCAGAAAGAGCGGAACGTAAATTGGATATTTTCCCCTCAATTTCCGATTTAACAGAAGAGTCAACTTTCCCTTCAGCGTCTCTCAAGGCCTTTTCAGAAGAATAAGCAAGCGCTTCGCCTTTGTTTTTTGCCTCCGTTAGTTCCTGCTTTCTCTTGTCGCTCTCCGCATTTGCTGCCGCCTCGCTTTTAAGACGCTCAATTTCCTCTTTGGAAAGCGATGTCTGCGCTTCAACGCGTATCGATTGGCTTTTCCCGCTTGCTTTATCAATAGCTTTGACGCTTAAGATTCCGTTTGCATCTATGTCAAAAGAAACCTCAATTTGAGGGACGCCTCTTGGAGACGGCGGAATGCCATCAAGAATAAAACGAGCAAGAGTTTTATTGTCGCCCGCCATCGGACGTTCGCCTTGCAGCACGTGAATCTCAACGGACATTTGATTATCGGCGGCCGTTGAGAATATTTGCGTTTTGGTCGTTGGAACAGTTGTGTTTTTGGGAATCATAGGCGTTGCTATCCCTCCCAGAGTTTCAATGCTCAAGGTTAAGGGCGTAACGTCAAGAAGAAGAATATCTTTAACGTCCCCTTGGAAAATTCCGCCTTGGATGGCGGCGCCAAGAGCAACAACTTCATCCGGATTTATTCCCCTGTTCGGTTCTTTCCCAAAAAGGTTTTTAACGGAAGCTTGAATGGCCGGCATTCTTGTTTGACCGCCTACGAGAATTACTTCATCAATGTCAGAAAGGGCAAAACCCGCTTCTTTTACCGTATTTTCGGTGAGTTTCGCCGCTTTTTCAATGTATTCCAAAACAAGCTCCTCAAGCTTGGCACGAGTTATTTTCATAAGAAGATGTTTAGGTCCCGAAGCATCGGAGGTAATGTAGGGCAAATTTATTTCCGTCTCCATAGAGGAAGAAAGTTCATGTTTGCCGCGCTCCACCGCTTCTTTTAGCCGTTGAAGAGCCAAAGGGTCTTTAGAAATGTCTATTCCTTCGTTTTTCTTGTATTCCGCGACTACAAATTCGTTCAGTTTTTTATCAAAATCGTCGCCGCCCAAATGGGTGTCTCCTCCCGTCGCTTTAACCTCAACCGTGTCATCTCCAACCTCCAAAACGGAAACGTCAAAGGTGCCGCCGCCAAAATCGTAAACAACTAATTTTTCGTTTTTGCCTCTGTTTAATCCGTAGGCAAGCGCCGCGGCGGTTGGTTCGTTAATAATTCTTTTAACTTTAAAACCGGCTATTTCTCCGGCGTTTTTAGTTGCCTGTCTTTGTGAATCATCAAAGTAAGCTGGGACAGTAATAACCGCCTCTTCAATTCTTTCGCCTAATCTCATTTCGGCATCAGTGCGCAGCTTGGAAAGAATCATTGCGGAAATTTCTTCCGGTGTCATCCATTTTTCGCTCAGTTTAATTTCAACTCCCCCTTCCGCAGAACTTCTTAGTTCGTATGGAAACCATTGTTTGTCGCGTTCCACTTCCTTATCACTCCATTTACGACCGATGAGCCTTTTGACGGAAAAGATGGTGTTTTTGGGGTTCGTAATTGATTGACGCTTAGCCAAAATTCCCACGAGACGTTCGCCGTTTTTATTGACAGCCGCTATTGACGGAGTAGTTCTTGATCCCTCGGAAGATTCCAATATTTCCGGTTTACCGTCCGAGCCGACGAAGGCCACGGCTGAGTTTGTAGTTCCCAAATCTATTCCTATTATTTTTGGCATTTTAATTTAATGAATTAATTTATACAGTTTTTCGTTTTTGCGGGAATGCGTTTCACGCAAACGCGCAACTGACCTTTATTATTTGGCAACTATCACGCGCGCGGGACGCAATAGTTTGCCATTCCATGTATATCCTTTTTCAATCTCTTCAATGACCGTTCCCGAAGATTCATTTGATTCAATTGTTGAAATGGCTTCGTGGAGAGCGGGGTCAAACGGATAACCAACAGAAACAATGATTCTTTCTAGACCTTTCTTTTTTAACGAATCTTCCATTTGTGATCGTATCATGTGAACGCCTTTGGCCACAGTCTGGTCTTTTTCACCAAGAGAGGCTATGCAAAGATCAAAACTGTCCAATATCCCAATCATGTCACGAACGATATCTTCTCCGGCAAAACGAATAATTTCGTTCATACGCTTCAGTTCGTCGTTTTTAAAATTGATAAGCTCTGCCTTCGCTCTTTTCCATCCGTCAAGGTATTCGTCACGTTCTCGTTTGAGCTTTTCGTTTTCTGTTCCAGCCATAAATCAAGGGTTATTCTAAATAAAAGACGTCCATTGTCAAGCGCTTAAAACAATTTATACCGAATTTGTCAATGGAGTTTATTTACTTTCTTTTGCGGTGATACAATGTAGACAAATGCGTCTCTATAATTCGCTCTCCGGAAACAAGGAAATCTTGGAGCCGGTTCATGGCAAAACCATTCGCTTATACACTTGCGGACCGACTGTTTACAACTTTGCTCATATTGGAAATTTAAGGACCTACATTTTTGAAGACGTTTTGCGAAGGATAATAAGGCTCAACGGTTATAAAGTGCTTCAGGTCATGAATATCACGGACATTGACGACAAGATAATAAAAGCCTCTGTTGAGTCCGGAAAGAAGCTAGAAGAAATTGCTTTGCCTCTTGAAAAGTATTTTTTTGAGGATTTGAGTAAATTAAACATTATCCGTCCCGAGAAGACTCCGCGCGCAACTCGACATATAAAGACTATGATTGCGCTTATACGGACGCTCCTTGATAAGGGGTACGCTTATCAAACGAAAGACGGTTCCATTTACTTCAAGATTTCCAAATTCAAAGAGTATGGGAAATTGTCCCATCCGGATTTCAAAGATCAAGGATCTTCGGAGCGCACGCTTGCGGATGAATATGAAAAAAACGAAGTAAAAGATTTCGCTCTTTGGAAAACAAGAAAAGCGGACGAGCCTTATTGGGATTCTCCTTGGGGTCCCGGCAGACCCGGATGGCATATAGAGTGTTCCGCAATGGCAATGAAATATCTAGGAAGCACCATGGATATCCATGCGGGCGGCGTGGATTTAATGTTCCCCCATCACGAAAACGAAATAGCGCAGTCGGAGGCAGTAACAGGAAAACTTTTTTCGCGGTTTTTTTTACACAGCGAGCATTTGCTTGTTAATAATGTGAAAATGGCAAAATCAACCGGAAATTTTTATACGCTTCGGGATATTGAAAAAAAGGGATATGATCCCTTGTCCTTTCGATATTTGTGCCTTCAGACGCACTACCGTTCCAAAATGAATTTTACTTGGGAGGCACTTGGCGCGGCGGCGGCGGCCTTGCTTAACTTAAAGCAAGTTTTTGCCCTTATTAAAAGCAATTGCAAAAAGGTTTCCGGGAGCAGATTATCTTCCGAAGAAAAAACAGGGGCGGAGAAGAAAGTGCTTGAAGCCTTAAACGACGACTTAAACACACCAAAGGCGCTCGCGATTGTGTGGAATACGCTTAAAGACAAAAATTATTCACCAAAAGAAAAAATAGCGCTTATAAGTTACTCTGATCGCGTTTTGGGACTTAATATTTCCGAAGCGCCGGCAATAATGGAGATAATAATTCCCGAAGAATTGGGCAAACTCGCGGAGAAGAGAGAAAAATTGAGAAAAGAAGGTAATTTCTCCGCCGCGGATAAAATTAGACGCGAAATTGAGAGCAAAGGGTACGAAATCGTAGACGAGCCAAAGACTTATAAACTTAGAAAGAAACAATGACGGACAGCAAGGACATGAGAATCCCGCCGCAAGATCTTGAAGCCGAGCAATCGGTTCTGGGGGCCGTGATGATAGACAAAGACGCGATTGGTGCCATTGTTGACGTTCTTGACCCGGATGATTTTTACGACAAGAAAAACGGTATTATATACGAAACGATGCTTCGGCTTTGGGATAAAAAAGTTCCGATAGATCTTCTGTCGCTTTCGGTGGAGCTTAAAAAAGTGGGATTTGCGGAGCAGACCGGAGGTTTAGGCTATTTAACTGACCTTGTGAACGCCGTTCCTTCAGCGGCTCATGTTGCGCATTATGCCGGCATCGTAAAGGAGAAGAAAATCCTTAGAGACCTTATTACCGCTTCAAGCACTATTACCGAAAGTGCTCTTTCGGAGTCTGAAGACATTGATGTTCTTTTGGATAGCGTGGAGCAGAAAGTTTTTTCCATAACGAATAAATCGGTCGTCAAAAGTTTCGCTTCGGTGAAAGACGAATTGCCGGCTGCTTATGAGAGACTTGAGAAAATAAGCCACGGAGGCGTTACTCGCGGAGTGCCAACCGGTTTTGCCGAATTGGACAACATTCTCTCGGGGCTTCAAAAATCCGACCTTGTGATAATCGGCGCAAGGCCGTCCTTCGGAAAAACCTCACTCGCCCTTGATATCATTCGCCACGTTGGGACAAAGGTTGGCGCGGGAGTCGGGGTATTCTCGCTTGAAATGTCGCGGGAACAAATCGTAGACAGGCTGATTTCCGCGGAATCAAAGGTATCCCTTTGGAAAATACGCACCGGCAAACAACTGGATGCGCTTGATTATGAAATGATTCAAGCGGCATTTGACCGATTGTCAAAAGCAAAAATTTACGTTGACGATACCCCCTCTCCCAATATTCTGGAAATAAGGAGAATGGCAAGGAGACTTCAGTCAGAAGAAAAAAACTTGGGACTCATAGTCGTTGATTATCTACAGCTTATTCAGCCTCGCAAATCATCGGATAATCCGGTTCAGCAAATTACCGAGATTTCTCGGGGATTAAAGACAATCGCGAGAGAACTTAACGTTCCAATGCTGGCCATTTCGCAGTTATCAAGAGGTGTTGAACAAAGGGAAGATAAAGTGCCAAAGCTTTCTGACCTTCGCGATTCGGGTTCAATAGAACAAGACGCCGATGTGGTGCTTTTCATTCATCCCGTTTGGCGTTATCAGCAATCAATGGATAATCCAAGCGAGGAAGGAATGACAGAGATCCGCGTTGAAAAGCACCGAAACGGACCTTTAGGAGTTGTGCGATTGCGTTTCAATAAAGAATCCGCAAGTTTTGAGAGCATTGACATAATTCATGAAGATACCGGATTCAATTAAGCTTTTCGTGGATGAGTTTTCCCGATTGCCCGGCATTGGTCCGCGACAAGCAATTCGGCTTGCCTTCTATCTCGCAAACAGAAAAAAGACAGCGGCCGATCTTACTTTAGCTACTCAAACGATTCAAGACGTCAAGATTTGTCCCAATTGTTTTTTCGTGCATAATCGCGAAGAGGATTTGTGCGGAATATGTGCCAGCTCTGCCCGAAATAAGAGCGTTGCCGCCGTTGTAGAAAAAGAAACTGACCTTATATCCATTGAATCTACCGGAAAATTTCAAGGAGTTTATTTATGTCTTGGAGATATTAAGAAGGCGGGCAGATTAGATGACGGCCAGAAGGCCAGACTTGACTCTCTTATAAAACGAGGAAAATTCGCGGAGATAATCATTGCCTTTAGTCCAACAACCGCGGGAGATATATCGGCGGAAATAATAGCGGAATATCTCCGTGATGCGGCAAAGAAAATAACCAGGCTTGGTCGAGGCATACCGATTGGCGGAGAGGTGGAGTTTGCCGATCCGGATACGTTGTCTGAAGCGCTCGAAAGTAGAAAGTAGAAAGTTAAATTAAAAACCCGCTTAAGCGGGTTTTTAATTTAAGAGATATCAGAGATTTCCACTTCGGTGAACGCTTGACGATGAGTTTTTTTCTTATCGTATCGATTCTTAGAATGAAACCTAAAAACTATTTTTTTCTTATCTCTTCCTTGCCGGAGCGTTTTCCCTTTAACAGTGATGCCCGAAAGATAAGGTTTTCCGAGTTCAATACCCGAGTCGGTCTCTCTAAGCAAGACTTTATCAAATAAAACCTCCGCTCCTTCTTCGGTATCTATTTTTTCGGTTTTTATTTTTTTACCGGGAGAAACAACATATTGTTTCCCTCCGGTTTCTATGACGGCAAACATTGCGTCCCGTATACTAACAAAAGACGGCGAGCTATGCAAATGCGTCAGTAAACGAGAATGATCGCCGTGATTTTAAGCAGAATTATGATTGAGATAAATATAGCGAGCGCCCCCAGAATGTGAGAAATCACCCGGTCTTTTTTAAATACTCCCCACGAAGCCAGAAGATTTATGCCGCAAACGGCTGTTGCGGCAAGTGAAAGCTTTAGAAGCGATAATTTATCGCCTATCACTCCCTTAATGACAATTATGCCGCCTTTAGGGACGGCAAAGAGTGAAAAGATAATGGCCGCGCTTAGAATGACAAGGGAGATAAGACCATAAATGGCATAAGGCGGCAATTTGATTTTAAAGCGAATTTTTTCCTCGTCCATAGAACGAATTAATAATAGATTAAAATGGACAGAATGGGAATTTTATTATTAAATTTCAGCTGTTAGGCCCCATCGTCTAGCGGTTAGGACGCTAGGTTCTCATCCTAGTAATAGGGGTTCGATTCCCCTTGGGGCTGCAAAATAAAAAGCCTTTACAAATGTTAAGGCTTTTTATTTTTTCGGCGTTTGCCAACGGAGGGGTCAAATGCTATCTAATTTCGTCCGGAGCGATGCCGTAATACGAAAGAGTAAATTCGGCGAGTTCTTTAAAAGCGGGAATAACAGAAGCACCAGCTAATGGATTTCCCTCCGGTTCGTCTATTCTTATAAGAATTGAAAACTTCGGGTCGCAGGCGGGCGCAAATCCGACATAAGTGTTGATGTAAGCGTCTTTGTATCCGCCGTTGATTAAATCGGGAACCATGGCCGTGCCGGTCTTTCCCGCGATGCTGTATCCTTGAATGTCCGCCAATACGTTTTTTTGGACAGCCGAGACCATCATATCCGTGATTTTTTTCGCGGTATCTTCGGAGATTGGTCTTCCTTCCTCCCTCGCGTCACCTTCAGTTATGCGCGGCGACATCATAACTCCTTTGTTCGCGATAGCATTTACGGCCGCGAGCATCCTTATGGGTGAAACCGATATTCCCTGTCCGTAGGAAGCGGTCGCGTAGTTAATATCGCTTCCATTAACGAGAGTTTTTATGGAACCGATTGCTTCGCCGGGCAAGTCAATGCCGGTCTTTTCAGCCAAACCGAATTTTTCCGCGTAATTCAGAAACGTGTTTTTCCCCATTTTTCGAACGGCAAACACCGTGCCCGTGTTGATTGACTGCTCAATCACCTGCGTCATCGTGAGCGTTCCGCGCGCTTTATGATCCCAGTTTTGTATGGTCCTGCCGTTTATAACAAGCGAGCCTTGGTCCACGTAAGTCGTCTCAGGCGTAACACTTCCCGAGTCGATTGCCGCCGACATGGTTACTAATTTGAATACCGAACCCGGTTCATAAACACCTTGCACAGCCGGGTTCATATAATCTTTCATCTCCGCCGAACCATAATTATTCGGATCAAAAGACGGGACGCCAGCCATAGCTTTTATTTTCCCCGTCTTCGGATCGGAGACGATAACCAGCCCCCCTTTGGCGTTAAACTTATTAACGGCATCGGTAAGAATTTTTTCGGCACGGGCTTGGATTATCTGGTCAATTGTGAGATACACGTCTTCGCCGTCTTTAGGTGCCATAATAGAGTCTCCCGACGCTTCTCCGGCAATACCTGCCAGTTTCTCATCATAGAAAGATTCTATGCCGTATTGTCCTTTGTCATTCGCGACAAAGCCTAATATATGGGCCGCTAATGTGGCATAGGGATAATATCTTTTAGGCTTTTCGCCTACTTCCAGCCCGGGAATATTAAGACTTCTGACTTTTTCGGCTATTTCAGCAGAAGCGATTTTCACGAGTTCTTCAAACGGGTCGTCGGGCTTATTAAGCTTCAACATAATTTCTTCTGCGGGAATAGTGATAATTTCTTCAAGTTTTGCCGATGTTTCGCTCAAATCCACTCCTGCTTTGGCCATTTTCTCGGGCTCGCAGTAAATGTAAGGGTAGTTTTTTTTAATGGCTACCGGAACAGGCGCGCCGTTTTTGTCAGTCATCATGATGTTCCCTCTAGCCGGATCAAGCGAACCGCTAAGTATTCGCGCGGCGGCTTTTGAAGCGTAAAAATCCCCTTTTCTTATTTGGAGATTGAAAAATCTTACCGCAAGCGAGCCGTAGAGCAGGCTAAAAGCCGCCACTACGGCAATGAAGCGAAAACCCATTGCGGATTCTTATCTAAAACCAGACCTTTCTCTGTGGCGATAATTTCAAGCATCTGTGGGTCAGTCATTTTAAAGAGAGTGTTTTTCAGTTCCGCGTTATTCATCTGTTCTATTTTGATGGAATCCTCAAGCGACATGATGTCATGCTTAAGTCCTACTGTTTTGGAATAAACGCATCCGCAAAAAATAACGGAAGCGACAAGAACCGTTCCCGCGAGAGATATTATCAATCTCCACGTTGATGCAATTCTTTGGTTGTTCGGTCTGATGATCGTCATTTCTATTTAGTTCATAACGGCCGCTCGCAGTTTCGCTGATCGGGCTTTTGGGTTTGTTTTTATTTCCGCATACATCGGAGATATTGGCTTTTTGGTAAGAAGATTAATTCTGCCCGCACGCGCCATTTCTCTAAATGTATTTTTGACAATTCTGTCCTCAAGCGATTGGAAAGTGATTATGGCCACTCTCCCGCCGAGTTTAAGAATCTGGGGGAGCGCATTAAGAACTTTTTCTAGGCTTTCTAATTCTTGATTTATAAAAATCCTGAAGGCTAAAAAAGTTCTCGTGGCTGGATGAATACGCCCGTGTTCATAACGCGAAGGCAATACGGAGCGGATGATCTCTACAAGACCGCCTGTTGTTTCAACCGGATTCTTCCTTTCCGCTTGCCAAATAGCGTCGGCAAGAGCCTTAGCATATCTTTCGCCAGAAACGGAAATAATACTTTTAAGATCATCTCTACTTAGTCGACGCAATACTTTGTGAAGGGGTTCATCATTGTCGCTATAAGTCATTAAAAGCGGTTCGTCTTTAAGGAAAGAGAAACCTCTCCCCTCATTGAGTTGAGTAGAAGAAAAACCGAGATCTAGGAGTAAACCATCCGCAGATGGAAGATTTTTATTCCTTAAAATTTCCGGCAGACAAGTAAAATTCGCGTTTACAAGAATTACTCTTACGCCGGGAGCTTTAATTTCAACTCTGTCGATAACAGCCGGATCTCTGTCTACACCAAGTAAAGTTCCTCCCGGAGAAATTTGTTTCACGATTTCTTTGGCGTGTCCGCCTCCTCCGAGCGTTCCATCTATTACAAAATCTCCTTTTTTCGGAGAAAGGGTCTTCATAACCTCTTCCGTCATTACGGGAACGTGATTCACAGGCCCAGCTCGCCCATTCTTTCGGCGATTTCTTCCGACCTTGATTCGGTTTCCATTTTATATTTATTCCAACAGTTAAGATCCCAAATTTCTGCTCGATTATAAAGTCCCGTAATAATCACTTCTTTTTCAAGTCCCGCATATTTTCGTAAGTAATCAGGAATTAAGATTCTCCCTTGAGCATCTATTTCGCAATCGGAGGCACCGGCAAGCATCAAGCGAGAGAAAGCTCTTGAGTTAGCTTGAGTAAGTGGGAGAGAAACGATTTTTCCGGCGAGTTTTTCCCATTCTGCGATTGAAAAAAGAAAGAGGCACTTGTCCAAACCACGCGTAACAATAGCTCCGCCTGAAAGTTGATTCCTAAACTTGGCAGGCACCGCAATTCTGCCTTTTACATCTATGTTATGTTGAAATTCACCGATGAACATTTCTTTATATTCTATTGTCGGGTAAGTAACACTTTCCACCACTTTTCCCCACTATACCCCGAAGTATACCCCTCTTCGCCAAAATGGGTCAAAGGCGGATTTTATGGGCTTTTCGGGTCAAAAATGAACTTATCCACAAATACATAGCGTATTTGGCTTAAGCGAGCTAAAAAACTGTGGAAAACGCAAAATCTGCCAATTAGCGCAATCGCATTAATTGGCAAAGATTAGATAGCGCCTCTTTTTATTTTTTTCCTTATTTCCGCGACGTAATCGTTGAAATAATAAACATTATGAAATGTTAAAAGCCGAAGCCCCGTGATTTCGTGAGCGCGAATAAGATGTGACAAATATCCTTTTGTATGCCCTTTGCAAACAAAGCAATCGCAATTCGGGTCAAGCGGTTCTTTGGACGCTTTTCCTTTCAGATACTTGGTTTTAGTGAGGTCTATTTTCCCGCGTGAGGTAAAAGCATTTCCGTGACGAGCATAATGAGTCGGCACCGTGCAATCAAAAGTGTCAATTCCTGCCGAGATAATATATTCCATATCTTCAAGAAAGCCGACGCCCAAAAGATGGCGAGGTTTTTCTTTGGGAAGTTCTTTTGTCGCCCAACCGATAATTTTGACCATCTTTTTTTTGTCAGAACCATATTCTCCTCCTATGCCGAATCCGTCAAAAGGACGGGAAGCCATGAATTTTGCGCTTTCTTTTCGTAAATCTTCATACTTTCCTCCCTGAACTATGCCAAAAAGCGCTTGGGCGGTTTTTTTGGTTTTAAGACAAACATCCGCCCATCGGTGGGTTTTCTTTAGCGATTCGGCAGTGTATTCCAAATTCGCAGTCGGGACTGTAGCTTCATCAAAAGCAAAAATAATATCCGCGCCGATATTTTCCTGTATTTTTATGGATTCTTTAGGCCCCATAAAAATTTTCTTACCGTCCACATAAGAAGTGAATTCAACTCCTTCGTCCGTTATTTTAAGAAGTCGCGGTTGGGCACCTTTAATTATCACTTCTCCCGTTTCGTGTCTCATTATTTTGCTAATTCCGTAATCGCGGCCGAAGCCGAGACTTAACACTTGAAATCCGCCGGAATCAGTCATTACGGGGACGTTTATATTCGCGAATTTATGAATTCCTCCATGATTCTTGATTAATTTCTCACCGGGCTTGAGATGCAGATGATAAGCGTTTGCGATAATCATTTGCGTGCCCGTGGGAATCATCTCTTCCGAAGAAAGCGCTTTAATAGTCGCTTGAGTTGCCACCGGAATGAAACACGGAGTTTCTACTTCGCCATGTGGGGTTTTAAGAACGCCCAGTCGGGCGTTCGTTTTATCGGATTCTTTTAAAATCTTGAATTCAATCATAGCGTTTTGAACACTTCTTCAAGCGGAGGAACAACCTGTTTTTTACGTGAGATAATTCCGTTGAAGTGAAAGGTGTCTCCTTTTTCCGCCTGCATTCCGAACGCAAGCTGGATTGTTTCTCTGTCGCCTGCAAAATATACAAGACTTTTTTCGTTGATAATATCTGTCGCGGTAAAGAGAACCGCTTCATATCCTTTCTCCGACTTTAGTCTTTCCAACTCGGCTATTATTTCCGGCTTTCTTTTCTCCACCTCGGAAAGTTCTGCCATTCCCTCAAAAGCGCTGATACCGATTTTGTGACCGGACATATCAAATTCTTTAAAGTCGGTGACAATTACTTCTTTTATGTCTCGGCCTGTTATTGCCGGAATCGCCGATTTGATTTCGATGCCGTAGGCGATAATGTCTTCTATGCCCGCGATCGGAGCGAGATGGTGAGCGATTTTTTTGTCTTCCTCGGTTGTCGTGGGCGATTTAAAAACAATAGTATCAGCGAGAATTCCCGCTAAGAGGAGTTTCGCGAGGAGCGGGTGGTTTTTGATTTCGTCCATATAGGTTTTCGCAATAATGGAACAGGTCGAACCCAACGGTTCCGCATGAAAGAAAATAGGCGCGGAAGAGGAAAAGTTTATCTTGTGGTGATCTAAGACGCCAATAATTTCCGCCTTGTCCGCACCATCTGCCATTTGAGAGCTTTCGTTATGATCAACGAGAAACACTTTTTTTTTGGAAATGTCGGAAAGAGTTTCCGGAATGGGAACGTTTAATTTATTTAAAACAGAAGCTGTTTCCTTGTTAATATCTCCTGCGACAGCGGGTTTGTATCCCATAAGTTCCGCGGCAGCGATAGCTGAAACAACACTATCGGTGTCGGGATTCTTGTGGCCGATTACGTAAGTATCCATATTGATTGCATTCTAAGGCTTTTCGGAGCAGCTTATCAAGAAAAGCGGAAATATGCCGCCCATCGGTCATAGAGCTCTTTAGTCGCCACAATGTCACCCATATTGTATTTGGCAATTTCTAAAAATTTACCCTCTTTGAAAAGTTTGCTGACATCTTCCCCTTTTACATCGCCGCTTTTCGGACTTTCAATGCCAAATGCGCGGCACCACATATGGAGACTTCCGTGCGCGAAGCGGGTTGCGCCGTAAAAAGAAAGCTGGTCGTATAAATCGGTGTGTCTCACCGTTCCGAATCGGCCGTAACGGTCAGCCATCAAGTCTACTGTCGGACGGATGCCTTTAACCGCCGAGCGAGCGATGATGAAAGGCGCGTCAAAACCGCGGCTGTTAAAACCGATTATTTCTTCCGTCCTTTCCGCAAGTTCCCAAAATTGAGAGAGCATGTCGGCTTCAGACATCGAAATAAGTTTAATGCCGTTTTCTTCCGTTTCGGGAATATTCGTATCGGGTGCCTGAAAATAAACAGCTCCTTTCATGGAATCAGCGTCAAGAACGCCAATTGCCACTATCTCACCGGTTAAGGGAGAGAGGGCAAATCCCGATTCTAAATCATTCATTAACTCATCAAGTTCGTCTTCGCTCCCCGCCTCTTTCCGAGCGCGTTTTGTGAGAAGTTCCTTTGTCGTCTCGTCCATTAGCGAGAGTTCTTCGCCGACGGTTTCAATATCAAAAACAAGTTTTGCCATGAACTAATGATAATTTATTTTTTACGCTCTTTGTAATATTTGCGTCCTTTCAATTTTTCCGGCAAGTAATCCTGTTTCACTTCCCCCTTAAAATTCGGATTGTATTTGTAATCTTTTCCAAAACCCAGTTCTTGCATAAGTTTTGTGGGGGCATTTCGCAAATGTAGCGGCACCGGTTCGTTTGGGAGTTCTTTAATGTCTCGTTGCACTTCGCCGTAGGCGGTATAGAGAGCGTTGCTCTTGGGACACTTGGCCATATACACAACCGCCTGGGCAAGTGCCAGAGCACACTCGGGCATGCCGATATATTGGCAAGCGGCGTAGGCAGAGACGGCTTGAGTCAGGGCCGCGGGATTTGCGATTCCAATGTCTTCCGAGGCAAAACGAATTATGCGACGGGCAATGTATAGGGGGTCTTCTCCCGCTTCAAGCATTCGTCCGAGCCAATAAAGACTCGCATTTTCATCCGAACCGCGCATAGACTTATGGAGGGCAGAAATAATATTGTAATGTTCTTCGCCAGCACGGTCATATAAGAGATGACTTTTTTGAAAAGCTTCTTTTACCAAATCGGCGTTTATTTTAATAACTTTTCTTTTATCCGTTCTGGCCGATTTAACGGCAAGTTCCAAAGCATTTAGAGCCGAACGCGCGTCGCCGTTTGCCATTGTTCCCAAGAATTTAACGCTTTCATCGCTTATATCGATCTTTAATTTCCCTAATCCTTTTTCTTTATCGATTAAGGCTAGACGAATGATTTTCACGATGTCTTCTATTTCCAAAGCAGACAACACAAAAACCCGGCAACGGGAAAGTAGCGCCGAATTTACCTCAAAAGAAGGGTTTTCGGTTGTTGCGCCGATTAAAGTAATCGTTCCTTTCTCAACAAAAGGCAGAAAAGCGTCTTGCTGGGATTTATTGAATCGGTGTATTTCGTCAATAAAAAATACTGTTCTCTTACCGTGAAGCCTCAACCTTTCATCCGCTTCGGCAATAATCGCCCGCGCTTCTTTAACGCTCCCGCCGGTTGCTGATATTTCAACAAAAACGGATTTTGTCATCTTGGCGATGATTTTTGCAAGCGTAGTTTTGCCGCATCCGGGAGGCCCCCAAAAAATCATCGAAGGAATTTCGTCTCGCTCGATTGCAGCCCGAAGCATTTTCTTTTCTCCCACGATATTTCCCTGTCCAAAAAAATCCTCGATCCGTTCGGGACGCATTCGGTCCGCTAGCGGGGCGGCAGATTTGACGTTTTCCTCGAAGAGGTCCATATGGCCGTATTTTAGTCTCTTTAAAAGGTAATAAAAAGCCGCCTTTAATGGGCGGCTTCTGGCTTTGTGCGATGTTCGGAGCCGTGCTTTACCTCTCCGTTTACCAGATAGGCGGGCATGTCTTGTCTGTTTAACACAAGCCTCCCGGGACCGAAATGCAATCTTCCACAGACATCGCATGCGTATGCGGCGTCATAGCTTTCACATCCCGTTCGGAGTATCGTTTTTCTTATCTCGTCCCCCGTATCTATGCTGCCCAGACATCCCTTCTCAGCACAAGTAAACTTGGTTGCCTTGGATTTGAAGAAGTTGCTGACCTCCGCCATTTATTTATTCCCTCCTGTAAGATTATTTTGGAAACGTGCTCTGTCCCTTATGACATGTTTACGCATGCTTGTCAAATAAAAAGACCGTCTAACGACGATCTTCTGGCAGAGAGAAAATAACGGTCGTGGCCAATCTTCTTGACGGCAACATAACGACTTCCCTCTTTCTGCCACGCTTTGCGAGATAGAGTCTTTCCTGACTATTTACTTCCTCTCCGGCCCCATAAGCGCCTATACCGGAATAAAAATGCAGTCGTCCGCATTTAGGGCATGAATAAAGCTGTTCCTCGCTCATGCACCCTTTAAGACGCGATACTTTCTCCGCTTTTTTCGTATTTATCTCGATCCTACATCCTTCACACTTGAATCTAGCCACCGGACTCACCTCTCTCTTTTATAATTTGGAACGTGCTTAATATTCTTTTAATACTATCCGTTTAAATCGGCAAGAATGGCTTCCAGGTCCAAACCGTATGTTTCAACTATCATATTGAGAGTGAGTTTATCCATTTCCATCGCCGCCATCGGGCATGTTGGGCATGGAACGCCGTGTTTTACAAGTTTTTCCGCGTTTCCTGTCCCTCCCACAATCTCTCCAAGAATTGAATCTTTCGTAAAATTTGCCATAGCTTTTTTTAGCAGATTAAAATACTCGCGTAAAGCCGGAATATGATATATCATTCCGCTTATCTGGTTCTTGGCCCGCTTGAATAATTGGCGTGTAATTGAATAGAGCGTTAAGTTTTCAAGTCTGTTGGGTTTCTAAGCGGGCACTTAGCTCAGCGGTTAGAGCGTTCCGTTCACATCGGAAAGGTCACTGGTTCGATTCCAGTAGCGCCCACAAACAAATTCTGCCAGACTTCACGGTCGTGAAGTCTGGCAGAATTTCGTGACGAAGAAAAATTCGTTCAAATAAAACTTACTGGAGTTCAACTGTGGCGCCAGCTTCGGTGAGTTTATTCTTCAGTTCTTCGGCTTCTTCTTTGTTTAATCCCTCTCTAACCACTTTCGGAACTCCGTCAACGATATCCTTGGCCTCTTTAAGTCCCAGGCCGGTTACTTCGCGAACAATCTTAATGACGTTAATCTTTTGTTCGCCGGCGGCGGAGAGCACCACGTTCCAAGAATCTTTTTCTTCAGCGGCAGAAGCGGCGCCCGCTCCGGCTCCGCTTACGGCCATAGCGGCCGCAGAAACGCCGAATTTCTCTTCAAGCGCTTTCACCAGTTCAGCAAGTTCCGCAACGGATAAAGCTTCAATTTTTGAGATTATATCTTCAAATTTTTCCATTTGTTTTTATTAAGCGATTTTTGACGCCCTTTCTTTAAACACAAACATTAGAGATCTTATAGGAGACGCTATCATACCGACAAGTTGGCCCAAAAGAACATCTTTTGACGGCAGTTGCCCAAGCATGATGACTTCTTCCGCCGGAACAAATCTTTTTCCGTCAATGTCATATCCGCCGAGAATTTTGGCATTCGCGAATTTATATGCCGGTCCTGCCATGGTAAATATTTCATCGTTTGAAAAAATCGTTCCGACTTGAGAATCAAACGTTTCGGGATTGAAATCCAATCCGGCTTCGCCAAAGGCGACTCTCAAAAGCTTCTTTTTAATGACCTTGAGCTTCCCTCCTGCGGCGCGGATAGTTTTCCTGAAAGCGTTCAAATCTCCGGCTTTAACTCCGGTAAAATCTACGAAAACAACGGAATGGCTGTTTTTCAAGTCTCCGACTTCGTTTTCAATTACTTCTTTCTTCTGATTTTTTGTAAGCATAGGACGCTTATTTTTACGACCTTTCGCACCGCCTGATTTACGGCTCCGCTGGAATTAAAAAAGCCGCGGAAACCGCAGCAAAAGAGAATTATATCCTCCGGAGGGCGCCAGTTTGGCATTAGTCCACTTGGGAACCCATCCTTCTGCGGATGCTTGATATTAAGTTAGATAAAAAAGCGGATTCTGTCAATCTGCGATGAGCGGCACAAAAGAAAAGCCCGGGTATTCTTTAACGTCAAATTCAGTTCTGGAAATTTTATCCGCGACAATGAGCCGTCCGGAAACGGGCATAACGATGCGGCCGCCGACCGCGAGCGCATTCTTCCACGATTCGGGAACAATATCATATTCGGCGGCGGAAACAATTTTATTAAACACCGGCCATTCGGGGTTAATATTCAAAGCGTTTCCGTTTACCGCGATAACGGAGCCGTTTGAAATCAAGCCAAATTTTTCAAGATTTAATTTAGCCGTATCGGCGAGTTCTTTAACGCGTTCAACCGTTATGACTTTTCCTTCTGGAGCGACCACGGTTGCAAGAAGAGCCGCTTGCCAGCCGGAACCTGTGCCGACATCCAAAATATTGTCTCCTTTCTGCGGGTCCAAGAGATTCAAAATAAAAGCGACAGTAAAGGGTTGGGATATGGTTTGATCGTATCCGATGGACAAGGGTCTATCCTCACCGGCGAATTGTTTTTGAGTTTCGGGTAGAAACTCCGCGCGATCAATTTCCCGAAAAGCTCGTTCTATTTCCGACGACTTTATATATCCTTGTAGAACGAGTTTATTTATTAAATTTTCGTAACCGCTATTCACGGATGGGCTCGCGCTTTATCTGCCCGATTCTTTATGAGTCGTGCGTTTTCGGCAGTGGGCGCAGAATTTTAAGAGACTAAGTTTCTTCTCGGCCGTTTTCTTGTTTTTGCGGGTGTAATAATTCACCCGTCCGCATTCGGAACATTTGAGTCTGATTAGATTTTCGGAATATTTAGACTTAGCCATGCGAGGTTAAATTTAGCCACAAATCGGTTATTTTGCAAATTATTGAGCCAAAGGTGGGAATCGGACCCACGACCTCCTTCTTACCAAGAAGGCGTTCTACCACTGAACTACTTTGGCTAGTTCCGTCATTTTAGCCGTAAATTGGCATACGTGACAAGAATTTGAGCCACCTCTCGGATTTGAACCGAGGACCCACACTTTACAAAAGTGTTGCTCTACCGCTGAGCTAAGGTGGCAGTTTTGTGCACAGGGGAGGATTCGAACCTCCGTAGCCCGAAGGCGACAGATTTACAGTCTGTTGTAATTGACCGCTCTACCACCTGTGCGAGTTTTGAACGATAACATTTAAGCAGATTTAAGGCTTATAGCCAAGTGTTTTGATTTCCTCTCCCGATTCTGCTATTTTGCGGGCAGTAGTATAAACAGTTAAATAAGCTTGAAAAGGAGGCGTTCCATATGAAGGACGTGTTTTACTTTGAAAAAATCTGCGAGCGAGAAACTTGGACGAAAATTGTCGAGGCTATTCCCATAGGCTGGGGAGGGATGAGCGGGAGGCTTGTCGCTCCGAAAGAAGCAATTGCCGCGCGAATGCCGATCGCGGAAAATACGGGCTATCAAGTATACAACGACTATCGTTTCCTCGGAGTGGCTATTGTGGGCGATTTTCCCCGAGACGAAAAAGGAAGAAGGATTCCCTTCAAAGAAGACCGGATGAAACCGAACTCCGCCGAGATAATGCTCGAAGGGAAATTACCTAACTTTATCGACCTCTGCGGTAACAGATTTGGACATTCGGCTTCGAGCGGTTATGTCGATACTTACGTGGAGGCCGAGAAGAAAAGCATTGCCATAAGCTATCTTGCAAAAGGTTACTACGGCAGGCTTTACTTCGCCGCGCATTATCGTAAAAAGTATTGCCCCGAGGATAATCCGGCAAGATGCAAGATGGTTTTTAACTCGTTTTGCCGTCCCGCTGGCGACCTAGGAGAGTCCTGGCTTCAGAAAGTGCATATAGAGCTGCGATGGATTCAGGACAACGAAGGTAAGTTAGAAGATATTGCGTCCATTCGCGATAGCTATCGTCTTCTAGAGCTTCCTGAATGTGAGCCGAAATCGGACGACGAATAAAGACAAGAGCAGTCAAGCTGCTCTTTTTGTTAAGTAACTTGACAGATTGGTTAGAATATGTTTCGCTGAAAGAGTAACTTAAAAAGTTTTCAAGTCTGTTGGGTATCCGAAAGGATAAGTTTCACCCTATGGGCACGAATGGAGGAGACCGTGAACATCACATTGAAATTCCCCGGAGGGGACACGGACACCGCTTTGATGAATCAACTATTAAGGGAGGGGTTTATCGTTAATTCCGTGAAAGATGCTCTTATCGTGAATTTGTTGGTGCCCGAGGAACGTTCCGAGAACTATCTCATCCATAGAGTTCCCGTCTATAGGATTCCCAGGGAAGCAAATAAGGCAATTTTTTGCATTGATGTTGAGGAAAAGGGCGGAGGCGAAATAAAAACCGGTGAAGCCACTATCGTATGCGGTCTAAGTGGTAAGAAATTGAGACCATATTACGTGCGTCGCAGTCCCGTTTCCGCGAATGAGACACATGCCCTTTTCTCCATACGAGCGTCTGTCGTAACTGTTACCGCTTGGCGTCCTGCCGATACCGTTTCCATTGATGAGCACCGGATAGTTCGAAAAGGTATTTGTGCATGGATTGAGACGGTGAATCTCTGGCAAGGTCCTTGCAGGGAGCTACCCGAAGCGCTTGGACGGTTTGAACAGGCGGTGGAGGCGGCAATAGAAAAGGCGTATCATGATAATTGCCGCGAAGTACACTATGCTAACTTTTAAGGCAACTAAACAAAGACCCCTATTCAAGGGGTCTTTTATTATGTCGGAATTCCCGTTCCGTTTTTTTTATTCGAGTCTCCGCGGACGTTTTTTAATTTTTCCGTCACGAAATTGTCCGCCTTCATAATAACTATTTTAATTTTCCTAAGCGCTTTATGCACAATTAAATTGAGAGAATCGTCTATCTTGTCCAAAGGAATTTTTTTCGCGATTTGCGTCAGTTTTTCCTTTCTCGGACGATGAACGGTTGTTTCATCCTCAATTCTCGGTAGTGCTCTCGCGAGCAGAAGAATGAGCGCGCCAAGCGCCAAAAAAATTATAGTTTCCAAAACAAAGCTATATAGCATAGCGGCAGAATTTTTCCACCCGGATATTCTCGCCTACTTTGGCGATAACGCCCTTAATGAGGTTCTCTACAGTAATGCTTTCGTTTTTAATAAAAGGTTCAGCCATAAGCGCGGGGATATTTTCCGGTTCCATGGCGGCGATTTGCATCGCAATATCGCGCGTGAGCTCTTTAAAATCATCCGTTCGGGCAACAAAATCCGTTTCACATCTTATGTCCAAAAGAACGCCGATGCGGTCATTATGAATGTAAGAAAAAATAAGTCCCGCGCCGGTTGTTCTGTCGGCTTTCTTTTCCGCTTTCACAAGTCCTTTCTCTTGAATGATTTCCACGGCTCTATCTATGTCGCCCAAGGCTTCCTCAAGAGCGCGCTTGGCGTCCATCACTCCAGCGCCGGTTCTTTCCCTTAAATTTTGAATATCTTCCGCGGTCATTTTGTAAAATTTTTCTAACGAGATTCTTCGGGAACAGATGCAGCAATTACCGGTGTCTTTTTAAATGATTCTTTAAGATAATTCATAAGCCATCGGTTACCTTCGCTTAATCTATTATTCGCCGAAATGGGATAATCTACAAGCTTTGGATCGGCGTCGGTGTTTATAATGGCAACAACTGGAATATTCATCGCGCGCGCTTCTCTCGCCGCTGTTTTGTTCGCTTGAATATCAAGGATAAACACCGCTCCGGGAAGAGCCGTCATGTTCGCCATGCCTTCAAAAAGCGATTTCATTTTTTCAATCTTTTTATCAAGCACCACTCTCTCCTTTTTGGTGTATTTATTGAGCGCGCCGCTTTCTTTATCCGAGAGGAGTTTGTTGTAATACTTTATCCTGCCTTCAATGGCACGAAAATTGGTGAGGGTTCCTCCGAGCCATCTTTCGGCCACGTATGGTTCATCAAGCTCTATTCCGAATTCTTTCGCAACTGTCTTGGCAGACGGCGATGTCCCCACAATTATTATCTGCTTGCCAGAGGCAGAAATTGACTTTAAAAGCTCGGCAGCCGCCTCAAGTTCCTTTATGGTATTTTCCAAATTAATTATCTCGACTCCGCTCCTTGTCGCAAATATGCGAGATTTCATTTCCGGATGAGTCTTGCTTTTTGTCAAACCGTATAAGAGGCCGGCTTCGGCCATTTCTTGAAGCAATAAAACCTCTTCCGCCGAAAGACTGGTTTTTTCTGGAGTTACCGAGGCTTCGGTCTCGGCTAAATCTTTAGTTTCTTCTTGAGTAGTAGTCATTCCTAGACGCCAAAGTATAAGCTTCTGTAAGCTGTAATGTCAACGCTTTAAGCTCTTTTTTTCACGCCATTCCTTGATTTTCACATGACTTCCTTGGAGGAGGACTTTTGGGACAGGCCATTTTTTACCTTTTTCGGGAACAAAAATTTCGGGCCGCGTATAAGCCGGATGAGAACCCCTGATTGTCTCAAGAGATTCCAATTTGCCTAAAACGCCGGGAATGTGGCGGCTTATGGTTTCCGTAAGAACCATAGCCGGAAGTTCGCCTCCGGCAAGAACGTAGTCGCCGATGGAAACGGATTCGTCCGCAATGTGTTTTGTTACGCGTTCGTCAACTCCCTCATACCGGCCGCATATCATTATGATCCGGTCATATTTTAAGAGACTGTTAACCATGCTTTCGTTCAGTTTTTTTCCGCGAGGGGAAAAAAGGATAACCCGCGTTTTCCCTTTCTCTTTTTTTTTAATTTTTTTTACTGCCTTATAAACCGGTTCTACCTGAATGACCATTCCGGGGCCGCCACCGTATGGATGATCATCAACCTTTCTGTGACGTTCGGTTGAAAAATCCCGTAAGTTCCACGTTTTAATCTGAATCAGCTTTCGCTTAATTGCCCGTTTAATGATTGATTCCTTCAGATAGGAATCCAAAATATCGGGGAAAATTGTAATAATATCAAACTTCATTTGAAAATCGGAGCAACACAACAGAACTCCGCGGCGCGTTAAATGCAGCAGTCATCAACTGAAGCTAAAAAACGAACTAATATTATGAAGGCGAATCCCCTCCTACAGGAGGTCTTGTCGCGCGTTCTCCTTCGGGTTCTTCAATTTTTAAGTTAACCCGAGCGTTATTTTTAACTCCTACTATACGGAGAAGCGAACGGATGGCTTTCGCTGTGCTTCCCTCGCGGCCAATGATTTGCCCCATATCTTGGGGATTAACCTTAAGGGAAAGCAAAACGCCCATTTCGTCTATTTGCCTCGTAACAACAACGTCTTCCGGATGGTCAACAATGGATTTAATGAGAAATTCCAGGAATTGCTGGTCGGCAGATGATTGGTCCATTCGTGCGGTTTGGTTTTTTGAAAGTTTTTACGACCTTTTTTCTTCTATTCCCGATTTCTTGATGTAATCGGCGGCGGTCTCGGAAGGTTTGGCTCCGTTTCCGAGCCAATGGAAGATTCTTTCTTTTTTCAACTCAAATTTGTTGGCGTGGGGATCAATCCAGCCCAAATCTTCGATGAATTTACTCTTAATTTTTGAATGCGCTTCCGCTACCACGACCCTGAAAGACGCATGGCCTTTTTTTCCGATTCGGCGAAGTCTGATAGATAACATAAGTCTTTCGGAATGGTATTAGAAAATGGCTTCTTTGTCAATTTAGGAAAGTTTTAGAGAGACGATTTTTGACGATCCGTCTTCCCCCATCGTCACCCCGTATAAAGCGTTGGCTGATTCCATCGTGGCCCTATTGTGAGTAACAACGACAAATTGGGTTTTACCTTCAAACCGGTCAAGAATTTCGCCGAAAAGCCGCGCGTTTCGTTCGTCAAGCGCCGCGTCCACCTCGTCTAAAACGATAAAAGGCGGCGGACTGATAGATATGAGGCTAAAGAGAATGGCGGTTGAAAGAAGGCTCCTTTCTCCGCCGGAGAGCACTTCCAGGCCTTTGACGCGTTTTTTGGGTAAAGAGACTTCAATGTCTATGCCCTGTCTTAATTCCTTATCTTCGGAGCTTTCCGTCGTTTCTAAAGGAGAAATAATCTCCGTCAGTTTCAGAGCGATTTTCCCGCCATTAAACATAAGTTTCGCAAAGCTGGAAAGTTCTTTGTTTATTTTTCCCAAGGCCCCGGAAAATTCATGATGAATTTTGTAGTCAAGCTCCTTAATAAGGGATTTTAAATCGGCTGAAGCTTTTTCAAGTTCGTCGATTTGCGCCGAAGTGGAGCTGAATCTTTCTTCCGCTTCTTCCGATTCTTTGATAATGGATTCGTCAACTTCTCCGATGGAGGCAAGCTCCCCTCTTAATCGGTATATTTTACGTTCAACTGACGTGAAATCTATTTCTTGAGTTTCTGATGAATCCACAAAATCGGAAAAGAATTTCCCGACCGCGGCAAGTTGGTGCTCAAGTTCAGTTTTTTGATATTTTATTTTTTCTTTTTCAAAATAGATTTTTTCACTTTCATCCTCTAAAACGTCAAGTTCGTCTTTTTTTACCTCAACCGCCTTAATTGCTTTACGAAATGATTGATTAAAATTGTCCATTTCGGCGGTAAGCTGCTTTTCCACGACATCCAATTCGTCTAGCGCTTTATTGAACGCTTCTATCTTTTCTCTATTGAACGCTTCTATCTTTTCTCCAAATTCAGCGCTCGTGGACGGTATTGCCGTTGATTTTTCTTCCAGTTCTTCGATGATTAAGATTATTTTTTGAAGGACTTCGCGCAGATTGTCGGATTTTCCAAGCACCGCGGAGGACGCCAACGTTTTTATTTCGCTAATAATCGTCATCGGGTCTTTTTTGTTACGGGGTGTCGCGGGCAATGAAAGCGCGGAGACGGCAAGACGTTCGTTAAATAATTCCCTTCGTTTTAATCTTATTTTTTCCAGCTGCCTCTTCGCTTCCGGTTCGGACGATTCCACCTGCTTAAGTCCTTTTTGGAGTTCGCTAAGTTCTTTTTTCTTTTCGGCAATTGCTTTTTGGATCGTGGTGATTTTGGGGTCAAAGCGAGAAAGTTCATTTAAAATTTCCCGAACTTTACTGCCGTAGAAAGCATTTTCCGATTCGGCAAGTTCCGCCGCGAGTTTGTCCCTCTCGGCATACCGTCCCACTTGGCGACGAAGGACCCTAATATGGGGTCTCATCTCTTCAATCATCGCTCTCGCTTTATCAAGATTTATTTTGGTGTTCCGAAGTTCCCTTTCCGAAGAATGTTTTTTAAGCAAATATTCTTTGAGGCCAAGTATCTCTTCAGTGAGAATTCTTCTTTCTTCCGAGCTCGCCCTAAGAAACGAATCGCTTTCTCCTTGGCTTATGATGTTTAGCCCCCTCGCGCCAAGTTTTCCTCTGGCAAAGAAATCAATGACGTCTCTTAAAAGAACTTCCGATTGATTTATGAAAAATCTGGAGTCGCCGTCCCTGTCAATTCTCCTTGTAATAACTACCTCCTTGTATTCAACGGGAAAAAAACCGGAAGAATTATCAAAATAAATGGAGGCTTGAGCAAAGCCAGAACGGGCGCGATGTTCCGTTCCCGCAAAAATAAGATCGTCCGATTTGGCGCCTCGTAGACTTTTTGCTTCCCTTTCGCCCAAAAGCCAGCGGATGGCATCCGCTATATTTGATTTTCCTGATCCGTTCGGGCCCACTATGGCCGTTATCCCTTCGGGAAAATCTATGACAGTTTTCGCGGCAAAGGATTTGAATCCCTGAAGTTCCAGTCGTTTTAAAAACATTTCAGAACTGTGATAATAAATTTAATTTTACTACAGAACGTAACACTGACACTAACCGTGCCTAATTACCATCACGTCGCCGTCCTCAACCAAATATTCCTTGCCCTCCAGGCGGAGCCAGCCTTTCTGTTTGGCGGCATTCCAGCTGCCAGCTTCTAAAAGCTCGTCGGTAGAGATTACTTCCGCGCGGATAAATTTGTTTTCAAAATCGCTATGTATCGTTCCCGCCGCCTCGGGCGCTTTAGCGCCTTTTTTAATAGTCCAAGCTCTTGTTTCATCCTCGCCAGTCGTAAAAAAACTGATAAGCCCCAGTACTTCGTAAGCTTTTTTGATGAGTTCACCCAGATTTTCGGCAAGCGCGAGATTATAAATAACAAAATCCGATTTGAGATCGGCAATTTTGATTCTCAATGATTCCGATACATCGCTTTCCCCGCCGTTAAGCAAATATATCTGCGGTTTTGCCGTTAGAAGCTGTAATTCTCGGATAATAGGTTCGTCTGCGATTCCTTCCCGAATATTCTTGGCAAGGACTCCTTTTTCCAATCCTTCTTTAATGTCTCTTACAAGTTGCGCATCTCTCGCTTTTTTAGCGTCCGCGCGAATCTCTTTTTCAAGAGACGAAAGTCTTTTATTTATCGTATCAATATCTTTTAAAATCAATTCGGTGTTGATGATATCAATATCGCGTTCGGGATTAATTCCTGTTTTGTCGACATGAATTATTTGACTGTCACGGAAGCAACGCACTACTTGTACGATAGCGTCTGTTTCCCGTATATGCGAGAGGAATTGATTGCCGAGCCCTTCTCCTATAGAAGCGCCTTTAACAAGTCCTGCGATGTCATAAAACTCCACGATTGCCGGAATTGTTTTGGCTGATGAACTCAATTTGGAAAGGCTTTCCAAGCGTTTATCCGGAACTGCTACCACGCCAACTGAAGGGTTAATCGTCGCAAAAGGATAATTAGCGATTAGAACTTCCTTTTTAGTAAGAAGTTTAAAAAGGGTTGATTTGCCGACGTTCGGAAGACCGACGATGCCGATAGAAAGATTCATTACCAATAAAAGTTATACTTTACCGGCAAAAAAGACAAATAAATAAAGTGCTCTTTTTGAAGAACGCTTTATATCGGATCTATTTGTTTGCTCCGTAGTCCTTCGGAGTGGGACGGAATTTCTCGTCGCCCAGATTCTCATAGTATGTTTCCCGGCCGTTCACCTTGCTTGCGACAACGATATCGGGATCACCATCGCTGTCGGCGTCATCCGTAAAGATGTTTTTAATAACCGAGCAGTTTTCTTCCCCTTATAGTCCTGTGATAACTGATGGCAAATCTATGAGCCTCATCTCGGATGCGTTCAAGCGTTTTTAAGTCAGCTCCGGCAGTGTCCCCCACCAAGTCCGTCTTGTTTCTTTTTGGACCTTTAACCATGCCGACGACAGGTATAAGGAGCCCGTTCTCCGAAAGAGCATTCTTTGCGGCGTTAATCTGCGCTATTCCTCCGTCAACGAGAATAAGTGATGGCAGCGGCCAAGGATTTTTGAGTCTTCGGGAAATAAGTTCTTTCATCATCCCAACGTCGTTTGGCGACGAAAAAGAATAAATCTTGAATTTGCGGTATTCGTCCTTATTGGGCGCGCCATCCGTGAAAACGACCATGGAGCCGACAGCTGAATCTCCCGAGATATTTGAAATATCATAACCTTCAATGCGCTCGCCTTGGGACGAAATAATGTCCGCTTCGCCTAAAAGCGCCGCGTCTTGGACGTGAGTCAGTGCAAATATTTTTCTTTTTAGTTTTTCGGCTTCTTCAAAATCAAGTTTTTTCGCCGCTGTTTCCATTTCTTTTTTAAGGGAAGACAAAAGCCTTTTATGCTTACCTTCCAAAAACATTTTAAGCGCGCGGATATTTTTCATATAATCGCGATGGGATACAAGTTCCACGCACGTTCCCGGGCAAAGCCCTATTTCATAATCAAAGCAGGGTTTTTTAAATGTTCCGATTTTCGTTTCAGGATGCGTGTTCCACGGGAAAATACGGCGGAGAATTTTCATTGCCTCTCGCGCGGCTCCCGCCGAAGTAAACGGCCCATATCTTTCTCCCGAAGAAGGAGTTTTCCCTCTAACCAAAAGGACGCGGGGAAATTTTCCTTTTGTTATCTCAATATACAGAAAACTTTTATCGTCTTTCTCTTTGACGTTATACGGCGGAGATTTTTCTTTAATGAGTTTTGCTTCAAGTATTAAGGCTTCAAGAGCATTTTCCGTTTCCAGAAAATCAACGGTCTTAGTTTCCGAAACCATCTTGATAATTCGCGCGTCGTGAGGGCGCAAGAAATAACTTGAAACGCGGCGTCTCAAATTACCGGCCTTGCCGACATAAATAACCGAACCAGCTTTATTTTTCATCAAATAAACGCCGGGAGATTCAGGCAATTTTTTATAATCCGTTGCTTTCATTTATTAATCTATGCCCAAAACGAAATCCCAAAACTCTTCCAGAGCGCCTTTAGGAGGCAATTTGCACTCACAAATCCGACATATTTTTCCGAAAGAATCTTTGGCGGTTTTGTAGCCCGCGGCAATTATATGCTCGGCTTCCCTGAAGTCAAGCCATTCGTAGTTTAATACGGGGGGATTAAGCACGATATCAGCCTTTTTTAATTTTTCTTTCGCAACTTGATAGCCAAAAACGGCGATTAACGAATAAAGAACGGTCTGAATGGTTTTAAGGCTTAAAAAATTCGCGGAAAAGGAAGACACGTCGAACCATCGGCTTGAGACATCAACGGCAATAACGATATCGGCGCCCATTTGTCGGACAACATCCGCGGGGACGGGATTAACGATCCCTCCGTCTGCCAAAGTTTTGCCGCTGATTTCAACGGGAGAAAAAATAATAGGAATGGCGGTAGACGCCTTAATGGCATCCGTCATTTTGCCTTCGGAAAGAATTATTTCGTCGCCGTTTTTAACGTCTGTCGCGACCGCCCAAAAAGGAATTTTGCAATTTTCCAATCGGTGCGCCCCAAAATGTTTTTCAATTATTGCCGTAACCGGTTCATCCTTGATGCGCGGACGGCCTTTAGTAAGAGATATTTTGGCAAGCGATTTCCTTTCTTTTCTTTCAAGGGCGGAAACGAAATCTTCCATTGAGGAAATGTCCCCATCCAGCGCGTACCATCCTCCGACCAAAGCGCCCATGCTTGTTCCGGCAATGAAATCTATCGGAACATTTATTTCTTTCAGGGCTTTTAAAACACCGATATGCGCGAGGCCCTTTGACGCGCCGCCGCCTAGAGCGACACCGACGGTCTTACGTTTCTTCGCAGATAAAGATTTTCGGGTCACGGATTAATAATACCGGATTCTCGCTTTTCTGCCTACGTTCAAAACTTAGGTGAGATGCGGCTCGGGAATGATGGAAGAAAAAATTAGAGGACTTTTTTCAGATACTTGGCGGTGATGCTTCCCGCTTTTTTGGAGATTTCTTCCGGCGTGCCGACAGCAACTACTTCACCGCCGCGTTCACCGCCTTCGGGTCCCAAATCAATTACCCAATCCGCCGATTTAATGACGTCCAGATTGTGCTCTATGACAATCGCCGTATTTCCCCGAGAAACGAGTTTTTGCACCACCTCCAAGAGTTTTTTTACGTCTTCAAAATGAAGGCCCGTCGTCGGCTCATCCAGAAGATAAATTGTTTTTCGCGTGTCGTGTTTACCAAGTTCCGCGGCCAGTTTTATCCTTTGAGCTTCTCCTCCCGAAAGAGTCGTCGCCGATTGTCCGATTTCCAAATAACCCAATCCTACTTCTTCAAGAATTCGGAGTTTCTCGCGAAGCCAGGGAATGTCGTCAAAAAATTTGGTCGCTTCTTGAACGGTCATGCGCAAAATGTCGGAAATATTTTTTCCCTTGTATTCCACTTCCAGCGTTTCACGGTCAAATTTCTTGCCGTGGCAAACGTCGCATTCCACAAAAACGGTCGGTAAAAAATGCATCTCTATAGCGATGTGGCCGTGCCCTTCACAGTGCTCACAGCGACCGCCGGGAACGTTAAAACTGAAACGTCCGGGCTTCCAGCCTCTTATGCGGGCGTCGGCCGTGGAAGCAAAAAGATCCCTTACGTGAGTCCACGCGCCGACGTAAGTCGCCGGATTAGAGCGGGGCGTGCGGCCGATCGGCGATTGGTCAACGTTAATCACCCGATTTAAATATTCCAAGCCGGTAATTGACTCTACCGCTCCGCCTTTTAAACTCGTATGATTAAATCTATTTGCAAGCGCTTTGTATAAAACGTCATAGACGAGAGTGCTTTTCCCAGACCCAGATACGCCCGTAACGGCAGTGAATCGTCCGATCGGAATTTCCACGTTAATGTTCTTCAGATTGTTTTCCGAAATATTTTTCATCTTGATTGTCGGTATCACGCGATTTACGGGACGGCGTTCTGCAGGAGTTGCAATCTTTTTTTCTCCTCGCAGGTATTCTAAGGTAAGCGAGTTTTGGTTTTTATCGTTAAAAATGTCCGGAATATCGCCTTCCGCCACGATTTTTCCGCCGTGAATGCCTGCCGCCGGGCCGAAGTCAACAAGATAATCCGATGAACGGATGGTTTCTTCGTCGTGTTCCACGATAATGATAGTGTTTCCAAGGTCGCGGAGATTATGAAGAGTCTTAATGAGTTTGCCGTTGTCGCGTTGATGGAGACCGATTGTCGGTTCGTCAAGAATGTATAAAGTGCCCACAAGACGAGAACCGATTTGCGAAGCGAGGCGAATGCGTTGAGCTTCTCCGCCGGAGAGCGTGCCCGCTTTTCTATCAAGCGTGAGATACTCCAATCCCACGTTTTCCATAAATTTAAGACGACTTTCTATTTCCCTGAGAGGCACTTCGGCAATTTCCCTGTCCTTTTCCGAAAGGCGTTTACCGAGAGAGCTAAAGAATTCAAGCGACTCCGTGATTGAAAACGCGGAGACCTCGGAAATGTTCTTACCGTCTACCAGGACACTAAGAGCTTCGGGACGAAGTCTTTTGCCAAGACATGCGTCGCAAATTTCGTCGGACCACAATTCTTTGGTGCCGATGCCGTGGCATTTTTCGCAGGCTCCATGAGGGCTGTTAAAAGAAAAAAGTCTCGGCTCAATTTCGGGAAAAGAAAAGGCGTCTCTCGCGCAGGACAGCTTTGCCGAAAACATCATTTCGTCAGAACCGGATGTCACAAGCACGGAGTCATTCCCGAATTTCAGAGCCGACTCAATAGCTTCCGAAAGTCTTAATCGGTTGTCTTTATCTTCTAAATCCATGTTAGCCGGTAAACGGTCTATGAGTATTTCAATTGAATGTTCCTTATACCGTTCCATGCGAATTTTCTCCCGCAAGGAGCGAGTCTTGCCGTCTATGCGGGCTTCGTGAAACCCGTTTGACAGAAAATCATAAAGTAGTTGGTAATATTCCCCTTTTCTTCCTTTTACCACTGGTGCGTAAACGGCGATGTTTCCTTTTAATTTCTTGCCGCAAACCGAAATCACCGCGTCAACAATTTCTTCAAGACTCATTTTCTTTATCTCTTGTCCGCAGATAGGACAACAGGGACGTCCCACGCGAGAGAAGAGAACGCGAAGATAGTCGTAAACTTCCGTTATGGTCGCCACAGTTGAACGGGGATTCGAGGAATGGGCTTTTTGATCAATGGATATGGCCGGAGAGAGACCCTCTATGTCGTCTACGTCCGGTTTATCCAATTTCCCCAAGAATTGGCGAGCATAGGCCGAAAGGGATTCAATATAACGTCTTTGTCCTTCGGCAAAGATCGTATCAAAAGCAAGGGAGGATTTGCCCGAACCGGAGAGACCGGTAAAAACAGTTATCTTTCCTCGCGGGATTTCCAAATTAATGTTTTTAAGGTTATGTTCTCTCGCTCCTTTTATGATTATTTTGTCTTTCATGTTCGTTTTTTTATGGCACGGCTTCTAATGGTTTTCTTCTCGTTTTTACCCAATTTTTCTTCAAGCGTTTGAATTTCATCGCGCAGGACAGCTGCGAGTTCAAAGTTTAATTCGTCGGCGGCGGTTTTCATATCTGTTATTTTTCCTTTTAATATTCTCTCCATTTCGGAGCGCGACCGATTGATAGGGCCTAGTTCCATCTTTAGAACTTCTTCCACGTCAGGAAGAATATCCTTTATTTCGCGTATTATCGTTTTGGGCACGATGCCGTGTTTTTTGTTATAAGCCAATTGTAATTTTCTTCTTCTCTCCGTCTCCGCGACCGCGCGTTTTACCGAGCCGGTCATTTGATCGGCATAGAGAATCACTTCGCCTTTTACGTTTCTTGCGGCGCGGCCGATGGTCTGAATGAGAGAAGTTTCGTTTCGCAAAAAGCCTTCCTTGTCGGCGTCTAAAATGGCAACAAGAGATACTTCGGGCAAGTCCAATCCTTCGCGTAAAAGATTCACGCCCACGAGCACTTCAAATTCGCCTTTGCGTAAGGCGGTTAAAATTCTTACGCGTTCAAGCGTTTTTACGTCACTATGAAGATAATTGACTTTGATACCCAATCCCTCAAGATGTTCGCTTAAATCCTCCGCCATTTTTTTGGTTAGAGTCGTCACAAGACACCTCTCATCTGTGCCCGCTCTTTTTTTTAATTTTCCGATTAAGTCGTTTACTTGACCTTTAGCCGGTAAAACGGTAACGAGCGGGTCAACAAGCCCTGTTGGACGAATAATTTGTTCCACCACCTGTCCAGATTCCTTAATCTCGTATTCGCTCGGAGTCGCGGAAGTATAAATCACGTCATTAACGCGTTTTTCAAACTCGCTGTATTTAAGCGGTCTATTGTCCGCGGCGGATGGGAGACGAAAACCGTATTCAATGAGCGTCTTTTTTCTTGAAGCATCGCCTTCATACATTCCGCGTATTTGAGGCACCGTAACGTGCGACTCGTCTATCACCGTCAAGAAATCTTCTGGGAAATAATCGAGCAAAGTGCTTGGAGGCTCGCCGATATTGCGGCCCGAAAGAGGGCGCGAATAATTTTCAATTCCGTTGCAATAGCCGA
Organism: Parcubacteria group bacterium; assembly: GCA_041649415.1. Classification (GTDB taxonomy): domain Bacteria; phylum Patescibacteriota; class Minisyncoccia; order UBA6257; family Colwellbacteraceae; genus JALOAR01. The sequence goes on from JBAZND010000002.1 coordinate 190,192, forward strand.
TTTCCCTAAGCATCGCTAAATCGGCTTTGGTTCGCCTCTCAAGGCGCTCCGCTTCAAGAAACTTCTTTTCTCTTTCAAAAAACGCCAATCTTTCTTTAAGCTCCGCTTCAATATCTTTTATGGCGCGGATTCGTTCCGGTTCATCCGTAATAAAATGTTTGGCGGGAGAAATTATAATTTCAGGGATTGATGAGGTTTCCCCGGGAATGAATCCTTCCGCCGGAGAGAAGGCGTAAATTTTGCCGACAACTCCGTTTTCAACGCGAAAACTGTAAATAGTTTCCTCGTTCGGAGGAATTATGTCCCAGTTATCCCCATGCACGCGGAAAGTGCCGCGTTTTAAATCAGCGTTCGTCCTATAAAACTGCAGGCCGATCAGTTTCTTCATCATTTTTCCCCTATCAAATTCGTCACCTTCTTTCAGATAAAGAATGTTTTCTTTATACGTTTCAGGAGCGCCAAGTCCGTATATGCAAGAAACGGAAGCGACTATAAGCACGTCCCGTCTCGTAAGAAGACTAGAAGTTGCCGCGTGACGAAGCTTGTCAATTTCTTCGTTTATCATCGCTTCTTTCCCGATGTAGGTATCGCTTGAGGGGATGTAAGCTTCCGGCTGATAATAATCGTAGTAAGAAACGAAATAATGAACGGCGTTATGCGGGAAAATTTCTCTGAATTCATTGCAAAGTTGAGCGGCTAGAGTTTTATTGTGAGCGATAACCAACGTGGGACGGTTTAGGCGCTCAACGACGTTTGCGACCGTGAAGGTTTTTCCGGAACCCGTAACGCCAAGCAGTGTCTGCTTCCGACATCCTTTTTTAATACCCGAAACGAGCGCTTCAATCGCTTTAGGCTGGTCTCCCGCCGGTTCAAATTTTGAGACTATTTTGAAATCCATTGCCCGCAAAACCCCCGCCGCTTTGTTGTAGTCAGGGGGTATGAGCAAAGTTAACCACCAACAAGCGTCGTGGTCAAACTAGCTTGACATTTTTACGGTAAAATAATATGAATTCACTAGAAGTTCCTTGTTAAATTTCGGTTCGGGGGTTGGGTCACTTTCCCCCTGTGGCATTGAGCGTGGAGAAGAAAAATAACGCAGAATCTTCACACAGAAAGGTAGGAGTTCCTTCAAGACGCTCGCACCCCCGAACCGAATCAAAACACAAGAGACGCAGAAGCGTCTCTTTTTTACGCTCCGAATATTTTTTCTACAGCAAGGTTAAACGCGGACGCTCTGTGACGGTAGTCTCTAAATTCATCAAAGCTCTGACAACCCGGGGAAAAAACGATTGCTTCTCCCGATTTCGTTACGTCTTTAGCCATTAAAACGGCTTCATCTATACCTGAACATATTTGGGGATTTATACCCGCGTGAGATAAATCGCGCGCCATGTCGTCCTTGGAAGAGCCAAAAATAAATACGTTTTTTACGTCTCGTTCCTTAATTTCTTTGCCGAGCGGAATAAAATCTCCATCCGAGAAGCCTTCTCTTATCCCGCAGAGAATCAGCGCGCCGATCTTAGGTACCGTTCTGACTGCTTCAATCGTGGCAAGCGGGTCGGTGGATTTGCCGTCGTTTATGATTATTACCCCATTATATTCGCCTACTAATTCCTCGCGGTATTTTAATCCCTTGAATTTTTTGATTCCATCCTCAATAGCCGGAACGGGAAGGTCGCAGGCAAGACCCGCAAGCATGGCGGCAAGCGCGTTATGAACGTTATGTTCTCCCAAAAGTTTAAATTCGGAAAGAGGAATTTCCACAAAATGGTTGGCAAACGAGGCTTTGAGAAATCCGCTTTGCGCTTTGGCATTTGCGCCGTCAGAGCCGAAGGTAAGCAGCGTGCCGTTTATTTCTTCGTTTTCTTTCAGTGCTCCGTTTTCAACAAGGGTATGGTTTACAATCGCAATGTCGCCCGCGTTTTGGAAACGAAGTATGTTTTTCTTTATTTCAACGTAATTGTCGTAAGAACCGGCATCATCCAAGTGGTGCGGGAAAATATTTGTGATAACGGCGACGTTTGGGCTGGTTTTCAAGTCCATGAGATGCCTGTGAGATATTTCAAAGAGAGCGAAACCGTTTTGGGAAAGCGTTTCCAAAGCAAAAAAATCCCATTTGTTTTCCCTGTCATTCCCCGAAAAACAGAAAGGTTTCCCCGAAGATTCTAAAACGCTTTTAATGAGCGCCGTGACGGTGGATTTTCCTGCCGTTCCGGTAACGCCCACAGTCTTGCAATCCGTAACGGCAAAGGCGAGCTCTATTACTTGGATAAGGGTTATCTCCCCCGCTCTGTCCATTTCAATGACCGGAGCGTTCAAAGAGAGTTTTCTATATGCTTGGGGAACAATAACCGCATCCCCCGCGTTAATTCGGCTACCGTAATCCGAACCAAAGAGCAATTTCCCCGAAGAAATAAATTTTTCCGCCATATCGCGCGCTTCTTTTTCTTCATAGGCGTCGGAGAAAGAAAGAAACGTATCCCTGAATCCGCTTTCCGGAACGGAAACGTGCCCTAAGACGTCTATATCCGCCGACAAAAGATAATCAAAGGCGGCTCTCCCCTCCTGTCCGGTAACGCCCAAAACATGCGTTTTGGAAGCCGAGCTTATTTTTTCCGGTATTCTCATTAACCGCATTATATAGCAAATCGTCAGACTTCAAGAAACGTTCGGAACAGCCAGTTCCATTTCCATAATAATCTTTTTCGGCAGAGGTTCACCCGGATTCGTAATCCCCGGGTATCGCCAAGCGGAGATGATATGACGCGCAGTCGTCGTGTCTTTCACCATAACCCATATTTCAAATTCTTTTTTAATCGCTTTTTCTCTCCTCATCAGGGCGATTGTCCCTTCGGCAATGCCTCGTTCAATTCTCATGGGAGAGTTCAGGACCCGACGGACACGACTCGCGGAGAGAGCGTGTTCGCGAAGTTTAAGTTTGGAATGTCTCGTCCAGAGGATTTCTTTCATTACTGTATAATGTAATTATGGAACAATCGCGATTGGGAAAGAAGTTTTGCGTTGTGGCGCTCGCGCTTATTATGGCAGGTTCTTTCGCTTTAATGGTCAATTCGTCTCTTAGAGAGTCAGCGACAATGGATGAGCTTGCTCACATACCCGCCGGATATTCTTATTTGAAACTCGGCGATTTTCGGTTAAATCCGGAACATCCTCCCCTTCTTAAGGCATTTGCCGCCATTCCTTTGCTTTTTTTGGATTTAAATTTTCCGACGAACGTGAAGGCTTGGAGCGATGACGTGAACGGCCAATGGGAAATGGGCACGATTTTTTTATACCAGTCGGGCAACAATGCCGATATGATAATCCAACTTTCCAGAATCGCGCCGATGCTTTTGATGCTCCTTCTGATTTTCTTCACGTGGCTTTTTGGAAAAAAAGTAATGGGCGAAAAATGGGCTTTGGTGCCCGCGGCTTTTGTCGGATTTTCGCCGACATTTCTTGCGCACGGGCACTATGTTACGACCGATGTGGCAGCGGCTTTCGGAACGATAGCCGCCACTTATTTCTTCATTAAAGCCATCCAAAAAAACACTTGGAAAAATTTGGCGGTGGCCGGCGTATTTTTCGGCATAGCGCAACTTTTAAAATTTTCCATGTTTCTTTTGGTTCCTTATTTCGCGCTTATGGCCGCTTTATGGGGAGCGGCAAAAGTATTGCGATCCGCTAACAAGAATAAATTGAAAATTTGGCTTGGAGGAATATTGACGCAACTTAAAAATTTGGCGGTTATTTTTGCGATTGGATATGCGCTTGTTTATCCGGTTTATGCCGCGTTTACGATAAATTATCCGGTGGAAAAACAGGTCTCGGATACGGAATTCATTTTAAATTCTTACGCCGGCGGTCCCGATAAAGACGCTTGTTCAAAATTAAAAGCAAGATGCCTTGCCGAAACAACCATTAAAATGGCTCACAATAAAATTTTGAGACCTTACGCCGAATATGCTCTCGGATTTTTGATGGTCAGCCAGCGCGCAACCGGCGGAAACACGGGGTATTTTTTGGGAGAAGTTTCGGGGGGAGGATGGAAATATTATTTTCCTGTAGTTTATGCGCTTAAAGAGCCTTTGCCGTTTATCCTTTTGGCTTTAACCGCTCTTGGAATAGGTATTTATGCTTTTCTGCGAAAACCGTGGAAAACATTCAAGATGATTCCCGAATCCGTAGCCACACGCTTTCCCGAGATAGCGCTTGAAGTGTTTATCGTTATATATGCCGTGCTAAGTATCTCAAGTCCCCTAAATATCGGTATAAGACATCTAATGCCAATGCTGCCATTTGTCTACATCTTATCCGTGGAAGCGATTCGGTTGAGGCTCGGTAAAGCGACAAAGCCGATTCTTATCGCTTCTCTTGCGTGGCTTGGCGTAGGAACGGCACTCGCAACGCCAAATTATATCTCCTACTTCAATGAGATTGGCGGTGGAACGAATGGCGGGTATAAATACGTCGCCGATTCAAATTATGATTGGGGGCAGGACTTAAAACGTCTCACCAAATTCGTGAATGAGAATGGCATAGATAAAATCGCCGTTGATTATTTCGGCGGAGGAAATCCGAAATATTATATGGGTGACGACCGAGTAGAATACTGGTGGTCCTCTAAAGGTAATCCGGCCGACAGCGGCATAGAATGGTTCGCTCTTTCCGTGAATACCTTGGAACAGGCTAAAGCGCGTCCGGCTAAAGGGTTTGTTCAAAAAGATGAAGACAAATACGATTGGCTCCCAGACCCTTACGAGCCTTATGCCAAAGCGGGAACGTCAATATTTATCTACAAACTGGAGCCTTAGACCCACTATCCTTTGACTTTCCCTCTATTTTGTGCTATAAGTGAACCATAGGTAAGGAGCGACAGTTCTTTGCCAGAAAAATAAGACTGAAAGGAGGTGGCTCGAATGGCAGTCACCGGAAACGGCACTATTTCCCTCCCGGGAAAGGCAGGAGACATTGGCAGGCTAATTCCTACCAAGAAGAAGTGGAAGTGGAGGACGATTTACCTGTGGATTGCGGTCGCCCTTATGGTGGCAGCTACCATCGGAGTGGTTTCCAACTGGAATTCCATCTTCCCGATGCAGCCGCCTGCCGTAATAGAGCCTACGGCGACCCCTACTCCCAAACCGACAGTTTCTACAGCGACTCCGACGGTGGCTCCGACGGCTACGCTGACTCCTGAACCGACAGTGACGCCCGTCCCCACAGAGACGCCAGCTCCCGAAGTTTTCTTCGTTTCTGACGATATCTGGAAGAACGCTTTCATCCCGCTTGAAGCTGATGGCACTAAGTTTGAATCGCCAGGCGCGGGCTTCTCTGAAGTCCCAGTAGGAACCGAACTTT
>JBAZND010000003.1:0-62458 GCA_041649415.1 Parcubacteria group bacterium
AGCTAACGCGTTAAGTAAGCCGCCTGGGAAGTACGGCCGCAAGGCTAAAACTCAAAGGAATAGACGGAGACTCGCACAAGCGGTGGAGCATGAGGTTTAATTCGACAGTAAACGAAGAACCTTACCAAGGTTAGAAATGTCTACGGAAGTCTTGCTGAAAGGCGAGACGTCTCTCAAGGACCGTAGGCGCAGGTGCTGCATGGTCGTCGTCAGCTCGTGTCGTGAGATGTTCCCTTAAGTGGGGTAACGAGCGCAACCCCTGTTCCGTGTTACAAGTGTCGCGGAAGACTGCCCCGTTTTCGGGGAGGAAGGAGGGGATGAAGTCAGATCCGCATGGCCCTCTGATACCTTGGGCCACACTCATGCTACAATGGCCGATACAACGGGTTGCCAAGCCGTAAGGCGGAGCTAATCCTATAAAATCGGTCTCAGTTCGGATTGAGGGCTGAAACTCGCCCTCATGAAGCCGGAATCGCTAGTAATCGCGAATCAGCTATGTCGCGGTGAATACGTTCTCGAGTCTTGTACTCACTGCCCATCAAGCCAAGGAAGCTGGGAGCAGGTGAAACCCCGCTTATGCGGGATTAGCCTGAACTCGGTAACATGGGCTAAGTTGTAACAAGGCACGTGTAGCGGAAGCTGCGCGTGAAACAATTAAATTGATTTATTTTTTATAAAGTGTTGGTCGTGGAGCTTTCAACAAAGTCACGATTCCCATTCCTAGGGTATAGGAAGACATTGGGCGACTAAAAAAGTTTTCTAAATACGGAGGAAAAAGCGTATAATTAAACGGAATACTCCTATGAAAACCATTCTACTCGTTGAGGACGATAAATTTCTTTCAACTCTCTTAAAAAACCGCCTGGAAAAGGAGGGGCTTAGTGTTACCTACGCGGGAGACGGGGAAGAAGCAGTAAGTATTTTACGCTCCGGCGTAAAACCGGATCTTACGCTGTTGGACATAATTCTTCCTAAGAAGAACGGGTTTGAGGTTCTTGAAGAGATTCAGCAAGACCCCGGTTTGAAAGACATTCCGACGATTATCATTTCAAATCTCGGTCAAGATACGGATGTCGCGAGAGGCAAGGAACTTGGAGCCATTGAATATTACGTCAAAGCCCAAACATCCATAGACGACTTAATCTCCAAAGTTAAAACCTTTATAGGCGTTGCCTAAAGCTTCGGATTTCAAAAAAGGGTTCACTCTCGTAGAGCTATTGATGGTCATTGCCATCCTTGCGGTTCTTTCTTCCGCGGTGATTGTTATTCTCAACCCCGGCGAATTACTGGCAGAGGGAAGAGACGCGAAGAGAATTAATGAATTAAACACCGTTTACGCCGCTTTGGCGGTTTACGTATCTCAAGTGCCGAACGCCGATTTAGGCGGCTGTTCGGCTGGCGGAATTTGCACTTTTGATCCCGGTGCGGGGAAAGGACCGTTCGCGAATACTACCTGCGCCGCAATAAACGCTGCCACAAACATTTCCGGTACCGGCTGGGTAAGCGCAGATTTCACAGACATCTTAGGCGGTTCGCCCATAGCATCTCTTCCAATTGATCCGATGAATAGCGCCATTTATTTCTACGCTTATATGTGTTCGGAAAGCCCTTATGTCTTTGAACTTGATACCCGCCTTGAATCTCAAAAATACAGGGGAGAAATGGCCTTTGATAGCGGCGACAAGAATTGTCTTTGCGGTGGAATGGCCTGCACTTCAGATAACATTCAAAACATGACTGTTGATGAATCTACAGCCGCAAACTGTTTTTATGAAGTCGGTACCGCCGTAGGCCTAAGTCTATAATGTTTGTTTTAACTTTGAGCTTCGTAATCGTCCTCTTTGGCGCGCAAATAACAAAACGCGAGCTGTTGAAGAAAAGTCTCAAAAAGATATTTTGGATTCCCATCGCGGCCGTATTTTCTTTATCCACTATTTTTTCGGCTTTGCAGTATAAAGCGTGGAAAGAAAACGCCATTATGAAATTTGTCTTTGACGCCGACGGGGGTCTAATCGGCTTTGTGTATGACGCCTTCGCTCGCCACTTTACCTCTTATCTTCTCTCACTCGCTCTCTCCATCCTTCTTATCATGCTTATGATATGGGCGAATAAACGCGCCGGTAGAAAATTTTTTGAACGTGAAGAAATTTTTATCGCCCTGCTTGCCGGATTTCTCGCGGGCTTCCCCGGGCTCATCTTTTTTATTTTAGGACTTGCTGCCGTATATCTCTTAGCGCATCTTATAAATGCGATTTTTCCTAAATTGGCTAAATCAAAGATAATACCTCTCTACTATTTTTGGTTACCCGTTTCCGCCTCTGTTATAATTATGTCGGAGTTATGGCTTTCAAAACTCGGTTTTTGGAGCCTTCTTTCCGTTTAATCGCGGAAAATTCAAATGATAGACATTCCTCTTAATCAACTTAAGGAAATTGTTCTTAAGGAAGGTCTTATTGACGAGGCCGCTTTTGATAAATTAGCCGTCGACGCCGAACGGCTTAAACAAAATGTCGCCGAAACTTTGGTCTCCAAAAACATTGTTGCTCCCGGCTATTTGTATCAGATATTCAGCCGATATTTTAACATTCCCACCGCCGAACTTTCGGGAAAAACGATAAATGAACAAATCCTTCATTCTTTTCCCGAATCGCTCGCGCGACAAAAAGGAGTAATCCTTTTCGGCGTAGAAACGGACGGCTCTCTCTCGGCCGCGATGGACGATCCGACAAATCTTGAAACAATAGAATTCGTTGAACAGTTTGTTGGAAGAAAAGTAAAGCCCTACTTTGCCTCCGAAGGGGATTTAAACAAAGGATTTGCCTTATACGGCAAAAAACAATCGGAAAATTACCGCGAGCTTATTGAAGGAAGCATTACCGAATCGCTCAAACTCGGAAAGAAAGGAGAAGAAGCGGCTGCCGACGCCCCAATAGTCGGTGTGGTTGATAATATCATCGCCTACGCGGTAAGCCTTCGCGCGTCGGACATCCATTTGGAAATTTTTGAAGACGCCATTCTTGTCCGCTACCGAATAGACGGCATTTTGCACGAGATAATGAAAATACCGAAAATGGTTCATCCCGCAATAATCGCGCGCATTAAATTACTCGCCAGTCTAAAGATTGATGAACATTATAAGCCGCAGGATGGTCGCTTCAGATACAAAATCGGCCCCGATGTTTTAGACATTCGTGTTGCCATAATGCCCACTTTCCACGGCGAAAAAGTGGAATTACGTCTCTTAACGGCCGCCCAACGTCCGCTCTCGTTTCAAGAAATCGGCATGTTTGACGACACAATCGCGATGGTAACCGATAACATCCGCAAGAGCTATGGAATGGTTTTGGTCTGCGGCCCTACCGGTTCTGGTAAAACCACTACGCTCTATTCGGTTTTAAACGTATTAAACCGGCCGGAAGTGAACATAGTTACCGTTGAAGACCCGATAGAATACAACATCAAATACATCAATCAAACACAAATCAATCCGGCAGCGGGAATCACTTTCGCGAACGGCCTTCGCGCTATTTTGCGTCAGGACCCAAACGTGGTGCTTGTCGGCGAGATCCGCGATAGTGAAACAGCCTCCATCGCCGTGCAAGCGGCGCTTACGGGTCATATTGTTTTGTCTTCTCTCCACACAAACGACGCTCCAACGGCTATCCCTCGCATTATGGATATGAATGTGCCCGCTTTTCTTGCCGCGGCCGTGCTAAACGCGATTATCGCCCAGCGTCTGGTTCGTCGAATATGTTTGGATTGTATCTACTCGATTACTCCAGATCCCGAAATAATAGAAACTTTAAAAAAACAAATGACGGAATTGGGACTGGAAAGTGCGTTTAAACCGCCGAGATTCATATATAAAGGAAAGGGTTGTCCCTCGTGCGGCGGAACCGGTTATCGCGGCCGAATGGGTATTTTTGAAGTGCTCAATGTTTCCGAAGAAATTAGAAAAGAGATAGTCAATCCCGGGTTTTCTCTTGACCGAATGAAACAAATCGCCCGAGAGCAGGGGATGATTTCCATGTTTGAAGATGGATTAAGAAAGGTTGACAAAGGTCTTACCACGGTGGAAGAACTCCTCCGCGTCATTAGAGAATAATGCGCTATCGATACGTCGCCATCATACCTGGCGGAAAAATGGCAGAGGGGGAAATAGACGCCGGCTCTCCCGCTCGGGTTCTTGAATGGATGGCCGCTCAAGGCTATAAACCTGTTTCCGTCAAAGCCATAACGGGAGAAACAGGCAAGGGTATCAAGCTTTTTGGTCAGAAGATAACGCTTACCGACAAAGTATTTCTTACGAAATACCTTGCTTTAATGCTTAAGGTCGGAACGGACCTCTTTCGTGCCATAGACATCTTAATAAGCGACTTTGACAAACCATTGCTCAAGTCGTTTCTCGTAGAGATACGTGAATCTTTAAGCCAAGGGAAATCATTTTACACAACCTTTGCAAAATATCCGCAATATTTTTCGTCGGTCATCGTAAATCTTATAAGAGCCGGTGAAAAATCCGGAAACCTTGAATCCGTTTTCGGAAATGTCTCGGAGAACTTAGAAAAAGATCAAGAATTACAAAATAGAGTTAAAGCAGCGCTAATTTACCCCATTATCCTCGTAGGAGTCGCGCTTTTAGTCCTTGTGCTCATGATAGTATTCGTTCTTCCGAGAATCGCGAACGTTTTTTCTCAAACCGGCGTAGAGCCTCCTCTTTTCTCGCGCATAGTATTCGCTGTCGGACTCTTCTTTGGAAAATTTTCCTACATAGTTATTCCGTTTCTCATCGCCCTTGGAATTTTCTTCTGGTATTTCTTCTTTAAAAACAAAATCGGCAAGCAGATGAGAGAAAGAATTGTAGCCAAATTGCCTGTCATTAAAAATATCGTTCAGCAACTTGCGATTCAAAGGTTCGCTTCCACCTTTGCTTCGCTCTTAAGAGCGGGTCTTCCGATTATTGAAGCTCTTGAGATTACGGCTGGCGCCGTCGGCTCCGAAGAATTACGGGAATCGCTCATTAGAATCGCAAAAGAAGGAATCGCGAAAGGCTTAACGGTCGGCGAAGCATTCCGAAGAGAAACTTATTTTCCTCGAGTTGTAACGAATCTCATAGCCATCTCCGAAAAAGCCGGTCATATGGAAGAAGTGCTGGAAACCCTCTCCGAATTTTATTCTTCGGAGGTGGATGCGTCGGTAAAGATTCTAGTTTCATTTCTTGAACCTGTTCTCCTTCTATCTCTCGGGCTCACCATTGGTCTTATCGCGCTCGCGGTTATTGTTCCCATCTATCAACTGGTGTCTACGATTTAACCCACAAAAGATCATTCTGACCCCCGACAAGGTATAATATATGTGGAATAAGTAATTGTTTTAAAGGGATTTATTCCCTAGAATTATGAAGGGGACGGCTCTTATGTCTAGAAATAATTTTTATGAAAGAGGTCAATCGCTTGTTGAAATACTGATAGCGATCGGCGTTTCTGCGACCCTCGTAGGAAGCGTCGTTTCCGTTTATGTCGTTTCCTTGAAGTCAAACGCGAATGCGCGTCTCTCGGCCATAGGGACACAACTTGCCCAAGAAACTTACGACAACGTAAAAGCCCTGGCGGAGGCCGACTGGCACACAATCTATTCAATTACCAAAGGCGCTAATTACCACTTGACCCTTTCGGGAGATAGCTTTTCCGTTAATGCCGGTACGGAAGCGCTCACAGTTGACGAGGTTCAATATACGAGGTCGTTTGTTGTTGAAAACGTGCAGAGAGGAATAGGCGGGGACATTATTGAAACAGGAGGAACGGATGATCCCTCTACCCAAAAAGTAACCGTTGCCGCTTCTTGGCCGATAGCGGGCGATACGGCCGAAACAAGAATCACCGGTTATATTTCAAGAAACAGAAACACATCTCTTCGCTCAACGAACTGGACCGACGGACCCACGAACGAAGGACCTTTCATTGGTCAGACATCCGGTTTTGACTCTAGCGCGAACATCGATTATACGACTCTGCCGGGAGTCATAAAAATTCTTAATTTTTAATGAGAAAAACTTTTAATAAATTATTTCCGTTTCTCACGCTCATCTGCGCTGCATTTCTAGCAGGTTTTTTCACGGTTACCGTATATGCCGCGACAAACATTGACGGCACCTATCCCAATTATTTTGCGTGGTCGGACATTGTTGGTTGGTTTGATTTCTACAGCACGAGTTCTGTTGACGTGAATTCGGACGAGTTAAATGGTTATGCTCAATTTGGCCCAAGCGGCGGCCCTTATAACTACTTATCCCTAAACTGCGCCACAGGCCCTTCGGGTTCAAGCTGCACCGTCCCCTACGGCGTGACAAATGATTCAAATGGCAATTTATCCGGTTGGGCGTGGTCAGATGTTTTAGGGTGGGTTAGTTTTGATTGTCATAACCCCGAAACCGGCGGATCAGCTCCCGATTACAGCTGCGCTTCGTCACTCTATCAGGTAAAAATAAATCCCCAAGGAGATTTTAGCGGTTGGGCATGGAATGATACCGCGGGCTGGATAAGTTTTAACTGCAATCAAACAGAAACGGGGAATCAATGCGGCACTTCTAACTACAAAGTTAAAACCGCATGGGTACCGGGTCCTGTTTCAGGAACTTTGGAATCGGGCACATTTGATACCAATAGGGACACAGGTGTTGCTTTCAACTATATTGTTTGGAGGGGGGAACTGAATGGAGGAAGAGTGGCTTTTCAATTTTCAGCGTCCAATTGTGAAAACGGGGCGACGAACGCCCCCGATTGCGATGCAAATGTCGGCTGGGGAGGAAGCAAAACAAGCGGCGACGGCGCTTTCTTAGGCCCGAATGGCACCACCGTCGAAGATGATGTTTACCTGCCGTCAGGTCCAAACGTTCCCGTTGAAATTAAAAACCAGTCTGTTCACAACAATAAAAGATACTTCAGATATAAAGTCTACGTAGAAACTGATTCTGGACAAACTGCGACGCCGGTCATTGAAGATGTAATCGTCAACTGGAGTCCATAAACATTATCAATGCCAAGACCTCGTAAAAGCAGGTTTCTAAAAGGAGTGGCTGCTCTTCCAGTCATTCTTTTAATATCAGGCATTATTCTTGAAATAGTGGCGGCGAGCGCTTTTCTTGCATTCTCTTTTTCGAGCGGAAGCTTCGGCACGCTCTTAGCAGCCGAAGCCCTTTTCGGCGCGAGAACAGGAGCCGATGATGCCATATATCGAGTTGTCAAAAATACTTATACGAGTTCTTATAGTCTTACGACGACCACGGGCAGCCACACGGTTGTCATTGATGTTACCGTAGAGAAAGACCCTATAGATTTGGGCAGTTGTTCCGTTGCTTGGGGATGCCGTTACCGGATATATTCGTCGGGGAGAGTTCTCTTTCGCGAGAGAAGAGTTGAAACGATTCTCGCGGTTGACCCCAACACGCGAGAAATCAGGAAAGAATCTTTTAAGGAAGTTGAAATATGAAATCTAATAATTTAAAAATAAAGAACTTAATCCACGCAATCGCTAAGAAAATAAGTCCGATAAAAATATCCGGCGGACTTTCCGCAAGCGATTCTGCCATTAGATACGTTCGATTCGGTAATAACGGAACAGTTGTTTCTAGGGCGTCTCTCAGATTACCTCCGGACGCCGTAGTCCAAGGGAAAATCAGTAACAGGAATGTGATTTCAGGTGCGCTTCGTGAACTAAGAAACATGATTGACATTCCTTCGTCCCGCAACGCAGAGGTTATTTTATCGCTAGACTCTGGAGCAGTTTATTCCCAGTTATTTAACCTCCCTCAACTTGACGAATCGTCTCTCGCCGAAGCGGCAGAATTGAACATTCAAATGATTTCGCCGATAGATACGAAAACCTCTTATCACAGCTACCAAGTGGTTGGCAGACCGGAAGCCGTTCCAACAGGCGGATATGAACTGCTCGGCGCGTTCATTAACGCTTCAATCGTTGATAACTGGCTTTCTGTCTGCAAAGAAGCGGGATTTTTGCCCATAGCGGTTGAATTCCAAGCGTTATCCACCGCGCGCGCAGTTTCCGAGATCGGAAACGTCGGAGGTGAGGAAATCGCGCTGGTTATTGACGTTTCAAGCGAAGGGCTGGACCTCGTGATAGTCAAAAATCGCAACCTCTATTTTGATTATTTTTATCCATGGAAACGCATTCAGGGAGAGGATAAGTCAATCTCTATGGATAAATTCAAGCAAATTCTTATTGCCGAAACGGGAAAGGTTATGAATTTTACCCTTTCCAAGTTCAGTGGTGAGACGAAATCCATTTGGGTAAACGCCGAAAATATCGCTGCCGAAATAATCACGGCGCTTAAAACACAATACCCAGCCATACCTATTTCCGAACTTATGGCAAACGGTAACCGTATCCCGCCTCTCTGGCTCCCAGCTCTGGGTGCCGGAAAAAGAGGAATGCTTCTGCGTTCGGAAGACGACCTCATCACTTTAACGCCCAATCGCGTAGTGGAAGAATACGAAGAGGGGCAAATAATTGAAATGGTTAAACTCTGGAGAAACGTTTTTACCATTGCCTTATGCTTTTTCCTCCTCGCTTTTAACTTGGGCGACTTATTTTTAAGACAAGTCCGTTTAAATGCCAATAAACAATCGCTTCGCAGTCTTTCAGCGGAAGAATCGCATGAACTCGGGATTCTACGAGGAAAGGCGGATGAATTTAACGGTCTCGTGACGCTTGTAAGCGCCGCGAAGAACCAAGAAAACAGAATCTATCCGTTTATCTCCAAAATTCTAAATCTTGGAACCAACGTTCAGATAACACGCCTCTCCTTTCAGGGTCTGGATCAGCCAGTGATTATAAACGGCACCGCGCCCTCGGCCGACGCGGTAATTCAGTTTCAAAAAAGACTCACGGAAACTCCGAATATCACCGACTTACAACTTCCGCTTTCTAGCCTCACAACCGCTCCAAACGGCCAGACGGCATTTGTAATGTCATTCCGAATAACTAGTTTGAATTTTTGACAGTGCCTCCTCTAATTTTTCCTTGTCTCTCGGCGATATTTTTTGAAGCACAAAATCACCCGCCTTTTCGACGTGCATTCCTCTTATGCCTATTCTTAGTCTCCAAAAACCTTCGGTGCCGAGACATTCAATAATGGATTTTATGCCATTGTGCCCCGCGCTGCCGGCGCCATACGAAAGCTTATAAGACCCCGTCTCAATATCCGAATCATCGTGTATTATAAGTATCTCCTCGGACTTAACGTTAAAATGCTTCATCGCCGAAGAAACAACTCTTCCTGACTCGTTCATAAATAGAAGAGGTTTTACATAAACACGGTTCCCTCCCTTTAAATATATAAATGGCTTCCCCTTCCATACGGAGAAAGGCTTTTTAAATCTCTCTTTTCCCGCAATCCTTTCCAAAACCGCCATTCCTATATTATGATAGGTCCCCTTATAACGGTTTCCCGGATTGCCAAGTCCCACTATCAGTTTGAAGTTGTTCTTCTCCATTTGCTCTTGCGGTTTACCGCCGCTATTATTACATTAGTACAAATTTCGCTTCGGCGCGATTGTCCCGCAAGAAGCAAAATATTTATGAGAAAAATATATCTTTTAATCTGGGAATCGCTTGAAGTAGTATTCATCGCGTTTATCCCTCTTTTTATTTCATACCAATTTCTTGCTCGTCCTTTTCTTGTGCAAGGCGCGAGTATGGAACCCAATTTTCAGAACGGAAACTATCTGGTGGTAGACATAGTTTCGTATAAATTCGGTTCTCCCGAAAGGGGAGACGTCGTGGTTTTCCATTATCCCGGAAATCGCGCGCTGTTTTACATCAAAAGAATCATAGGGCTGCCTGGCGATCGCGTAACTTTCTTTCAAGGGGAAATTCTCATAAATGGAGAAGCCATTAAGGAAAAATACCTTCCTTCCTATATTGAGACGGACGCTCTGAATAGAGCTGATTTTCTCCTCGGGGACGATGAATACTTCGTGATGGGAGACAATCGAGAAGCGAGCTTTGATTCAAGAAGCTGGGGTCCGCTTGAAAAAAGTGATATAGTCGGGGTGGTTAAGTTGAGAGTATGGCCTCCATTTCAATTTTACGGCAACTTTGATTAAAGACTGTAACAAATGACAAACGCCGAGGTGAAAGAAAATAAAGAGGAGAAAAAAGAAGAAAAACCCACAAGAAGAAATCCTTCTTTTCAGACTCCAAAGGGAATGCGGGATTTGCTTCCCGAAGAATATCCATACTGGGAAAAAGCGCTCAATGCGGCCGCGGAAATTGCCGACTTCTATGACTTTGGGCACATTGAGACACCTATTTTAGAACACGCCGATCTTTTCTCGCGCGGAATAGGTTTAAGCACGGACATCGTGGAAAAAGAGATGTATGTCCTCAAAACCAAAGGAGGCGATTCGCTAGCCCTAAGACCAGAATCAACCGCGCCCATAATGCGTTCATTTATTGAAAATGGAATGAGCAGACTTCCGCAGCCGGTTAAACTTTGGTATTTCGGACCTCACTTCAGACACGAAAACCCGCAAGCGGGTCGCTACAGGCAGTTTTACCAAGCCGGTTTTGAAATTGTCGGGGGAGAATCCGATCCGGTGTTTGACGCTGAAATAATAATCGCGGCAACGCATTTTACGGAAAGGATGAAAATAAAAAACGTTGTTCTTGAGATGAACAGTATCGGTTGCCGCCAGTGCCGAGGAATATACCGGAAGAAACTTCAGGACTACTACCGAAAAGAAACGGAGAGCGTTTCAAAAAGAAAAGGCAGGGTGATTTGCAAAGACTGCGAACGGAGACTGGAGACGAACCCGTTAAGACTTCTAGATTGTAAAGAAGAAAACTGCGCAGAGCTAAGAGCAAACGCGCCGAGCATTTTAGATAGTCTCTGCTCGCCTTGCAGAACGCACTTTAAAGGGGTCCTTGAATTTATTGATGAAGTTCAAATCCCGTATGCGATAAATCCTTACCTTGTTCGCGGTTTGGATTACTATAACCGCACCGTTTTTGAACTTTTTGCGGAAGATGGAAAAATCGCTTTGGGCGGCGGCGGCCGATATGATTATCTCGCCGAAATGATTGGCGGTAGAAGCACTCCTGCCGTCGGCGTCGCTTTAGGATTAGACAGAATCATAAACCTCCTTAAGGAAAGAGAAATTAATTCAGAACCTAAAAGAAGAGAAAGAGCTTTTATCGCCCATGTGGGCGATACCGCGAGAAAGAAGATATTCACGCTCATGGAAGAATTTTATAAAAATGGCGTGAAAATCATTGAAGCGCTCGGCAAAGATTCGCTTCAAGCGCAACTCAAAGTTGCCGACAAAGAAGGCTGTCCTATAGCCCTTATAATTGGCCAGAAGGAAGTCTATGAAGAGACAGTTATTGTTCGCGACATGAAAACCGGCACCCAAGAAAACGTGCCGACGGGAAAAATCGTGGAAGAAGTTAAAAAGAGATTGCATGGCAAATAAAGATTGTCTATTTTGTAAAATTGCCGCAAAGGAAATAAACTCCGCCACAATATACGAAGATGAAAACGCCATGGCCTTTTTGGATGTTCACCCACTCGCTCCCGGACATGCTATCGTAATTCCGAAAATTCATGCCGAAAACATCCTTGATTTATCGGACGAGCTTATAGGACCCATATTCAAAGCGGTTAAAAACGTAACATCTTTGCTTAAAGAAAAGTTAGGTCCTAAAGGGTTTACAATCGGGATAAATCACGGTAGTATAAGCGGCCAATCAATGAATCACCTTCATATCCACGTCATACCGAGATTTGAAGGGGATGGCGGAGGCTCAATCCATTCGGTTGTGAAGAATCCGCCGAAAGAAAGTTTAGAGGAGATTAAACTAAAAATTGTCAGTAACTAAAATGCCAATCACAGTCAAAAAGAAAGAATCGGAATCAGCCGGATCGCTTATTTTTCGTTTTACCAAAAGAGTGCAGCAATCGGGCGTCCTTCTTGAAGCCAAAAAGAGAAGATTTAAAAAGAGAAGCCAAAACGCCAGAGCGCGCCACCTTTCCGCTCTCCATAAACTCGCGAAAAAAGCCGAGTACGAAAAAATGAGAAAGGAGGGTTTGTTATAATCCAAACAATGCCTCTCAAAGAAAGGATAGCCTCTGATTTAAAAACAGCTCTTAAAAATGCCGACAGTTTTCGACTCGGCGTTTTGCGTTTAATTTCCTCCGCTTTCCAAAACGAAGCCATAGCGAAGAGAACGAGAGGACAGGAAGGAGACCTCACGGAAGATGAGCTTATTGCCGTCCTAAAACACGAAGCGAAAAAGAGAAGAGAATCTATTGACGCATACGGAAAGGGCGGACGATCCGACCTTGTTGAAAGCGAAGAGAGAGAACTTAAAATCATCAAAGAATATCTCCCTCCGGAATTAAGCCGAGAAAAAATAGAAGAGATTGTCAAAAGAATCGTTGAGTCGGGCGTTAAAGAATTTCCTTTGGTTATGAAGGCCGCGATGGCGGAACTCAAGAACGCGGCGGACGGGAAAGCAGTCTCGGAAGTGGTTAAATCGATTCTTGGGTAGCTTATGGAGAAACAGTTAGAGCGGTCAGCCAAGAAAATTTTTGAAATTTTGGGAATTTCCGGCAGCCGCCTGGAAATTTTTTTGGTTCCAAACAAAGTTATGCGTGATATTAATCGAGAATATCGCGGTAAGGATAAAGAAACCAATATTTTATCCTTTGAAGCGGCTGAAGTTCCTCATCCGGACAGCAAATTACGCCATTTGGGAGAAATATATCTTGCGCCGAAATTCATATCCGCTCATAATGAAGATGCTTTACGTCTTCTTGTTCACGGCATACTTCACCTTTTAGGCTACGATCATGAACGCAATACACGCGCAGCAAAAGAGATGGAGAAGAAAGAAGAGGAAGTAATGGGAAAACTATCGGGAAATAGAGCTTCACATGGCGCACAACACGGTTCTAGGACTAGATGTCGGCGGGGACAGCATTAAAGCTGTTGTCGCCGAACCCGTAAGGGACAAAATCAAGCTTGTTTACGGAATAACCAAGCCTTCTTTCGGCGTAAGAAAGGGTGTTGTGGTAAGTATTGACGATGCGGCCAAAGCCATCGGAGATGTCCTTCAAGAAATTAAAAATTTTTACCGACCGGCTATTAAAAACGTTTTCCTAAACATTAGCGGAACTAACGTTAAGACAGAGTTGTCTAAGGGCATCGTGGCTGTAGCGCGCGCAAATTCAGAAATCGGTGCCGATGATGTTACCCGCGCCACCCAAGCATCAGAGGCGATACATTTGGAACCGAACAGGATGATACTCCACACCATCACCAAGGAGTTTACGGTTGATGGTATTTCGGACATTAAGGATCCTCTCGGTATGGTGGGTTCGCGGCTGGAGGTCACGAGTCTTATAGTCAACGCTTTTATTCCGTCCATCAAAAATCTTAGGAAATGCGTGGAAATATCGGGCGGCAGTATAGGAGGACTTGTGTTTAATCCGCTTGCTTCCGCGCGAGCCGTTTTGACTAAAAACCAAAAAGAGCTTGGAGTAGTGGTGATAGACATCGGTTTTGGCACGACAAGCATCGCCGTTTATGAAGAAGACAAGCTGATTCATGCGGCGATTTATCCCGTGGGAGCGGGGCATATCACAAACGACATCGCGGTGGCTCTTAAAATTCCGGTTGCTGTCGCGGAAAAATTAAAAATCGCTTATGGCTGTGCCGTGTCAAAGGACGTGCCAAGCAGGGAAACAATTGATCTCCATAAAATAGACGCCAATATGACAGGCGCCCCTTCGCGACGGTTTGTAGCGGAAGTTATAGAATCCCGTCTAGAGGAGATATTTGAATTTGTTGATAATGACCTGAAAGCCGTTAATCTTTCGGGCAAACTTCCAGCCGGCGCTGTTTTAACAGGCGGAGGAGCGAAATTGCCGGGTATTGTGGACCTCGCGAAGAATTGTCTGAAGATCACCGCCATGATTGGCCTCCCTCAAGCGAGCAGTTTTGAAGTTCAGGACCAGAGTCTGCTAGAATACGTGGAATCGCCGGACTGCGCCGCCGTTTTGGGGCTAATACTGCTAAGCATGGACAATGGAAGTTTAAAGGCGAAACCAAGCGGGAAGTCCCGTCTGACGCGAATATTAAGAAACATTTTACCCTAATGGCCAAAAAAAAAGCCGTAAAACACGCCGCTAGAAAGACAAAAAAGACGGCCAGAAAGTCGTCTCATCGCACCAGGAGACCGTCACCAAGGAGATCTTCCTCCTCCTCCTTCTCATCATCTCATAAATTATTTGTTCCAAATAAGGAACAAAGCAGCATACCTGTTATTAAAATAAAAGTTGTCGGTATCGGCGGTTGCGGCAACAATGCCGTTTCTCGAATGTGCGGAGACCTTCCTCGCGGAGTGGAATTTATCGCTTTGAACACCGATGTTCAGGATTTGGAAAAAACAAGCGTCCGACAGCGAATAAATATCGGCCGCAATCTGACAAGAGGAATGGGCGCCGGAATGAATCCTGACATTGGCCGTCAGTCGGCCGAAGAATCCAGAGCAGAAATAGTTGAAGCGCTGCAAGGAGCCGATTTGATTTTTCTTACGGCCGGAATGGGCGGGGGAACAGGCACGGGCGCCACGCCGATAGTAGCCGAAGCCGCGCGCGAAGTGGGGGCGCTCACGGTTGCCGTTGTTACGAAACCTTTTGCTTTTGAAGGGTCGCAGAGAACTCAAATTGCCGAAGAAGGAATTATCCGCCTTCGGGACAAAGTTGATTCACTCGTGGTTATTCCGAATGACCGTATCTTTTCCATAATCGGAAATGACACCTCCATCAATAAAGCCTTTCTGAAAATTGACGATGTTTTAAAAAATACCGTTCAGGGAATCTCGGAAATAATTTCAACTTCCGGATTAGTGAATGTGGATTTCGCCGATATCAAAGCGATTATGCAAGGAACGGGCATTGCCATCGTGGGTGTCGGTCAAGCTTCCGGCGCTGACCGCGCCATCAAAGCGGCCACCCAAGCGATTAATTCTCCGCTCCTTGAGCGTTCAATTGAAGGAGCTAGAGGAGTGCTCTTTGGTATTTCAGGCGGCGTGGACCTCAAAATGTCTGAAGTGAATGAAGCGGCCAAAATCATCACCGAAAACACCGACCCGGGCGCAAGAATAATCTTTGGCGCTTACTTTGACCGCAAAGTGCCGAAAGGAAATTTGAAAATAAACTTGATAGCCACTGGCTTCAACGGACTCGGCGCTGTGCGTGAAAGGGAAAAAGATATCGCTTTGTTTTCGCCCATAAGATTCGCGGACGAACCCGCGCCGGCAAAACCCATAATTAAGCCAAAACGCGAAGAGAGCGAAGAACCAAAACCCGCTCAAAACGAAGAATTTGACAAAAAAATTGAGAATCTCTTTACCAGCGGGGAAGCGACAAGGGACGTTAGTAAAGAAAACAA
Source organism: Parcubacteria group bacterium (assembly GCA_041649415.1). Classification (GTDB taxonomy): domain Bacteria; phylum Patescibacteriota; class Minisyncoccia; order UBA6257; family Colwellbacteraceae; genus JALOAR01. The sequence goes on from JBAZND010000003.1 coordinate 15,477, forward strand.
AGAAGAAGAAAAAGGAGAAAGCATTTGGGATATCCCCGCTTTTCTTCGCCGAAGGAAAAAGAAGTAAAGTATTTGACTTGTCTTGCCAGAAACCGTTATAAAACGATTAGTTCAAGCACAATTCAATAAAAGGAGGAACATCGAATGTTAAGGTTGATCGGTCTTCCATTTTTCATACGACTAAGATATTGGCTTTGGGGAGAGGTGATGGCCGATATCGATATTCAAGGAGAACATCTTTTGGTACTAAACCACGAAAACAAAACCAAAAGGCGCATCGGCATAAGCGCGTTACAAGGCCGTTTAACGGAAGTGAACATCAGACCTATCTGTAAACGGGAAAACGGAAAATGCACCATCTGCGGAGGAGAACTCCTTGATAGCGATCTTTGGTGCTCAAACAATCATAAAGTCGGCGAAGAATACCTATGGCCGGAATTGTTTAACAGAAACTGGTTCCCCTCGCTTTAAAAACTAAGACCCTGTCTCAAGCAGGGTCTTTTTGTATGGAAAAGTTGAAAAAGACAGCACGGGTATAGTAGTATTTTTCTGTTCTCAAGAGAGGATTAAAAAAACAAAACATTCCCCTGTAGCTCAACGGTAGAGCGACTCCCTGTTAAGGAGTGGGTTGTAGGTTCGAGTCCTACCGGGGGAGCTATCGATTTCTATGAATCCGACCCATCTGCGTCCATAAAGAAGCTAATAAACATGAGGGTTTCAGACGCAGATAGGACGGGGTTCTGAATCATTCCCATTCGTATCCCAGATAGGAAATAGAACTATGGCAATCAATATCACATATTTCGTTCACGGAACGACAACCGATAACCAGAAAGAAGTCTCTTCCGGCTGGTCTGATGTCGAACTTTCTGAAAAAGGAATACAGCAATCCGAAGCTCTAAGAGACCAAACCAAGGACAAAAGGTTTGATATAGTTTTCTGCTCCGACCTTAAAAGAGCAGTTCAATCAGCTAATATCACTTGGGAGGGGATTTATCCCATAATCCAAGATAAAAGACTCCGCGAGTGCAACTACGGAGATTATAACGGTAAGTCATCAGAAATCGTTGAACCTCTTCAAGAGAAGATGATTACAGAAAGATTCCCGAACGGCGAAAGCTACGAAGATGTTAAAGCAAAGATTGCCGACTTTTTGGAATTTTTGAAACAAAATTACGACGGAAAATCCATTGCTCTCGTAGCCCATAAAGCGCCCCAACTAGCATTAGACACATTACTTAAAGAAAAAACTTGGGAACAAGCTTTTGCCGAAGATTGGAGAAAGACTAAATCTTGGCAGCCTGGATGGGAATATATTTTGAAATAAATCTATGACCGATAAAGACTTTCTAAAACTAGCTATTGAGCAAGCAAAGAACTCTGTTTCTCAAGGAGGTTTTCCCGCGGGAGCTGTGGTTGTAAAAGGTGGAGAAGTTATTTCTGAAGGAGTCAGCCTCGGCTTCAAGTTAAACGACTTAACCAGTCATGCTGAGATAACCGCCGTAAGGAAAGCATGCGAAAAACTACAGACAACAGATTTAACGGGAGCTACTCTTTATGCCTCTCTAACACCATGCTTAATGTGCTTTAGCGCTGCTAACTGGGCGAGTATCTCAAGAATAGTCTTTGGTTGCAGAAAGACAGACGAGATGGTTAGTAAGGGATATTATGAAGGCGTTACCGATATCACAAAAATTAATCAGGAGAATAGCAAAAAAATAGAACTAGTTTATCTTCCTGATTTTGAAGAAGAGATTTTGAGAGTAATAACTGAATGGGAAAAGAATCGGTAGTAATTATAGAAATAAATATTTATGAAACTAATCAAATTAATAAATCCAGAAAATGTATCTGAGGAAGAAGTAAAGAATTATGAGACACGCGAAGCGGGACGCGCTGTTGTTTTTGACGAAGACGACAAAATAGCACTTCTTTATGTACGCCAAGAAGATTATTACAAGCTCCCAGGGGGCGGGATAGAAGACGGAGAAGATGTAAGGGAAGCTCTTAATAGAGAGTGCCTTGAAGAGGCGGGCTGTAATATTGATATCACAAATGAATTAGGTTCTATCGTTGAATACAGAAAATCAATGAACCTCAAACAAATTTCTTATTGTTTTATGGCAAAAGTTAAAGGCTCCAAAGGGGCTCCAAATTTTACCGATGAGGAAGAACAGAGGGGCTTTGAATTGGTCTGGCTATCTTATAAAGAAGCATTGAACGCTTTCGAAAACAGCAAGACAACTTTTGATGAAGGAAAATTATATATAATCCCACGAGATAGGGCATTTATAGAAGCGGTAGTCCCTTTCGTTAAATAAAATTTTTAATTACACAATATCTCTCCCACAAATCATTCATATAACCACTATCTGAAAGGATGGTTATAATATTATTAAGGGATGCGAGCACGTAGGGTAAAATTGCACTATAGGGCGATTTTATCCACCAATTTTTACCATTTCGTAAAAGCTCCTCATATTCGCTAGAATATAGAGGACTTAAAGAAGCTCTTATTAGGCTTAAGCGTAAAGATATATCAAATTAACAGGGAAAAGTCCGAGAAAATTAACTCGGACATAGTTTATATTATTTTTTTTATCTATCAAGCTATGATAACTATTAAAACTATTAAAATTGAAGACATCTGGCAAAAAGATGAAAGAGTTGAAAAATGGAGAAAACTTTTAATTCCCATGATTCAATATGATGTAGAAAAAGCGGATGTAAAATATGATAGTCAGGATTTAGAACACCAGGTCTTATTCAGACTACTTACGGACGAAAAAATTACAATCCAAAATGCTTTCTATGAACAGAAAGAAATCGTTGTTGAGCGAATGAAAATAGCCAAGATCTCCCCAGAAAAGTTGTTTTGTTGGGGAGATGATAGAGAACAAGAAAGTTGGAGAATGGAGTGGGGAAAAGATAAAGAAGAATTATTTGCTGTTAGAGGTAAAGAAATTAAAGAAATTATTTTTTAGAGAAATAACATTAAGAAAAGAAAAGGAGATTTGTAAAAATATTATAAAGAATTATCACTATATTCATTTATAGAGAAAAATAAATTATTTTATATTGAAAAAGATGATTGAGAAAGAGTTTAAATTCAAAATAGACAATGTGAAAGAGCTGTTTAAAAAAATAGACGGTGTTAGACCAGAGATCTTTTATTGCAAAGACGAAATATTTGGTAAGGGGCTGGGGTATGAAAAAGAGAAGATCAGAAAAAGGACGATCATCTCGCAGAAGGGAACGAAGATAAATTATGAAGGCACTAAATTATTAAAAGTAAAGAATGTTAATCGCGTCAGAGAAAATACATTATCTAAAATCCCCGTAGGATTCGCCTTGGAGTGTTCCTATGATAAAGTGAGATTTTTATTTAAAAGGGAAAAATATGAAATTACCATAGATATTTATGCTTTCGGTATTTTCTGCGAGATAGAGGGTGAAGAAAAAACGATAAAAAGAATCGCTAAAAAACTTGGATTCAAAATAGAGGATAATATCCAAACCAACATAGACTCTCTTTATTGTGAGTGGGCAAAGAAAAATAAAAGGAAAGAACTCTACCACTGGGGATTTGGTAGATTGTAAGAATTTTGCATGGTAACGATAGATAAAAATTATGATATGAGATTTTTTAAAAGCAAATATTCCTTACCTTACAAAATTATTTTAGTTGCGCCATCCTATGACTTATCATCCGGCGAAAAAATATAATGATTACTTCCTTCGTCCATAATCCAGGTTCGAATTTCCTTGAGTGTGGCGAGCCAACTAGAGCTAGCTCAAGATTAGCTGCTTTTGAAGCAAAAACACCTCTGCAAGATTCATCCCTCAAATTAAAGATGATCCAAAAAGGAATAAGGGCAGGCGCTTGAACCAATTCTGAGGCGTTGCGAAGAATTGAGTGAGAGGTGGTTCCCCTTTAGGGCTGCCAACCTAAAGAATTAGTATAAGAAGCCATCAATTGAAGGGCTTCTTATAGTTGTAGGGCAACTACCTTTTAAAAATAATTTCTCCCTATCTTTTGTTCTGCCAAGGCGGAGAGTTTTTATCTGGCTTTTGGGGTACCTGCCAAATTATTTATTCAACTTCAGTTTCTTGAATGTTTCAATTGTTTTTTTAATATCTGAATAACGATTACTCTTGGAGTCTCTCCATTCATAAGAATTATCATAACCAGCCTGCTGGGCAACAAGTTTTATAAAGCATGATCGGGGAGCATCTTTAATAGAATGAGACATATAATAGTGTTTATTCTCAGATCTATACATCCAATAATCTTTGTGCTTCATGTTATGTAAAGAAACTATAGTAGATTGTAATCCCAGCTCTAATTCATCAAACAACTTTTCTAAATTATCACGGGAAATATTTATAGGAATAATATGTAGGTGTGCATGAGTAATACTGAGTGGATGCCTTCCTTTCGGTAAGGAACCATGTTCAAAAAATATTGGGTAAGTTCCTATAATTTTATGATATTCATCGCAAATTCTATCTAATAAACCTTCTAGCCTAAATAGATTGCAAGAATCTAATTCTGCAAACCCATTGATATGTTGTTTTGAGACAACCATTAAATAATTAGGAATGGACATCCCTAATGCTGGTTTAATTAGTACCAAATCATTTTCGTAAAGAACTGTATTTTCTGGTTTAGAGCAAAGTTCTTTATCGATTTGATTTACTAAAGAGCAAAACACACAATCTTTCAAAAAGTTCATCAATCCTTTTTGATTATGTGTGTTAAAGTGCCTAATTTGTTGTTCGCCATCAAATCCTTAACAGTGAATGGTCTAAGATCTATTTCTTTCAATTCATCAATAGAAACCCATTTGATAAATAAGTGTTTTTCTTCACCACGATCGATTTCTATAACTTCTCTGTTAACTGTTTCAATGTCTTCTTCTGGTTCGATAATGTAGTAGTATTCTACACCATGCTGAACAATTCCTTTTTTCTCATAGAAATTCTCTTGAATACAAAATAGAGTTGCGTTTTTAACAGTGTAATCTAATTCTTCCTTGATTTCTCTGGCAACAGCACTAAGAGAATCCTCACCTATTTCAATATGTCCACCTGGAATGTGATAATATGGTGCATTATCCACATTCATAATTAGGAATTTGTCATTGCGTTTGATAATTCCTACGACTCGATTGTAATAATTATAATCCTCAGTTTTAAATTTAATCTCTTGTTTCATCTTCAATATTTCCTTTTAAAATATTTTCAATTTGTCTTATGTCCATAAAATTATTGGTTGTATCATAAACAATGCTTGCTTTTGCTCCGTTGTTCAGTACGCTATATAAATTCATATGTCGTAAAATATCAACGCCATACTTTATCCTATTAGAACCAAGTTTTTCCCGTTCCACGAACCTTTCAATAAGAACCGATTCTTCACCCGTTAACATTATAGACAATGTTGAATCTTTCCAAATATCTGTTAGTGGTAGTAAAGCATGATTCAATACAATTAAGTCAGGTTTATCAAAAGGACTCCACTTGATTATTTTGCTGTATTTAGATATGAAATCTTCATAATCTAAGTCCCTAAAATCGTTTAAAATTTTAAGAATTGTTCTATTCATGTATTCCATTATAACTTTGTACCATTCTATATATTCATCAAGAGTTATAATCTTGTCATAAATAACACATCTCAGAAAGTACGTTCTCAAATCTTCATCTTCCTTAATTGGCTCATTGTGAGTAAACTTAAACACATTATTTTCGATATCTTCTTCAAAAAACATTGTTCTTAAATACTCTAAGTCCAAAGAAAGACCATTACGCAAAGAAGCAAAGGAATTACACAGTGTTGTTTTGCCACAACAAGGCAAACCCGCAATACTAATAATTTTTGTCATAGAGTCCCTTCTTAATGGATGGTTATTCATTTTACAAGCTATTGTCAGATTGTTTGAAAAATTATTTAAGGACTATTTTTATGATTTTAAAAAATGTGGGAAGTGGTTACTCACTTCCCATGGTTCCAATCTTGCTTGAGAAGAACAATGATAGGTAATGGAACACCAATTCCTTCTTCTCGACATAGAGCCAAAATAGTCGCTGCTCCTTCCGCGTCATCAGGAGTATGCAATCTATTTTCAGCTAGTTTGTCTTGAAGTGATAGGCCTTTGTAGCCCATCAGGATCAGTTCATCCTTCAAGTGATAGCAAAACCTCTTCCTGATTCCACCCGTATCCATTCTTCCTTTGAGCTGTCGTAGAACCTCCCAAATATCTGTATTTGTGAGATTCTTGACTACGATAACCATTGAAAGCCCAAATGTGATGGCCTTAACTCTCGAAGAATAAGTTGGCCCTGCCACTTCCTTTGGATAAATGATATGGGCGACTTCCGGCCTTATTTGCCAGTATTCTTTCCATACTATTTCTAAGCCCCCTTCCTCAAGACATCTGATGATGTCATTTTCCAAACCATCCCTGATAGAGTCTGGTTTAAGAATTACTAGTCCATATCGCATTTTTAGCACCCCCTATGCAAATATCTCGGAGTGCCCCACACTCCTTTACATCTTTTCATTTTTTAATACAACTTACTTGCTCATAACATAAAATCAAGATAAGGTCAAAGATTAAGGAAAAATAACAGAGTTAGCCACCATTTATCCCAAATCCGGCACATAGATATACCCCTCTTTTTCTTGTATTATTGTTCTAACGTTGTTTGCAACTCTGAGCCAACTAGAGCTAGCTCAAAATTAGCTATTTTTAATCAAAAACACCTATTAGTTAAAGGGGGTTTTGTAGTAAATAAGGACAAACCAAGTATGAACACTACTAAAGAACAGGAACGAGCGGAACTACATCAAGCCATTTGACAAACACCTAAGAAAGTGCTATTCTTAGCTCCGTAAACTTAACAACAAAACAACGCAAACCTCTATTCCCAAAGGGAATAGATGGCACTGACTAACAGTCAGAGAAAGGAATTCCTTATGAAGTACTCAGAGTTAACCTTAGGCACCGTGGAAGCGGTAGTAAACAAACTCGGTGGCATGGAGGGGGTACAAGCGTTTCTCCGCGATGAACTCGTTCTGACCAAGAAAACAGGACAGACCTTTCCCCTGCGGCACACCATCAAGCTCGGCACCGAAGAGACAACCGACGCCTTGAAGGAATCCCTGAAGAAAGCCGGTTGCGATGTCTCCGACTGGGCAAACGACATCATGAACCAGCCCACCTTCACGCTGAGCAAAAGCGAGAATGAACTGGATCTCGTGGTTTTCTCCCTCGCCGACCTTGGCTTCATCGGAGCCCGCTACAAGAATATCTGTGAGAAGGCCAAAGAGCTGGGCTTGCAGCTATGTCCTCTCGAAGTCGGACCCCAACTCCGACTGCAGTACGCCGACCAGCCGAAAGGCGAATGGCTCATTATCGCCATGGAGCCGATTGCCGTTTCGGGTGGCGATCTCGGGGTGTTCGGCGTCGGACGGGGCGACGACGGCGAGCAGTGGCTCAACGGTCACTACGGTCATCCCGGCAGCTTCTGGCGCAGCAACTACCGCTTCGTGTTTGTGCGTAGCAAGTAGCTTTGACCTTTGCTCTGTGACCCTTGGATCTCTTGGATTCTTAGTCCTTTCAGCCCCCTGTCTGCTTCGACGGACCGGGGGTTTTTCGTATCAATTCTTTGAAATACAAATTTAATTAGAGCGAAAGTAGGTGAATTTACGGAAGATTACGGTTTTTTGCCACCGAACCCAGTATCCATAGGTGCTCAAAGACCGTCGGAATGGTAAGATAAAAAAATCGAAAATATCCTTACAGAGCTTTACCGATTTTGGTTCTGGCTCAAAGACGCGAGCAAATTAAAGAGAGGACGTTAGCGTTCTCTCTTTAATTTTTTCTTTCTTGAGGTAGGATTCTAACCTCTAAGTATAAAAAAGCGAAAGGTTTTTGTTATAATAAACACAAATGAGGAAAAAGCTTCTTTGGCTTACGGCAATTGTATTTGTGGTATGGCTTGCCTATAGTTTAACGGTTTCTTTTTTTGGCGTCCGTGAATCGTCTTTTAGCTGGACGATTATCGCGAAGAATCTCGTTCCACTTGTTCTTCTTACTTCATTATTCGCATATTTGTTAATCAGGGGCAGGGAATCGGTTAGTGATATTAAGAATAGGCTTGTTTCTTTATACATACTTGGGGCATCTTTCTTATTTTGGATAGTGAGCCCGATAGAAGACTTCTTTATTTTAAATATTTCCGGAAAAGAGCTTGCCACTAACTCTATTTTTTATTTAATAGAGGGAACATCCATTAGCGCGATAGGAATAGCCGTTTTCCTCTTATGGTATAAACCAGTGGGAGACTTTCTTAATAAATATCAGTCAAACATCAAGAGCATAACCAAAGAAGAAGTCATAAAAGTTTCCAATATAGTTTCCAAATTTCCGGTTAAAACTGCCGTTACGGCTTTATGTCTAAGCGCGGCAGGATATGTGTTAAGTGCTATCAGTTTCTTAATAATCCATCCAGGTTTTTCCCTTGGTCTATCGCTGAATATCGTTTTGATAGGACTTGCTATGGGGCAGGCAATATTTGCCATTATTTATTTTTTTTCAAGGCGAATTCTCGCCGACATAACGCACATCCTCTACAGTTTCGGAGACATAACTTCCCCTAATAAGACGCTCGGCATAAAGTTCAAAATAATGATTTCAGCAGCTTGCCCTGGAGTGTTTTTTGTATCTACCTATTTGGCATTATTGTTAAGTTTTTTAGCCAATAGGATAAATTTTTCTCTATTTAGTATGGGAATAGTGCTCAATTCTATCCTGTCGTTCGTAATAATGTACATTATAAGTAGCGGTCTTGTCACCGGATTATTGGACGCGTTAAAAGAAATTAAGAGGGGAATAGAAATTGTGCAGAGTGGAAGTCTGCAGAATCGTATCAATGTGAAGACAGGCGATGAAATAGAAAGTGTTGCATATGAATTTAATATAATGACTGATTATTTGGAGAAGAGGTGTAAATAAACTGGCCTATTGAAGCCTAACTAATAAGTTCTGTTACATCGCTCTATAAAGATAAATTAGGCTATAAAATCTTTTGTCACACAGTATCTATTCTATAAGTCCGCCATATAACTTCCGTCTGAAAGGATGGCTATAATGCTATCATGGGTGCGGGGCATCGTTTGACGGAATTTGACAAGAACCGAAACAAAAATCGCCTAATGGGCGATTTTTGATAGAATAGAACTATGCAAAAGGATTGGCATTCAATTTCACTTGAAGAGATTTTTTCCCAAACAGAAAGCAAGAAAGAAGGGCTTGCTACTTCTGAAGTAATCCAAAAATTAAAAGATTTTGGCCGCAATACTCTTCCGCAGGAAAAACCATATTCAAAAATAAAGCTGTTTTTGGGTCAATTCCATAGTCCTCTGATGTATATTCTGCTCTTTACGGTTGTTATTTCGTTTCTCTTAAAACACTATTCGGATACGATATTTATCGCTATTGTGTTGCTTATCAACACCTCTGTCGGATTTTATCAGGAAAATAAGGCCAATCAATCGCTTCTTGCCCTGAAGAAAATGGTAAAAATCAGAGCGAAAGTTTTGCGGGATAACTACGAAAAAGAAATAGACAGCGAGGAACTGGTTATCGGCGATATCGTGTTTTTGAATCGCGGCGATAAAGTGCCAGCTGACGGACGCATCATTGAATCGCGGAGATTAAAGATTAACGAGGCAAGCCTCACGGGAGAATCTCAAGCAGTTGAGAAAAAAGCGGAAGATATTGTTTCGGAACCGACATCGCTCTCTGAAAGAGTAAATTCCGTTTTTATGAGCACGATTGTCGAGGAGGGGCAGGCAAAGATGATAGTTGCTGCTACCGGGATTAACACAAAAATAGGCGAAGTCGTATCGCTTCTCAAAAGGACCAAGAAGCGTAAAACTCCGCTTCAGAAAAAGATTGTATATCTTTCAAGATGGGTTGGTGCATTTATTCTTTCCGTTATTGCAGTCGTTTTAATCGAAGGATATTTTCTTGAAAAGAATTTTGCCGATGTTTTAGTAGCTTCTCTTGCGTTGGCGGTATCTGCTATCCCCGAAGGTCTTTTGCCAGCTATAACCGTTATTATGGTTTTGGGGATGAGACGCATCTTCAAGCAACGTGGTCTTGTCAGAAAACTTGCTGCTACAGAAACATTGGGGAGCGTAACCGTTATCTGTACAGACAAGACAGGCACTCTCACCGAGGGGAAAATGCAAGTGAGCCATATTTTGACAAGCACAAAAGAACTAATGAGTGATAGCATTAACGGGCTTGCCAAAGATATAAATGTTAATGGTATTGAATCACATATTTCTGCGCTCAAAATAGCCACCTTAGCCAATGACGCTTTTATTGAAAATCCAGAAGAGGGTTTACGGGAATGGATAGTGCGGGGCGGGCCAACAGAAAGGGCATTGCTTTTGGCGGGAATGCAGGCGGGTTTAAACAAGCACGAACTAGAAAAACAATATTCAGTATTGGATAAAATCAGTTTTGAATCTGATTATAAATTTTCTGCCGCATATAATCGCAAAAACGATAAACAAAACACGCTTTATATTATTGGAGCGCCAGAGGAAGTCATAGCCCGTTGTGCTGACTTGGATATTGACGGAAAAAACGAGAAGCTAGGATCAGTTCAAGCGGATAAATTGATAAATAAATTAGAGGAACTAACCCAAAAAGGCCTACGAGTTCTTGCCTGCGCCTATAGGGATTATGATAACGAAACAAAATATCAGAACCTTATTGAATTGGTTAATGGATTATCATTAGTCGGTTTCATTGCACTCAAAGATCCTCTTCGCCAAGATGCCAAAGAATCAATTTTGATTACCAAAAAAGCCGGCATTCGCACAGTCATCGTTACGGGAGACCATAAACTTACCGCCAAAACCATTGCCGAAGAAATTGGTTTCGAAGTAAAAGCCGAAAACATAATTGAAGGCAAGGAATTGGAAACAATGAGTGAATTTGAATTAAAAGAGAGATCAAAATATATCTCTATCTACGCTCGCGTTTCGCCTCGCCATAAATTAAGGATTATTGACGCGCTGCAGGCTAACGGGGAAGTGGTTGCGATGATTGGTGATGGCGTTAACGATGCTCCAGCTCTTAAATCCGCCGATATTGGAATTGCTGTTGGCTCCGGTACTGATGTAGCGAAGGAAGTAGCCGATTTGGTATTGCTTGACGACAATTTAAAAACCGTGGTTAAGGCAATAGAGCAAGGAAGGGTAATTTTTGGAAATATTAGGAAAGTTTTTGTGTATCTAGTAGCGGACGATTTTTCAGAGCTTTTTTTATTTTTAGCAAGTATGGCAATGGGATTTCCACTTCCGTTATTGCCAGCTCAGATTCTTTGGATAAACCTTGTTGAGGATGGTCTTCCAGACATCGCCCTTACCACCGAACAAGAAACAAAAGGAGTAATGGATGAAAGACCAAGAGATCCCAAGGAACCGATATTAAATAAGCCGCTTAAAATCTGGATGTCCGCCATTTTCTTTATTACCGGCTTGGCGGCATTTCTGTCTTTTTTCTTATTTTGGAAATTGACCGGAGATTTAGACAAAACGCGAACGATAGTCTTTATCCTAATGTGCGTTGATTCATTGGTTTTTGCCTTCTGTGTTCGCTCATTTAAAAGACCGATTTTCCGAAAAGACATATTTTCCAATCGCTATTTAATTGGAGCAGTGATCATATCGTTTATTTTGCTCATTGGGGCCATTTATTTGCCACCCTTACAAAAACTCCTAGTCACTCAACCTTTGTTATTGACGGAGTGGCTAATAATATTCGGTATTAGTTTTGTAGAAATTTTATTGATAGAATTTTTCAAAAAGAGAATTTTTACCAAAGATTATTCAATGAAAATCCGTGTTAAAGAAACTTAAAAAATAATATAATTATAAACATGAGTAACGCTTTAAAACTTATTGTCACTATTGTGATTTCCGAATTAGCCGGCATCATCGGTTCAATATTTACAACCCCGTCTATCGCTAGCTGGTATGCCGATTTGGTTAAACCCGAGCTCGCCCCGCCAAACTGGATATTCGCTCCGGTATGGACAACATTGTTTGCCCTCATGGGCATTGCGGCTTTTTTAATCTGGAAGAAAGGCCTAAATCACAGAAACGTGAAAATCGCACTTGGCATATTTATAAGCCAACTTGTGCTGAATATGCTCTGGTCAATAATCTTTTTTGGCTTGCATTCTCCGATAGGAGCATTCATTGAAATTATATTTCTTTGGCTTGCCATTATTATTACGATTGTCTCTTTCGCGAAAATTTCTCGAACAGCCGCTTGGTTACTTGTTCCCTATATCCTCTGGGTCAGCTTTGCCGGCTATTTGAACTTCATGATATGGGTATTGAACTAATCCTTTATGGACAATAGTTGTAAAACTGGACATCAGTTTACAACGTGCAGCTTTAGTATTACTCTACCCATAGAATTTTTAAATCCGTAATTTTGTAAGAAGGAGGTCTTAACTCGACGGACGAATAGGTTAGTCGCGATACTCTCACCAAATTGATATTAAAAAGGAGGAAAAGAAATTGGAAATCGATTGGTTGAGCATGACCATAGGAATGATAATCCACGAGAAAGGACCCGATGCCGGCAAGCTGATAGACGAAGCTCTATGCAATGAGGAGAAATCCTGCTGTCCCGGAACGTCTCTGACGCTCGGTTTTGCAGCCAAATTGATGGGAAAGTCAGAAGAACTTCCGGCTCTGGTGAAGAAACTCAATGAGCTTAAGAGGTCCGAGAAGATACTCTGTGAAAGGAACGGCAATAAATGCTCCATTTGCGGTTCCTACTTCGGAGACGGGGACAGCGTCTGCGGAAACGGGCACGAAGAAGGAGCTATATATCTGATTCGGGTGTGAACCGAATACGAAAAACCGTCTTTAAAGGCGGTTTTTATTAAGAACAAAATTACCATGTTTGATGTTATAATCAGCCATATATATGAATATTAACGAATGGTTTTCTCCAGGCGGGCCGGTACAAAACATCTTTCTCTACGCCTTAGGAATCGGAGCGATAATCGCACTGGGAGTTATCATATTCGGAGCAATAAAGCATGTTACCTCCGGGGACAGTGAATCTAAACAAAAAGAAGCCAGGGCATGGATATTTGCTGCTGTAAAAGGATTGGCTGTTTTGGCAGGAGGCTTTGTCATTCTCTCAATTGCCAATCCGGGTCTCTTAGTTATAAATACCGCTCCCCTTGACCTTGTAACGGACATTCTTGCGGTTCCCCCTCCAGTGGATAGCGCCTTTATTTCAGGCGTTGATCCCGTTACGGGAGAGGCGATATTTGACAGGAACAAAGTTCAGATAGAAGGGAACAAAATAATCATCAAAGAATTGCCGGAAGGGATGACAGTCAGTTCGGCTATCAGCGAGTTAAAAGCCCGTGTAAAAGACAATAATATTCAGGGAGTTGAATCAATCACGGACGAATCCACTGGAGAGAATATTCAAATAGTTATTACTACCCAAAGCGGTTTTGACTCCACAGATGTTGCGAATAAACTTCTGGCTCCACAACAAACGGGCAGCATCGGCGGCGGAAGCACATCGGGCAAAATGGTTTATATCGCTCCTGTCCAATCTTTATTCCAAACGGACAGACGCTGGGTAAATAAAGAAATCGGTCCGGTGCCGAATTGTCCAAGCCAACACACATACGGCAGAAGAGGATGCGGACCGACATCTCTTGCTATGGTTGTTTTATACCTTACGGGAAATAAATACGTAACAGCGGATAATGCGGTTACGACCATGGGAGCGAAAATAGTTGAGAGAGGATATAAAAGATGCGCCGGCAGTGAACCAAGCGGTGTATACAAATCGGCCTTTACCGCCAAAGGCATACCTGCCAATTTCGGGCTTACATCTTATAACGTCAATAATCAAGCAGGTGCGAAAAAATGTTTTTCGGAGGGAGGAATCATGGTCGGATCAATGGTCAAATCCAACGACGATAAAAATGACGTAACATGGCATCCAAAATTTACGGATTACGCTCACTATATAGTGGTCAAGGGAATAGATGAAAATAAGAATCTGTTTTATATAAACGACCCAAACGGAGGGAGAGTTAAATCGTCGGAAATAGCGCATTTCTTTAAACGCAGTAACGTTAGGTGGTGTATTAAAAGAAAATAAAGTCATCATTTGCTTTAATCGCCAAAAACTAGTAGCTTGGTTTAAGCAACTCAAAATTTAATAAGGAGGATTTGACGAGGTAATCGTTTTGTGACACAGTGGCCGCATCTTTTAAAATAGAATGCTAGGAGGAATCATCCGATGGATGAAAAGAAAAAAGCGCCTGCCTCGACTATTATCCTTATCGTTTTGGCATCTCTTCTCCTTCTTGTCGCTGTCGGGAACACAATCTGTTTTTTAAGCAGAAAAGTCTCGATAAACATCGAATCCGCCAACACAAGCGCAAAAATGAACGCCGCGGGAATAGAGATTGCCGGCTCGCTGTCTCCAGACGGCAAATTAGCTCCCGGCGTTTGGGATACGCCCAAACTGATGACTATCAAGAACGTTGGTCTGCTGCCCGTGAGGTACAAGATTGTTGTTAAAACCGATACTGAATCAATTCCCGATTTTTCGGATGCAATTCTGGTTTGTGTTCGAAAGGCCAACAACGGGACGGCAAAAAATGGCGATTGGCCGATAATCTATGAGGGGAAATTGAATAGTCTTCTCATTGATTCAGCCGAAATTACAGGGAATCTCGACTCTCGCTCCATACACTGTCTTGTTTGGGAATTTAAACTCGACGAGACCGTGGATAATATCTTCCAAAACGCCAGGACTTCATTCACTTACGAGTTTATCGTTGCACCGATAAACAATCTTGGATACTGGCAATAACAGCTTCCGCACCAATTGGTGCGGTTTTTTTATCATGAACACCCCTTGACGACTTTTTGCAGATATATTACCATTCCCCTTCGTTTGTCAGTTGCCTTAACAAATTTGCGGAAAGAAGAAGTTAGTCTTGCCACAAGAAATTCAGAGGAGGAAAAGATTTTGAAGAACAAGAAAGCCTTTTTGGCCATTCTGATCGTGCTCGTCATGGTTTTCACCGTCGGCAGTATCGGCGTGGGCGCCAGCTATGTGGACTCGGGGAAGATCACCGGGAATTCATTTGAAGCCGGCTCGTTGGTCCTGCAGGTCGGGGAATCCGAATCTCTGCCTTTCGCTCTGTCGAATATCAAACCGGGCGATAACGGCGTAGGCGTCGTCACGCTGACGAATACCGGCAGCATCGCCGGTAAGCTGTC
Organism: Parcubacteria group bacterium; assembly: GCA_041649415.1. GTDB lineage: Bacteria > Patescibacteriota > Minisyncoccia > UBA6257 > Colwellbacteraceae > JALOAR01. The sequence goes on from JBAZND010000003.1 coordinate 30,847, forward strand.
TATGGACTGGACAAAAACGATTGACGATGAAAACGGCATCCTCGCTCCCGAAGCTAAACAATATCCTAGACCCCTTGGCGGCCCCGGGCTGACAACGGGGGACTATGAAGGCAACGGCGGAGAATTGGATATTTTTCTGCAGTTTGCGCCGTATGTCGATCTGAACAGCAATAGGGTATTTGACTCCGGAGATATTCAACTCGCCTATAATGGCCAGTTCACCGCCTATCCGGGCTATCGAAGCGGCAACCTGTATTGGTCCGGCCTGAATTCCTATGGAGCTCGCTGGACAGACATAAAGATCCTCGCTGCGGGCGCGTCCGTCGATATCGTCATACCTTGGCGGTTCCCGACGGAAACGACGGACAATAACTACCATCAAAATATGTCGATGACCGACAGCCTCGGCTTCGACGCGGAGTTCGTTCTCGCGCAGCCCTGATTCAAGGCCCCGGCAACTGATAAGACTTCTTCTTACCGCCTTCCCAAGACCCCTCCTTCACAAAGAGGGGTTTTTCATAATTTATACTTGTTGACAGACATCTAAATATATATTACCCTTCCCGCTGGTTTGCTGGTTATTTAATAATGCAAATACGGGAGAAGAAGAAAATTTTGTCCTATAAAACAATACTTAAGAGGAGGAATAATATCTTGAAGAACGGCAAAAAGATCCTATTCGCCGGCCTACTCGCCGCCATAGTGATTATCGGGAGCATCGGCACGGCTGCAAGCTTCAGTGACATCGGCACCTCCATCGGCAACTATTTCCAGGCAGGCAGCTTGGATATCACCGTGAACGGCAAGCAGGATAACGTCGTGCTCTTCACGGTAGAAAACATGGGGCCGAACCAGATAAGCCACCTGGCATACAAGGTCAAGAACATTGGCAGCAAGCCGGGCTATCTGGACATTGAGAATATCAGCGTGGTGAACGAGGAGAACGGCCGCATAGACCCCGAAATCGCTGCCGGCGATACAACTGACGCCATAGGCGAACTCGGAGGATTGATTAACTTAAGACTCTTCGTCGACAATGATCGCAGTGGCTGGATAAGCGCGGGTGATACAATGATATACGACGGCAGACTAAACAATCTACCATCACATTTCGAGCTGAACGAGCCCTTGGTCGCCGGCCAGGAATTAAGCATCAGGCCTCTGATTGACTGGTGGTCCAGCTCTTCAGACGATCTCGCTCAAACCGACAAGGTTACGGTGAGCTTCGAATTCCAAATAGGCCAGACAACCGCGCAGTAATAACCGCCGGACCTAAATAGCCAGCAAATTTTTTCTTCTTACCGCCTTCCCAAGACCCCTCCATTAAAGAGGGGTTTTACTTTATTACTTGACAACAACAGCTTTTTCTGATTAATCTAACCCGAACTCTGATAACTCGGAGTCGGGCCTTTTCCATAAAAATAAGATAGATAATTTTTTGAAGGAGGTTTTTACACGGTGAGTCTAAAGAAAATTGCCCAAAACACACTCATCTTAATTGGTCTTCTCGGCCTGTTTTTCATTGCCATTGTGATGCCCCTCATTGGTTGGAATTTCTGCCATGTCACAAGTGAAAGCATGGTTCCCACTCTGCGGCTCGGAGACGAATATCTCTGCGTCAAAACCGATATATCGGAAGTGAAAATTGGCGAGATAATCGTTTTTCACTCTCTAAGCGACGACACCGCTCAAACGGTGCACAGAGCCATAAGCATCGAAAAGCGAGGGAGGGAAATCCTCATAACGACAAAAGGGGACGCGAATAAATCGCCGGACATGGACGTTGTTACCAAAGACAACTATATGGGCAAGGCCTACGGAAGAGTCCCTCTTATCGGGTTCATTTTTGGAAGCAAATTTGTTCTTATGGGTTTCTTGCTCATTCTAGGCATAGTGATGATTCTCTTTATTTTTCTGGAAAAAGAAAACCCGAGACAAACGCAGACCGAAATGTCCCCGAAAAAAACCGCGTTCATCATTCTCTTCATTCTCGGAATATGCGCGTGGTCCCTGATAAGCCGCGGCATAACCGAACAGAAAATGACGCTTATTGAAAACCCCGAAGGCAGATACATCGCAGAGAAAAAAGTGGTGTCTCTCCTACCCGTCGAAATCGTTCTTGATTCCGACGGGCGCTTATCAGACGATCAATTTATCCTTATGCCGGGAGAAGAGAAGATAATCACGATAGAATCAGATAAGAACCAAGTCACGTTCAAAAGCGGTTCTTTCTTCCCAATACTCCCAATCGACGTCACTTACGCTCTCTTTAAATGGTCTCCCTATTCTGTGGCAGTCGCCATAACTGTTGAGATACTCGCAATTGGCACAATCGTTATTCTCGTAATGGTTCGTAAACCTTACCGGATGAAAAGAATCAAAAGGAGGAAAGTTGAATGAAAAAACTCTCTGGTTGGGTATTCATCGCAGCCGCGCTGCTAATGCTCGGATCCATTATCGGCGTGGCCCTTATCGGCTTCCCGACGGAAGACAAAACGGAAAAGGTGATCGCTTCCTACGAACAGACGGGAGGCTTTACCCTTGAGTCTTACGACAGTCCCCAAAGTTTTGGGGACACAATTTTTCCGCCAATAACGGATAAAATGACAATCAATTTCGTCTATGTCTTCGCAAAAGACGCAGCGGATAAAAACGGTCTGTCCGAAAAGACGGTCTCGGTGAAGGCGGTTCTCTCGGAATCCTTCGGTAAATGGGAAAAAGACATCCCTCTCATCGGAGAAAAAAAATATCGTACCGATAAGGTGGAGATTTCCTTCCCGTTGGATTTTGAAGCCATTCTTGCCATAGGGAGCAATATTGAGAAGGATCTAAATCCTCGATACAACCCTCAAGTGTCATTTTACGAAGATGGCACTTATCGCTTGGACATCATAGCGACTATCACGGACGGGACGAAAAATTTTACCGCTTCAATTGGCGGGAAGTTAAACGCATCGTCATTCGAAATGGACACACCTCTAAATGGTGCCCGTCGCGGGAAAGGTTACTGGGAGCTTTATAGCTTCGGCTATGAAGCTCTGCTTCGCGAAAATGCGCTTCTCTCCGCTTCAAAAATAAGCAAGGAAGCAACGGCGAAAAAACCTGAACCGGCGAAAGAAACCTCTCTCTCTGTTGTTCAAGCAATCAATCCAGCCGATGTGACGTTTCACTATAATCTGTCTTCCGACAAGACGATTGAAAATCTGAAAGCCATCGGAACAATTGAGGTGATAGGAGAAAGTCCCGAAAGATGGCAAAAAACCCTCATCACGGAAGACGTACTTTTGGACTCGGAGAATGGAGAAATCATTTTTCCCGTCAATCTAGATTACGTTAAAGCAGCGGTAAGCGCCTCGGATTTGTCTGATGGACGAACTTCATCATCGGTTGACCTTAAAGTCAGGGCGAAACTTTCTTTGAAAGCGGTGATTGGCGAGAATGAAGTGAGCGACGAATTTCTCTCCGAAACCCTCACTGGCCGGATAGAAGGAGGAAAGATTATCTGGAGCATCGGTCCCGATACGGCAAAGACCGGCGGAATTAAAGAAACGGGAAAAGAACGCCCAAAATGGATGACCGGTTTCTCTAGCGCACTCGTGGTAGTCTTCGTTATTTCGGGCGGTATGATTCTTACCCAACTTTATCTTCGGAAGAAAGCCAAATCAGGCTTCGCGAAAGAGCAAGCGAAAACAATGGGTAAGTATGACAAGAACCTGTTCTCCAAAGCTGAAGAAGATATAACCGCGAGCTGGAAGGGAGAAAAACAACAAGAAAGTTCCCTTACGGCTCTTATCAGAGCGGCGACGAATGACATGACTGGCATCCACTTCTATGAAGACCTCTTTAAGTGCAGGGTTGTCTACTGGGCTTATGGCCTCAAAGTTCTTTATTGGTTTACAGCTGAAGGAAAGTAAAACTCCCTGCAGCAAAGCCCCGATTTAACATCGGGGTTTTTTAATAAAAATCCCCGTAAGGGGATTTTAAAAAAAAGAGAAATATGAATTACACGGGAAAAACTCCAGCGACGCCATAGTTAACGACAACGACGACGAATCCGATTGAACCTCTCAAACTTGCCGCCGCTTCTTTATCAAAAGAAACGAGCGCTCTTTGCATATCCATGCGTGAAACGGATTTCAACACGAAAATACCTTCGGGAAATTTGTATTTGCTCCAAAATCTTCCCGTAATCCTCTGAAGCGTCCAGCCGTTGATATCTGTGGTATTCAGGAGCGCGATTACCGTATCTTTGGCCGACTCATTCCGCGCCACAATAAAATGTTTGAAGTTTTTCACTTCTTCCGTTAGTCGGCTAAGTATTCTCCTGCAACGGCGCTTTTTAACCATATCGGAAAAGGCAGTGATGCTAGAGATCAACGAACCCACTTCTTGTACCGAAACCATAAGAGTATCCCTCCCTTATATTTGGATTGTAACGGACTGTCTCAAAGTAAAGCACAAAACAAACTCTTGCGATACTTGACTTAGCGCAGTTTTTTTATTTTTATCCGCATGGAGTTAAACAGAGGTAAAAAATCGGAAAGGAAATTATATGCCGCCGCTCCTGCCGGCCCGATTATGCCGCCAAAAACGAGCACAAGTCCGCAAATATTGGTAGCGCCCCATATCCAAAAATCTTCAAGGGATACTCGCCGCGCCGCTCGAGCGATCCGCATAGCCTCGGGAAGAGTGGATAGGTTATCCTGCATTAGGACAATTTGAGCGGAATCAATAGTCCCTTCGGCGCCAAGTCCTCCCATAGCCACGCCAACGCCAGCGATTGAAAGCGCCGCCGCGTCATTTACTCCATCTCCGATCATGGCTACCAGCTCTTTTTTCTGAAGCTGTCTTATAATTTCTACTTTTTCTTCCGGCATAAGTTCGGCGTGCCACTCATCCACGCCCAATTGTTTAGCAATGGTTTCTGCAGCGCGACCGTTATCACCCGTGAGCATAACAATTTTCTCTACGCCTAACTCGCGCAATTCTTCAATTGCCCTCTTGGCATTTTTCTTTATCGTATCGGCTGCCGTAATACACCCTATGACACGCCCGTTTCTTGCGATAAAAGAAACACTCCGGCCAAGAGAAGCTTCTTTATCTGCACTCTCAATAATTTCCGGCGGGAAAGAAATGCCTTGTTTCTCCAAAAAAATTCGTTTTCCAGTAACAATTGTATTCCGTCCCTTTTTAGCGATGACCCCTTTACCGCCCTGTTCCTCGGCAGAATCAGAAACGTTCTTTTGAAGACCGCGTCCTTCGGCATAATTCACAATCGCTCGTGAAATGGGATGGTTTGAATTAGAATCGGCAAACAGGCTCCATGAAAGAACATCATTTTCGGAATATCCTTTCACGCCGATAACCGCGGAAACAGAGAGAGCGCCGGTTGTAAGCGTTCCCGTTTTGTCAAAAACAATGGTGCGAAGTTTGCCGAACATCTCAAGATGTCGGCTACCTTTTACAATTATTCCGGATTTTGCCGCCGCATGAATTGCGCGCAAATAAGTGATAGGTATGGCAATGGCAAGATCATCCGCGCATGCGACAAGCACCACGGCGAGGACAAAAGATAAATTATGTGTTGCTATAAAAAGCGCCACCGAGCCCAAAAATATGGAAATAAGATATATCTTTCCGAATCGCTCACCCAAGGTCTGCGCCGATGGTTTCTCCTCCTGCGCCGACTCAACAAGCGTAATAACTCTTTCTATGGTCGTATCTTTGCCCGTGCGATCCGTTTTAATACGAAGACTGCCCGACTGCACAAGAGTGCCGCTCATTACACGGTTTCCCTCCGCCTTATCTATTGGAAGAGACTCGCCGGTAAGTGACGATTCGTCAACGGCCGCATTTCCCGAAAGAATCTCGCCATCAACCGGTATGCGTTCTCCTATGCCCACGGCGATGATATCGCCAACTTGAACATCTCGGACGTGAATATCAACAAACGTTCCGTCTCGTTCAACCCGCGCAATTCTCGGGCGAAGCTTGAGCAATCCGCGAATACTCTTTTCCGTTCTGTCGCGCGTAACATCATCAAGTATTCGCGCGGCGGCAAGCATAAGTTCTATAAAAATGGCGGAAGTCCATTCGCGGCTCAACAGCGAAAATACAAGAGCGACCGAGGCGAGCAAATCCATTGACGCCCACTCCCGCGCACGGAACGAACGAATGACCCCTACGAATACTGGCAAGAGGCCGATAATAGACATAAAAACAAGCACGTAAACATCGGCATCTAAAAAGACTCGGCTGAAATGCAGAAGGAGAACAATAACCAAAAAGAAAGACAAAACGGCGTCCAGACGATACCGGACGGAGAGTTTCATGTTCATTATTCTATCACGAAATTAACGTTTAATGGCTGTTCAAACAACAACATTTTGGTTATCGGTAATTCACCGCGTCTCAAGGTAAAAAACTTGGGTGGATGTTGTATAATTAAATAGAGATTTATTAACAAAAAGATTAATCAAATGAGTAAAAAAATCATTTTTGGAATTATCGCCGGATTAATCATTATCGCGCTTGCCGTATACGCGATAAAGATTTGGGAACCCTCTCCCTCCGTAAGAGAATCTAGCGCCGAGCTTACCGGCACCGTATCGTATCGTGAAAATATAACCTTGTCGGCGGGCAGCCGGGTTGAGGTGGAAATAAGAGACGTCTCAAACGAAACCGCTCCGGCAGAAACGGTCGCTGCAATGGATATCGTAACCAAAGGAGAGAACATTCCAATTTCTTTTGCGATAAAATATAATCCTGAAAATATTCTGCCCGACCGCATTTATACTATTCTCGCGCGTATTTTCATAGATGATGAATTAAAATGGATTACCGATACTCCCATCTTTTTTCTGGAGGAGGGCGTGCCTATAAAGAACGTTGAGCTGATTCTCGTTGCGAACGACACGTCCACTATTTCCGGCGTAACATCTGCCGATTTAGAAGGAAAAACATTTCGCATTTCTTCTCTAAACGGCGTCGCGACTGATTCGGACTATGACTATACGGTGGAATTTAGGGGGAACACCATCTACGCGAATGTTTGTAATTCAATGTTTGGCGGATTTACCCTCATAAACGGCACCTTAAGAGGAGGGCTCGCCTCAACTCTTATGTTCTGCGTTGAACCCGCCGAAAGAATGGGCGTGGAAGACGCACTTAAATCTCTCTTAAGAGTCGGAGCAGATGTTGCCTTGTCCGGTGACATATTGACCCTTTCCGGAGACGGTCAAACCTTAGTTTTAATGCAAGTCCAATAATGAAAAAGAACTTATTACTGATTATCCCTTTAGTTGTCGTTATAGGAGTCGTAATCTGGTATTTTGTCGGGAAGAACAAGATAACCGAACCTGCGGAAACTCCGCCGTCCATTACGGCCACTTTCGTTTGCGAAAACGACAAAACAATTCAAGTAACTTTTATTGAAGGAGAATCCGTTCCTGTAAAGTCCGGAGAACCTCCGATCTCTGGAAACAGCGCTAAAATTCTTTTAAGCGATGGTCGTACATTTGATTTACCTCAAACCATTTCCGCTTCCGGCGCCAGGTTCGCAAACGAGGACGAATCATTCGTTTTTTGGAACAAAGGAGATAACGCCACGATTCTTGAGAATGGCGAGGAAGTGGATTATCTGAATTGCAAAACCGTCCCGCAAACAGCCGAATAGCCATAAGTTGACTGTGTCTTAGAAATCATCCTCTTCACGTTTTTAGCGTTACAGGAAGGCTATTCAAATTACTTACAGGTGGAGTAAAATCAGCATATGAAGATTCTCTTTCATAATCCTACATGCGGCTCGGGAATTGAGCAGGTTGGCTACATTTTTCTCCTGCTACTTAAAAAACTCGGTCATGAGATTGATTTGTGGAACACTCAATGCGCCAATCAACAAGAAAATTTTTTATCCAAAACAGTTAGTCAATACGATGCGATTTTATTAAATGCCGCTCATAAATTGTCTTTCGACCGGATGATTAAAACTCCGGCAGACAATGTTTTTAATATTTCTCATGACGGAACTGAATTGCCGGCATTCTGCAAACAGCTCAGTCTGAACTACATCCATCAATACCAATTTATTCAAAACCAAAACGGCCGAAACGTAGTTTTCCCCATCACGTATCCTTATGCCTACGAGAAGAAAGAATACGAAGGCAATCGACCTTATAAATTCGTTTACGCCGGACGCTGGTGCACGGCCAAATTCCATCCGGCTGTCAAAAAATTTATGGAAGAAAACGACATTAAGATGGACTTCGTTTTCGTAAACGTTTTGGACGACGATTATTCGCCGGATACTATCGCGAAAGTCGGCTACAAAGATGCAAACATCGGACATATTGGGAAGTATTTAAGACAGACAAAATACTTATTGGTGCCATCAACAACAGAATGCATAACGCTCGTGGCAGGCGAAGCTCTCGTAAATGGCTGCATCCCGATTGTTCTGGAAACAAAGCAAGAAGAACACAAGCAATTTTTCAATTGCATCGCTGCCTACTCCCCGGAAGAATTTAACAATGTTCTATCTTGTCTTGCCGAGAGCGATTCAGATCCAGAAGGCATGAACCGAGAAAAGATATTCAGATTCTCAAATAGAATGTGGTCTATTGAAAAAAGCTTGGAAGAACTCCGAATAATTTTCGGAACAGGCGACAGTGGGAAAATAAATATGATTTTTAACGAACACGATAATCTCGGGAAAATCCTGCCTTACGTTAACGCAACGATAATTACGGGAGAAACCATAGGTTGAAACTCGCCGCGCGTCCGTGTTAGCCTGAAACCCAGCTTTTTGAAAGGAGGATTTTATATGAACAGACTTACCGTGCCGAGTGGACTTATCGCACCCGACGATATCTTGGTTGAGACTGAAGCAGACCAGCACTATGACATTCGTCCAGAAGGCATAAAAAGGGAATATTGTTATAGATTCGGCCAGTCGGCTGAAACGGTCAAAAGACTATTAGCCTTTTTCAGAGAAAAAGGTCTCTGGACGGGAATCACGGTTTCCGAAAGAAAAAACCTTATATGCGAGAAAGATCTTGATCCAGACGCCGCCTTTTCCAGACTCATCTGTCGGATAGATGACAATGGCCCGCCCTTCACTTTTCTTCACATACTGCCTTGCTACATAGTAATAGACGCGTTAGGGACGCTCTATGTAACCAAATTCTTCATCGGTTTACTTGCCGCCGAAGACTATGTTTTTAAAGAGCGCAAAATTAGAACTAAAAACAGGCCGAGAGGAGAGGTATGCACGCCGGGGGACGAATGTTGCTGGGAATGCGGCTTTATCGCCCCGGTGGAAGTTTTTTGGGGGAGGAACCGGTGTCCAAACCCGGATTGTCCTCATCCGAAGCGCTGGAATGACTGACAAAAAACCGCCTGAAGGCGGTTTTTATTTTACTTCTCCGCGCGAATACTTTGTTGGAATGTTCTGAATCTTATTTGTTTGGTAATAGTCCCATTCAACGCACATTCCTTCTATGGATTTCATGTCAAACGCTACACTTTTTCCGGGACCGTGTCGGCAGCGCTCAACGCCAGAATTACAATCAAGCACAGAAAAACCATAACCCTTATCTAAGGTTTCCTCAATAATGTCGTAGGACAACCCTTCATCGTAAAAGTGTATGAAAAAATCCTGATATATTCTTCCCTTGGGGAACATGGCATTCAAAGCGCCTTTATTGAAATTAGTGACCTGACACTCCACTAAATCCAAATGCTTCACACCCATATCGTTCAAACGCGGTAAAGATCCGAGCAGTTTATCGCGATAATGGGGGAGTGAAGGCAACTCCACCGTTCCCGTGAACCCCTCACGAACGGCAAGTTCCAAATTTTTATATACATCCTCCGAAAAATTACTTGCGGCAATATGAAACCGGAGTTCTTGCACGCCCCAGTCTTTCATTCTCGCGAGATTCTCCTTGTTCACAAGTATGCCGTTTGTATAAACGTAAAAATAGGTGTTGAGTCCCTTTTTGATTTCGGTTTCTCGTATAATCTTTACGAATTTTTCAAGCTGATCCAGGTAAAGCAAAGTTTCACCCGAACTTTGAAGAGCTACTATTATCGGTCGCCAATTTGGATTGAGGGACTTTAGAAAAACATCCGCAAGCATCCGGTCTATTTCGGCTTGAGTGTGTTCTTGCCGGGCAGGGTCATAATAGCAATACGGACATTGACACATACATTGAGAGCCGATTTGCATTCCGGTTGAAAGTTCCGGAGTGAAACACCCTCGACATCCTGGCGAGATTTTCCCGATATGCACCGAATGGCCGGAAGCGTGGAACTGCAATCTTCTTACTGACTGCTGTCGTTTAAGCTTCTCCGATAGGATCTCTTGATAGGGGACGAGTCTCATACTTCACATATATACCTCCTAGTAAGGGTAAGGGTCAAAGGTTATCATTTAAACGAGAAATGTCGGGACGCCGAAAAATTGTTCTAGGAATCGTTTCCTCTATTACCCTCTTTCTTTTGATAGGAACGGTTATATTCTCCCCGGAAATAACGAAATTTCTCTTTTCGCGCGATAAGACGTCATTCTGCGCCACGGGAGAAATACCATACGACATCGGCACGGTAGACGCCGAATTCGGCGTTTCAAAAGAAGAATTTACCGAAGCGGTAAAAAAAGCGGAAGCACTTTGGGAATCGGCGCTTCAGAAAAACGTTTTCGTGGAAAAATCTTCCGGCGCTCGGATGGAAATCAATCTCGTCTTTGACGAGAGGCAAGCCGAGACACTCGCGCTTAAAAAGAAAATTGAGGGTATAAAATCCACGGAAGAAAAATATAAAACGGTTCAAAACGAATATCTTGAATTTTCTTCACGGGTCAAGTCTCTTGCGCAAGAAATAGATTCTCTAAAAGACGAATATTCGTCATTGCGAAACGAATTGCTCTCATTGAACGCCGTCTATGACGCGAAAGTCAAAAACTTCGAAAGCAGAGTTGCTTATTGGAACGATCATGGCGGCGCGTCTAAGCCGGAATACGACAAACTCACGGTGGAGAAGAACGAATTAGACGCTCTTTATGAACAGATTAAAACAAAAGAAGAAGAATTAAAGACATTAGAAAGCAATTTAAACGAGAAAATCGCCGCTTATAATGCGCTTGCCTCGCAAGTGAACACAATTGCGGGCATGATAAATCGTCTCGCAAGTTCGTTAAATGTCGGCATAAAAGATTACAACCGATTACAAACGGACCGTGAAGAGTTCGTAACCGGCTCTTATAAAATCCAAAACAACGAGACGTCAATTGACGTCTATCAATTTTATGATGATAAAGATCTTGTCATCATACTTGCTCACGAAATGGGACACGCCTTAGGAGTTCCTCATGCCGCGCAAGAAAACTCCATAATGTATCCAAGAATTACGAACCAAGAAATAAAAATTTCCGAGGAAGATATTTCATTGCTTAAATCGATTTGCGCCCCGAATGAGTTAAAATAAAAGAAATGAAAATACCAAGTGATTTTTACCAATTTAAAGATGAAAAAGCGCTTATTGTCGTTTCGGGCGAGGAACACGCGGAATTATTTGAAGCGTCTGATGGCGAATTCAGCCATATCAATTCCATTTCGGCGGAAAAAACAAAATATTCCGATAAAGAAGGCACCTATAACGCTCCAGGCGGATTATTTCGCAGCGGCGGAGTTCTAGATGACGTGAATGAAAGAGAGAGAAATCAATTTCTAAAACTTCTTCGGATAAGATACGACGAACTGAAAATCCGTGGATATGACTATGTCGCTCTTCTCGCGCCCCAAAACGCCTTAAAAGACGTTATTGGTTGTTTTAACGTCCCCAAAAACGAGGTTAATGAGAGAATCAGGGTGATCAAGGAAGGAAATTATCTTAAATATACGCCGGAGGAATTGCTCCGCCTTCTATCAGACGCATTAAATCCGCTCGCTGGATAAATTATGCTCTTTTATCTTGACATGATGAAATTTTGTTATAAGTATTTCTGTGGATAACTTAGACACTTTTTGCGTCTTACCAAAAAGAAGCTCCTTAATTCTCATTTTTTCTCTTTTTGTTCTTTAGCGAGAGAAGACTAAAATTAAGTTAACGAAACCTTCCAAGATGACTGTCATAAAAAGAGACGGCACTAAAGCCGAATTTGATAAAAATCGCATCTTTGCCGCCATTATGAAGGCGGCTGAAGCAACAGGCGAGTTTAAAGAACCCGAAGCAAGAAAAATTACAGAGATTGTTACTCACTATCTCGGCAAATCGGAGAAATTTAAAGCTGAAATAACAGTTGAGGAGATTCAGGACGTAGTGGAGTTCGCTTTAATGAGCTCCGGCTATTGGAAAACGGCAAAGGCATACATTGTTTACCGCGAGAAACGTTTTCAAGCGCGATCGACGAAAGGAGCTGTCATTGAAGTGGAGAATGCGATCAGAGAATATCTTGACCAAGCGGATTGGCGCGTCAAGGAAAACGCAAATCTTGGCTATTCGCTCGGTGGGCTTATCATCAGAATTGCCGGGAAAGTTGTTGCGAATTATTGGTTGAATTACGTTTATACGGAAGAAATACGCGAAGCGCATAAATCGGGAGACATTCATATACACGACCTCGATTTTTTTGCCGGCTATTGCGCCGGCTGGAGCTTGAGGCAGTTATTGGAAGAGGGGTTTAATGGCGTTCCGGGTAAGGTTGAATCAAAACCTGCAAAACACTTGGAAACAGCGGTCGCTCAAATGGTTAATTTTTTGGGGACTCTGCAAAACGAATGGGCGGGAGCGCAAGCTTTTTCCTCTTTTGACACCTATCTTGCGCCATTCATAAAAATTGATAACCTAGACGCGAGCAAGGTCAAGCAAAACATTCAACAGTTTGTATTCAGCATCAACACGCCATCGCGCTGGGGGACGCAGACGCCTTTTGTAAACGTTACCTTTGACTGGGTATGCCCGCCGGACATGAAAGACAAGCGTCCAATAATCGGCGGAAAAGAACTTGATTTTACTTACGGTGACTGCCAAAAAGAAATGGATATTATAAACAAAGCCTTCATTGAAGTTCTGGTTGAAGGCGACATGCATGGTCGAATTTTTACATTTCCTATTCCCACTTATAACATTACGAAAGACTTTAATTGGGAAGGGGAAAACGTTAAGCCTCTCTTTGAAATGACTGCGAAATATGGCATCCCGTATTTCCAAAATTTCGTGAATTCAAATCTTAATCCGTCGGATGTTCGGAGTATGTGCTGCCGTCTTCAACTTAACCTCCGAGAACTTCGAGCGCGCCAAGGCGGTCTCTTCGGCTCGGCGGAACTTACGGGCTCTTTAGGCGTTGTTACCCTTAATCTTGCGCGTGTCGGCTATCTTTCAAAAACCAGAAAAGAATTCTTTGAACGAGTCAGTCGCTTGATGGACCTGGCAAAGCAATCTCTGGAGATGAAACGAAAACTTGTCGCGGAAAATATGGAGAAAGGGCTCCTTCCTTACACCAAAAGATACTTGGGAAGTTTCAATAATCACTTCTCTACGATAGGCATAAATGGAATGAATGAAGCGCTTTTAAACTTTATGGACAAAGATATTTCGGACCCCGAAGGTAAGAAATTCGCCCTGGAAGTGCTTGATTTCATGCGTAACAAACTTTCCGACTACCAAGAAGAAACGGGACATATTTATAATCTTGAAGCCACTCCGGCTGAAGGAGCCACTTATCGCTTTGCTAAGGAAGACTTGGACCGATTCCCGGGCATTATTCAGCAAGGCCCGAAAGAAGCTCCTTATTACACGAACTCTACTCATCTGCCCGTGGGCTTCACCGATGATCCTCTTGCTGTTTTAGATCACCAAGACGAACTCCAAACGAAATATACCGGCGGGACAGTTACTCATCTTTTTTTCGGTGAAAGCATTCCTGATTGGCGCGCTTGCCGCGATTTTGCAAAGAAAGTGGCGAATAATTACAAACTTCCTTATTTCACGATTACACCTACTTTCAGCGTCTGTCATAAGGATGGATATCTCAATGGCGAGGTAGCTATTTGTCCTAAATGCGGTTCGGAATGCGAGATATGGTCAAGAGTGGTCGGTTATTACCGTCCGGTGAATCATTGGAATAAGGGTAAACAGTCCGAATTTAAAGACAGGAAAGAATACAAAATTCCTGTTCTTAACCAATAATTATGTTTCTCGGCGGTTATCAAAAGGTTAGTCTCATAGACTTTCCGGGACTTGTTGCCTCCGTTGTTTTTTTGCGCGGCTGCGATTTTATGTGCCCTTACTGCCATAATCCGGAATTGATTTCCATGGAAGGAAACGTTGTTCTTGAGGAAGAATTTTTTTCCATGCTTTTGAAAAACCGACGAATGTTGGATGGTGTCTGCGTTTCGGGCGGAGAACCATGCCTCCAGCCAGCACTGCCGGAATTTTTATCCAAATTAAAAGATTTGGGTTTTAAAATTAAGCTTGATACAAATGGTTCGGAACCCGATATGCTTGCGTTTGTTCTACGGAAAGGACTGGTGGATTACGTAGCGATGGACGTTAAATCATCTTGGAAAAATTATCCGCTCGTCACGCACCGTAAACACGCCGCCGTTAATGCCAAAAAATCTCTTGCCATTTTGGGAGATTCAGGTATTGACCATGAATTCCGCACGACAATATTTCCGGGCGTTCATACCATTGACGATTTCATATCCATTGCCGGTTATTTAAGAAACGGAAGCAAATATTTCATTCAAAACATTAAACGCGAGAAAACTCTCACGGAAATTACGGCTGAAAGCGATTTGTTTGCAAAAGACATTGCGGAAAAGTTGGAAAGTCGTTTTCCAAATCTCCTTATAGGTAACCGATGATGCTATACTTCAAGCAGTAAATGACCGTTTTCCAAAAGCCGTCCGATAAAATAATCTTTTTTGCGACAATCGCTCTTATAGCCGTTTGCGCGGCGTTTGTGTTTTTGCACAAAAGTAATTCACCGAGAAGCGAACTTCTTGCCGAAAGGCAAGACGAATCAAAGCTGAAAATTGCCGTTACGATGATTCCCGTTGAAAACATTGCGCAAGAAATCGGCGGCGACAAAGTGGATATCACTCTCATCGTGCCCGAAGGTCAATCGCCCCATACGTTTGAACCGACTCCGGAGACGATAAGGAATACCTCCGGCGCCGCATCTGTTTTCAAAGTCGGAATTATTGATGACTGGGTATCCGGCATTGCCGATTCCTTAAGTGTGCCCGTATTTTATGTGGGGAGCGGGATTGATTTGAAAACGACGGAAGGAACTCAGGATCCTCATTATTGGCTTTCCATCAAAAACGGGGAGATTATTGCCGAGAATATTACAAACGAACTAAAAAAGCTTGATGGGGAAAACGCAGATTATTACGCCGAAAATCTTTCCGCATTCTTAATCAAAGCCGACGCGGCCGATAAAAATATCAGAGAAATTCTTTCGGGAATTAAAAACCGGAACATAATAACCTTTCATGATGCTTGGAGTTATTTTGCCGGCGATTATGACTTAAAAGTAGTAGCAGTTTATGAACCTTCTCCCGGGAAAGATCCATTACCGCAGGATGTTAAGGCGCTTATAGACAAAGCGCGAGAGTATGACATAAAAGTTTTCTTCTCCGAAATTCAATATTCTTCAGCGCCGCTCATGGCATTAGGCGAAAGTGAAGGGATAAAAGTAGTGTCGCTGAACCCCTTGGAGCTTCGGGGAGCTTATCTTGAATCTCTGGTTCAAAATGCCGAAATCATAAGAGACGCTCTTCGGTGAAAAAAGCGCTTGATATTAAAAATCTTTCCGTATCGTTTGGCGACAAACGCATTTTGGAGAACATTTCTTTGAGCGTAAACATGGGCGAAGTAGTGGCTATTATCGGACCAAACGGCTCCGGTAAAACCACTCTTCTTAAGGCCATTCTCGGCCTTGTTCCGTATACCGGAAAGATTATTCTGCCCGCTAAACGTTCCCACGACAAAAATATCGGCTATGTTCCGCAGAGATTTCAATTTGACCCAAAATTTCCCATAACGGTTTCGGAACTTATCGGAATGTCCTTTCCTTCTCCTAAGAAAAAGGAAAAACGTTTTATTATGGAAGAGGTCGGCGTTGCTTATCTGTCTCGTCGAATGCTCGGCGTTCTTTCGGGCGGGGAATTGCAAAAAGTTTTAATTGCTCGTTCCGCCATAAAAAAACCGAAGCTTTGGCTTTTGGACGAAGCGACAACGGGAATTGATGCCGCTCACGCTTCAGAATTCTTCACGCTCGTGGAGAAAATGAAAAATAAATGGAAATCGGGTATTGTCATCATTTCTCATGAAATGGACGTGGTGCACCGTCTCGCCAACCGCGTAATTGGTTTAAATCGCGCCATCGTTTTTGAAGGAAAACCGGAAAAAACCTTGTCGCCATCTTCTTTCCGGGCGTTATACGGAGAAGAATTCAGTTTAATTTCTAAAAAATGACGGAGATTTTTAAATATGTTTTTATGCAAAACGCGATTATCGCGGGCCTCTCTCTCGGAGCGCTTCTTGCATACGTTGGCGTATTTGTCGTTTTAAAAAAAATGTCTTTCTTCGGCGACGGCATCGCTCACGCATCCTTCGCCGGAGTTGCCGCCGCCGCGCTTATGGGAGGTAATCCCATCATTGGCGGAATAATTGCCGCTCTCGTGTTTGCTCTCTTGATTTTTCTTCTTGAAGAAAAATTTGGCGCTTCGGGCGACGCCGCCATCGGCATTATCTTCACTTCCGGCATGGCTTTGGGTCTCGTGCTTATCGGTTTATCGCCGGGTTACAAGGCGGAATTGATGTCTTTTCTCTTTGGAAACATTCTTGCCATCGGCCGAACGGAAGCCATCTTCTCGGCCATTATGGCGTTTGTTTTTTGCGCGCTGCTTTTTGGCCTTCGCCGTCGGTTAGGACTCTTAGCGCTGAACGAAGAACTCGCCGTTGCCGAAGATAAACGCGCCAAGATGCTTAAACTATTTTTTTATCTCATTACGGCGACATCGGTTGTGCTTGGCATAAAAATATTGGGGATCATTCTTGTTTCGGCAGCCATAATCATTCCGGCCTCTTCCGCTAAACTTATCGCCAAATCTTTTGCGATGCTTGGAGTTTTTTCAGTTGTCTTTTCAGAGATATTTATAAGTATGGGTCTGGTCGGGTCATACTTTCTCAATATCGGCTCGGGATCGGCGATTGTCCTTGTCGGCGCGGCGTCCTTTCTGCTGATTCAAGTCTCTTCTTCCCTTTACGCCGCCCTTCAAAAAAGACGCGTCCTTAAAGGTTCTGGAAATCTGAAAATTTTGGTATAATCAACGCTATGAATAAAACCATTAAAAACGTTCTAATAACTGCGGGCGTGGTGCTCGCTATTATCATTACGGCGAGCGTCGCTTCGTTCGCAAACACTTACTCAAAGTCCATTGAACCGTCGTCGTTTAGGAGTTTCTCGGTGTCGGCCGAAGGCAAAGCTGTCGGCATTCCGGACGTCGCCGAGTTTACCGTCGGGGTTCTAACGGAAGGAGGAACGGACATCGGATCTTTGCAAGAGAAAAATACGGATAAGACCAATGCCATTATTTCTTTTGTTAAAGAAAACGGAGTGGAGGACAAGGATGTTAAAACGGCCGGTTATAGTATCTCTCCAAGATATGAATCTTGTTACGGAGACGGAATTTGTCCTCCTCGCCAAATCGTAGGCTATACCATCAATTCCTCCATAACGGTTAAAGCGCGCGATTTTGAAAAAGTAGGCAGTATCCTCTCGGGGGTCGTTGACAAGGGAGCGAACACCGTTTCCAGTCTCACTTTTGAGATTGATGATCCCGATGCCGTCTTAAAAACCGCAAGAGATGAGGCTATAGCCAAAGCGAAAGTGAAAGCTAAAGAGATTGCCGACTCCGCCGGATTCAGAGTTGGCAGATTGCTTTCCATGAATGAAGGCTACACAACTCCTTATTACTCATCAATGGGCGGAATGGGCTACAAACTTGAAGATGCCGTTTCCTCTAGGGCGCCTGTTGCCGTTGAGCCCGGATCGCAAGAATTAACTTCCTCAATTACCTTGACTTACGAAATCAGGTAGCGAATGTCTGATAAAAAGAAAATTTTACTTGTCGGAATAGGACTCGTCGCGGCGGCAATAACCGCCGCGATGTTGTTCTTTTTTTTAGGACGAGATAATTCTGTGACCGAACCAAAAAACGGCAATAATGAAATCACCACTCCATTCAACGAAGAAACACGCACGATAAGGGGGATAATAACTTCTATTTCAATTGAGGGAACGGATATAACCATCTCGTCGGAAGATGGGGAGCATTCATTCTCTGTTTCCGAGGCGAATATTTCGGATTCCAATGACGCGTCTCTTAATGCGAAAGATTTGGTAATAGGCATGGAAATTGAAGCTCCTGTCAGTAAAGGTAAAGCCTCATCTATTCGCGTCCTGTCCATTCCTTTGATAGCCGTCACCGCGCCTATCCCGAATTCAATCACAAATCTTAATTTTGACGTTCAGGGCATTGCTTACGGTAAAGAAGGAGAAATATGCCTTACACTTAATAATCGGCGAACGGGGACCGTTTACGAAAATAATCTTCAAGCGACAATAACCTCGGACGGAAAATTTTCTATTCCCGTAGACCTGTCGTCTGCTCTGGATGCCATGTCTGGAGATATGCTTGACGCGAAACTTAATGTTTGCGGCGAAAATGAATCGGCATCCATCTCATGGGGATATTACTCCGGATTAACTTCCAAAATAAAAGTTTATTTTTTGAAAGATTTTTGCAGTAATCCCTACTACGTTGAACGCATTATTTCCGCTTCCCGCTCTTCGACGGGAGCCGCAATTGAAGAAATGTTGAAAGGACCGAATGCGAAAGAAACGCAAATGGGCATTTTTACTTCCGCCAAACCTTCCGAGCGCATCCGTTCCATTGATGTCCAAGCGGACACCGTTTATCTGGATTTCTATTCTTCAATCACAAACGTTTCTCGTTGCAGTCTTTCTGCCTTGAAAACGCAAATTACGAGAACGCTAAGCCAATTCCCCATTGGAAAACTTGTCATTACGATTGAAGGGGAAGAAGACAATCCACTAAATTAAGAATCTGAAAGTGATTCAGAAGATTATTAAACGAGCATTTATATTTGTTATTGCTTTTGCGGGAATAGGTTTTTATATATGGTCGGAAACAAACATCCCCGCTGTGCGAAACGTGAGTATATCGCTTGCCGATTTTCCCAATGAAATAAAGATAGTCCACATAAGCGACGCTCACGGACGGAATATTCCAAGCGACGGCCGGCTCATGCGCGCTATTCGGTCTTTTTCTCCCGACGTGATCGTATTAACGGGCGACATGATAGACAAATCAACGGTCAATTTTAAACCGGTTTTAAACACCATTCACGAATTATCCCTGATTGCGCCGACTCTTTTTATCTCCGGAAATCATGAATGGGCAAATCCGAAAGGAATGTCATTTGTAAATTCTCTTAATACTTCCGGCGCGACTGCCCTTATAAACGGCGCGCGAGTTGTAAAAGAAGTAACAATCTGCGGCGTGGACGATATGAGCCTTGAGTTAGCCGATATCTCTGCCGCATTGTCGGTAAATGGCCGTTGCGATATTCTTCTTTCTCATTCTCCGGCGATAAGCAGGTCAATTAAGGGAATGCGCATCCCGCTTGTCTTGGCAGGACATACTCACGGCGGACAAATAAGACTGCCTGTTTTTGGCGCTTTACTTCTTCCCGACAGGGATATTCCAAGACACCTTGTTCAAGGACTTGTTGAGGATAACGGAACAGTGTTTTACATTTCCTCGGGGCTTGGCACGAGCGTCATCCCCGTGAGGTTTATGGCCAGAGCGGAAATCAATCTCATAACGGTAAGCCCCGAATGAACCTTGTATCTGTCAAAGTTTTTCCAAACGCTTCTAAAAAATCCGTCGTAAAAAAGACAGATGGCGTTATTGAAATTCGTTTAACCGCTTCTCCCGAAAAAGGAAAAGCAAATAAGATGACTGCGGAAATACTCGCTAATTTTTTCGGCGTTCCCGTCTCGCAAATTAAACTCGTCAAAGGAGCGCGCAACCGCAATAAGTTATTTTCGGTATGATGACCGAAGGAATTTACGTTTTTTGGAAACCGAAGGGCGTTTCCTCAAATGGTTTTTTGAATCGCATAAGAAAGGAAACTGGCATCAAAAAAATTGGGCACGCCGGAACCTTAGATCCGCTTGCGGAAGGAATTATCGTCGTGGGTATTGGGAAAGGAACGAAATTACTCACTAAAGAGTCGGGAGCAGAAAAGGAATATATTGCGGAAGTTTGCCTTGGTTCTACAAGCGAGACTGACGACGAAGAAGGCTCCAAGACAGAGGTGTTCGTCGTTAAAATCCCAAAACGCGGCGACGTCTCACGCGCACTGCGCTCCTTCAAGAAAGAAACAAA
The DNA here is from genome assembly GCA_041649415.1 of Parcubacteria group bacterium. Classification (GTDB taxonomy): domain Bacteria; phylum Patescibacteriota; class Minisyncoccia; order UBA6257; family Colwellbacteraceae; genus JALOAR01. Next base: position 51,336 of record JBAZND010000003.1, read on the forward strand.
ACAAATTCCCCCCGTCTACAGCGCGATAAAAATAAAAGGAAAAGAAGCGTATAAACTTGCTCGAAAAGGCAAAAAACCGGAGATGAAACCGCGCCATGCCGAAATAAGGAAAACAAAACTCTTGTCCTACAAATGGCCGTTTGTCTCTTTTAAAATTATTACCGGACCCGGAGTTTATATCCGCTCTGTTGCTCGCGACTTGGGCGAGAAACTCGGCGTTGGCGGATATCTCTCTTCTCTTAAGCGGACAAGAGTCGGTCGCTATACAAAAAGTGACGCTCTAACTCTGAAAAGTTATAATTAATCCATGAACTACTTTGGACTTGTCGGTCCCAATTATGTGGGAACCACGCTTGAGATTATCTTATTTTCGGTTTTTTCCATTTGGTCGCTTGTCTGGAAAGGAATCGCTCTTTGGAAAGCGGCTAAAGCTGGAAGCAAACCCTGGTTTATAGCCCTTCTTATAATAAATACGGTCGGCATTCTTGAAATACTTTATATTTTCGTTTTTAGCAAAGTAAGAAAAATAAAGCGCGCGGATGCTTAAAAAAATTTCCATTGTTGGCGGCGGAGAGATTGGGAAAGCAATCTCTTTTATCGCCTCCGGCGCGAATATCGTAAGTTCGGTGTGGGATAAAGATCCGGCTAAGTCTTCTTCCTCGTCTCCCGAAGAATGTTTTAAAGAGACGGAGGTTGTGTTTTTTTGCGTTCCCAGTTCTGCTCTCCGAACGGCCCTTACGGAACTCTCGCCCGTTCTTCCTTCAAACATTCCGCTCATTTTCGTTTCCAAGGGACTTGAAGCGGAATCTCGTCTTTCGGCACCGGAACTCGCCGCCGAATTTGTGGAAAAAGAAAGGATTGTTTTTATGGGCGGCCCGATGATAGCCGAAGAAATTATGGAGGGAAAAGGCGGTCGCGCTGTTTTGGGCGGACCTAGGGAAACCGCTATTCTTGCAGGCCAGGTGTTTACAGGTAAGAACGTCTCCGCCGAGACGGCTGATGACGCCTTCTCCGTTGCCATTTTGGGCGTTTTAAAAAACGTATATGCGATGGCATTTGGCGCGGCCGAAGGAGCAAAAATAGGAGATAACGTGAAATCGTATTTATTTACAAAGTCCGTTTCGGAAATGAATGATATTGCTCGCGCTCTCGGCGGAAAGGTGAGCGTTTTAAATACAGCCGGTATTGGTGATTTTTTGGCAACAAGCATAAATCCGGGCTCAAACAACCGAGAAGCAGGCTTTGGTTTTGCAACGGGGAAAAATCCTGAAAAGCCGAGTGAAGGAATGGCTTCCGTTTTTGCCCTTGCCTCAAAGTTTAGAGAAAAATCCGATAGTCAAATGGGAATTATGTCTTTTGTTCTTTCTATGGTGGAGAACAAATCGGTAAGTGAAGAAGACTGGAACAAAATTCTAAAATAAAGATTCAGAAGAACGGAGTCACCAAGACGCCGTTTTTTAATATTTTTACCAAATTTGACGAATTCTTCCACGATATTTCCTTTCTGTCCCAATGAGGCTTAAAATTAAGCAAAAGCGCATGGAGAAGCTGGTCATAAGAGGGGGTAAAAAACTCTCCGGCTCCGTAACGGTCAAGGGGACCAAAAATGCCATCGGTAAAATGCTCATGGCGAGTTTGCTCACGAAAGATGAGGTAATACTCAAAAATGCTCCGAGAAATCAAGAAACGGAGATAGCCATGGAAATCTGCCGAAACATCGGCTCGGAAGTGAAGATGGAGGAAAACACGGTAACCGTCCGAACCTCAAAGATCAAAAACTCTCGCGTTACGGAACTTTCCCGCCGAAATAGAATTCCCATTTTGGCGCTTGGACCGCTTCTTGCGCGCGCCGGAGAAGGGGAAGTTCCCATGGTCGGCGGCGATAAAATCGGTCCCCGTCCGGTTAATTTTCACACGGCGTCTCTTGAAAAACTCGGCGCCGAAGTAGAAATAAAGGAGTCCACTATTCTCGCCCGAGCGGCAAGATTGAGAGGAGCCACGATTATTCTTCCTTATCCTTCGGTGGGAGCGACCGAAAATACCATTCTCGCTTCTGTCTTGGCAGAAGGAAACACGGTTATCAAAAACGCCGCTACGGAGCCGGAAATTATAGACATGATAAAACTCCTCCAAAAAATGGGAGCGATCATAGAGCTTGGAGCGAATAGGGAAATATACATTGAAGGAGTCAAATCCCTTCACGGAGCGGAACACACGCTTTTGCCGGATAGAATTGAAGCGGCGTCTTTTGCCGTTATGGCGATTGCGACAGATGGAAATATTCTCGTCGAAAAAGCGAATCAGGAACACCTGATTACTTTCTTGAACACGATTCGCCGTATGGGGGGAGAATATACGGTTGAAGAAAACGGCATCAGATTTTTTCGCGGCAGTCGGCTCAAATCGGTTCAAATAGAAACCGATACCCATCCGGGGTTTGCGACCGACTGGCAACAGCCGCTCGCGGTGCTTTTAACTCAAGCGAAAGGCAGATCAATTATTCACGAAACGGTATATGAAGACAGATTTGGTTATACGGAAGACCTTCGCCTAATGGGCGCCAAAATAAAAGTTGTCACAAAATGTCTCGGGAATCTTCCTTGCCGTTTTCAAGGAGAAACTTACTACCACAGTGCGATTTTCAACGGTCCCACGCCATTAAAAGGCGCAAATGTTGAAATGAGAGATATTCGCGCCGGAATGGCGCACATAATCGCCGCGCTGGTGGCAAACGGCACTTCCGAAATAACGGGGGTAGAGCACATTGACCGCGGGTACGAAAACATAGATGAAAGAATCAGAAATCTAGGCGCGGACATCCAAAGAGTGGAATTTTGATTTCTCGCTTTTTGTTTTAGAATTAAGCGATGGAGATTGTTTTGGCCGTAATTTTAGGCGTTATTGCCGGCGCGGTAATTTTCTTTGCCGTTTTTAAATTTACCAGCCGTAAAGAGACTCCAAAAAACGATTCTTTCCTCCTTCTTCAAAACCAAATGGCGGAACTTTCCCGCACGCTTGACGTGAAACTCGGCGAAGTCCCGAAAATAATGAGGGAACAATTCGGAGAAAGCGCGAAAATAATCAGAGAAATTACGGGCGAACTCACAAAAGTAAGCGAAGGTCAAAAACAGGTGGTAAATCTAGCGGACCAGCTTAGAGGCATTGAAGACATCTTAAAAAATCCAAAACAACGCGGGGTGCTCGGCGAATATTTTTTGGAGGAAACTTTAAAAAACGTTCTCCCGCCGAATTCCTATGAGATGCAATATAAATTTTCGGATGGCGAAATAGTCGACGCGGTGGTTTTTGTAAAAGATAAAATCATTCCCATTGATTCCAAATTCAGTTTGGAAAATTATGAAAGACTCCTGAACGAGAAAGACGAAGGCCTTAAAACCGAACTTGAACGCCAATTTAAAGCGGACCTCAAAAACCGCATTGACGAAACTTCAAAATACGTTCGCCCAGAAGAGAATACGATGGATTTCGCCTTTATGTTTATTCCATCGGAGGCGATTTATTACGACCTTCTTGTGAACAAAGTCGGAGCGGTCAAAGTGGCGACAAGGGACCTAATTGAATACGCTTTTAAAGAAAAGAAAGTAATTATCGTTTCACCGACTTCCTTCCTCGCTTATCTTCAAACCGTCCTTCAAGGTCTTCGCGCTCTTCAAATTGAAGAATCAGCCAAAGAGATTCGCCGCCGCGTGGAAGAACTCGGTAAACATTTGGCAAGTTACGAAGAGTATATGAAAAAACTCGGAGGACATTTAGGCACGTCCGTCAGTATGTATAATCAGGCATACAAAGAACTTGGCAAAGTGGATAAAGACGTGCTTCATATTACGGGAAAAGCCGCGGGAATGGAACCCGCAAGTTTGGAAAAACCCGATTTGGAATGATTAAAAAAATAAAAACGTCGCTTTATTCCCGCGTCCGCAGTTTCATTAAAGCGGCGCTTTTCATTCTAAGAAGCGGAACGGACGTTGTTCTTCGCGATGAGGGAACGGGGCTTTATACCCGGAACGTCTTCAAAGAAATGACCTTGAAGACTCTTGAATCGGCAAAGAGAAACGGACTTTCCACGAGCCTTATTCTTGCCGATATGGACGGACTTAAAAAAATAAACGACACGAAAGGACATATTGAAGGGGATAAAATGTTACGTCTTGCGGCGGAAATTTTTGAAAACTCCATGCGGGATTCGGATATTATCGGCCGATATGGCGGTGACGAATTTATTGCTCTGCTTCCCGGAACCAATTCCGCTGGAGCGCAAGTTGTCGTAGAAAAACTCAAAAAAGAGCTTGCCAAGAAATCATTAAGCTGGAGCTTTGGCGCCGCGGAAGCAAAGCTTCCCGAAAAAACGGCCTTCTTCGGTTTCTCTCGCGAAAAACTTGAAAAAACGTGGAGAAAATTCTTAGAAGACCTCATTAAAAAGGCCGATGAAGGCGTCTACGTGGAAAAAAATAAAAAACCGAAATCATTAAGAAGAGCCTAAATGCTCGGAACCGCGAAGGAAAAAATAATTAGAAAAAGGATAGCGCTTCTGGAGCGAATTCCTTTTGTTCGTCTCGCCGTTATTTCCGGTTCATGCGTTACCGGGAACGCAACCGACGATTCCGACATAGATGTAATTATCGGCGCGAAAGATAACCGAATCTATCTTTGTCGCGCTCTCACTCTTCTGACTTGCGATTTGTTAAACGTGAGAAACAGACCTCCTCGTCCTGAACGAGACAAGCTTTGCCTAAGTCATTTTATGAGTATGTCCGATTTACGGATGAACAACCCCGAAAATTCCTACGAAGCCGATTCATATCCTTTCCTTTTTCCCGTCTATGGCAAATCATCCGATTGCGCCGCTTTTTTCAGAATGAACGCGCATATCATTAAAGAGGTTCCGGATTACGAACAATATTCGCTCTACATTGGAGGCAAAAAACACTGGCTTGCCCGCCTTGCGGAAAAAACCCTTTCCGGCAAACTGGGAGATATGCTTGAAAAATGGACGCAAAAAAAGCAGATTAGAAGGATTCAAGAACGCGCCAAGGCTTTAATGGGAAAAGGGCGGAAAATGCGCGTTATAACTCGCCCCAATCGCGTTGAGACCTACTATGAGATTTATTGACAAACGGTCAATAAATTATTAAAAATAATACACGAAATGAACATTAAACCTCTTTCAAATCATATACTTCTTGAGGCCTCGGAAGAGGAAAAAGTCACCAAGTCGGGGATAGTTATTCCCGATACCGCGGACAAGGAACGACCCACCAAAGGTAAAATTTTGGCTGTCGGTCCGGGGAAAAGAGACGACGACGGTGAACTTATTCCTGTTTCCGTTAAAGTCGGCGATACGGTGCTTTTCCGCAAATACGGTCCGGACGAGCTCGAAATGGACGGTAAAAAGTATCTCATCGGAAGCGAAGACGACGTTCTAGCCGTTATAGAAGAATAAAATAAATTATCAAAAATATGTCTAAGCAAATTGTTTTTAACGAAGACGCCAGGAAAGCCCTTAAGAAAGGCATAGACAAACTCGCCGATGCGGTGAAGATTACGTTGGGTCCTCGCGGCCGAGCAGTTGTCATAGAAAAGAGTTATGGCGCTCCGCAGGTAACTTTTGACGGAGTTACGGTTGCGAAAGAAGTTGAGCTTGAAGATAAATATGAAAATCTCGGCGCGGAGTTTTTGAAACAAGCCGCCGACAAAACGAACGATAACGTCGGGGATGGAACCACGACCGCTGTCGTAATTTCGCACGCCTTAATAGAAGAAGGCGAAAAAGCGGTCAGGGAAAAAGGATTTAACGTCATTCAGCTCTCGGAGGCCTTAAAGGAACAGACCAAATTTGTCATTGATAATCTTGAATCGCAAAAAGAAATTATTGATGACGTCAAAAAAGTTGAAGAAGTCGCCACTCTTTCCGCAAAAGATCCGGCTATCGGTTCTCTTATCGCCGAGGTGATGCAAAAAATCGGCAAGGAGGGCGTCGTAACGATTGAAGATTCAAACACTATCGGTAATTCCTATGAAATGGTGGAAGGAATGCAGTTTGACAGGGGATATATTTCCCAATATATGGTCACGAACCCCGATAAAATGGAAGCGGTGCTTGAAGAGCCCTACGTTCTCGTAACCGACCAAAAGGTTTCTTCCATTCAGGATTTGCTTCCCTTGCTTGAAAAGATAGTTGCAAGCGGCAAAAAAGAATTGGTGATTGTCGCCGAAGACGTTGAGGGAGAAGCCCTTACAACTCTCGTCGTCAACAAGCTTCGCGGAATATTTAACGTGTTAGCGGTAAAAGCTCCCGGTTTTGGCGACAGGCGGAAAGAAATGCTTATGGATATTGCGACTATCGTCGGAGCCGAACTGGTCTCGGAAGACTTGGGACGGAAAATACAAAACGCTGACGTAACGACTCTTGGTAAAGCCGCGAAAGTCATTTCTACGAAAGACAATACGACTATCGTCGGAGGCGCCGGAGCGAAAGACGAGATTGAAAAGCGCGTTGCCCAGATAAAGAATCAAATTGAAAAAGCCGATTCTGATTACGATAAGGATAAATTGAAAGAAAGACTCGGCAAGCTATCGGGCGGAGTAGCCGTTATTAAAGTAGGCGCTCCCACCGAATCAGCGCAGAAAGAGCTGAAACAGCGCGTTGAAGATTCGGTTTCCGCAACTCGCGCCGCCATGGAGGAAGGAATCGTTCCCGGGGGAGGAATGGCCCTCTGGACGATTGCAAAACTTATCAAAAAAGATTCGGACGACAAACCGGCTATTGCGGCGGCAAAAAGCATCCTCTCAAAGGCTCTGGAGGCTCCGCTTAGCGCTATCATTACAAACAGCGGTGAATCCGTCTCTGGAGTAATTTCTCGCCTGGAAAAGGAAACCGAGGGGAAAAAGTGGTTTGGTTTTAATGCCGTTACGAACGAAATCTCGGATCTTAAGGAGAAAGGCATTGTAGACCCGCTTAAAGTCACAAAAACTGCCTTCACTAATGCCGTTTCGGTAGCCGCAAACTACCTTACAATCGGCGCCGCCATTACGGAAATTCCCAAAAAGGAAGATTCCGAACCGCACAATCATGGCGGAATAGACTATTAAACAAAAAACCCGCCATTTGGCGGGTTTTTTGTTCACAGTGTATAATCAAATCAATGACCATTACTTATCTGATTGTGTCTGTTATCGCCGTTTTGGCTCTATGGTTTGCGGCGACCTATAACCGCTTCATCATCCTCAAGAAAAGGGTAAAAGAAGCGTTTTCGGACATTGACGTCCAATTGAAACGTCGTTTTGACTTAATCCCGAATCTCGTCTCCACCGTAAAGGGATATATGTCTCACGAGAAATCGGTTTTGGAAGACGTTACGAAAGCCCGGACGGAAATTCAGAATGTTCACGGAAATCCTTTAGATCGCGCCGAAGCCGAAAACCATCTTTCCGCCACTCTCAAGACCCTCTTTGCCGTAGCGGAGAATTACCCCGACCTTAAGGCGAATACGAATTTCTTGGATCTCCAGCGCGAACTTTCCGACACGGAAAATAAAATTCAAGCGTCTCGCAGATTTTATAACGGAAATGTTCGGGAGCTAAACATCAAGGTGCACACTTTTCCTTCGGTAGTCATCGCGAACATTTTTAAATTTAAAGAGGAACCTTTTTTTGAGACCGAGAACGAAGAAGAACGCAAGAATGTTGAGGTAAAGTTCTAGATTTTGCCGATGGCGACGATTTACGAACACAAGGATAGCAATATCCGAAAGACTTGGATTATCATCACCGTTTTTTTGGTGCTTTTAATTTCTTTCGGCTGGATTATTTCCCGGGCCTACAACGATCCGATGATACTTTACGTTGTTGCGGCTGCCGCTTCGCTTATGAGCGTCGCAAGTTACTGGTTTTCGGATAAGCTCGTCATTGCTTCCACTCGAGCGCAAGAAGTTACGTCAAAAACCAATCCCGAACTCATCCGCATTGTTGAAAATCTCGCAATTACCGCAGGACTCCCGATGCCGAAAGTTTATATCGTGCCGGAGATGGCGCCGAACGCTTTTGCCACCGGTCGCGACCCCAAACATGCCGTTCTTGCCGTAACGGAGGGATTGATTAGACGCTTAGACCGCACGGAGCTTGAAGGCGTTATCGCCCATGAGTTATCACACGTCGGCAACAGGGATATGTTGCTCGGAACGGTAATCGTCGTGCTAGTCGGCTTCATTTCCGTCACTTCCGATATTCTCTTAAGGGCGAATGTCTTTAGGAGTAGGGATAGAGATAGCAGAGATAACGTTTTTGCCTTGCTTTCGGTTATCGGCGCGATTATCGCTCCCATTGCCGCGCTGTTCATTCAGCTTGCCGTTTCGCGCAAGAGGGAATTTTTGGCGGACGCATCTGGGGCTCTCTTAACCCGTTATCCCGAGGGTCTCGCAAACGCGCTTATAAAAATCGCAAACGACCCGACTCCCATGCGTCGTGTATCCTCCGCGACCGCCCATCTTTGGCTCTCAAGCCCCATTAAAGACGGCAAAAAAGCAGGGATAATGAAGCTCTTTATGACCCACCCGCCGATTGAAGATAGAGTAAAAGCGTTAAGGGAAATGGGAAAGTAGGATGAAAAAGTACGAGATTACGATTTTAGACAACGGGTTAAAAGTCATCACAAGTTATACCCCTCAATTTGAAGGAATGCATCTGGCTTTATGGGTAAAAACGGGAGCACGTTATGAAAATGAAAACGAGCTAGGGTTTAGTCATCTTTTTGAGCATCTGCTTTTTCTAGGGAATGATAAATATAAAAATAAATTTGAAATATCAAGCGCGGTTGAGGCAAAAGGAGCGAAAATAAACGGCGCCACAGGAAGGGATCGCGTTTACTTTTATATTGAAGGAGCTGCTGAATATGCGGATGATTCGTTTGATGTTCTCTCACATTTAATCTTGAACCCATTGCTCAAAAAAGAAGACCTAGAAAAAGAAAAACAAATTGTTTTGAGAGAAATGGATAGAAGTAAAGATAACCCCATGATGTGGGCTACCCGCATAGCGTATAAGAAAAATTTTGAAGACCATCCGCTTGCAAACGACCCTCTTGGCTCGGAAGAAACTGTGTTAGCAGCTGATATTGAAACGTTAAAAAATTACCATAAAAAAGTTTTTATCCCTCAAAATTCGGCTCTTATTGTTACTGGAGGACTGTCACATGACGATGCTGAAAAATTAGCAAAAAAATATTTAGGGGAGTGGAAAGGACAAAAAGACAATCCATCAGAAACCAATATTCCAATCTTGCCAAGGAAGAAAGAAGATAACTTATTTGAAGGAAGGGATATAGGAGAAACCCAGCTGCGTTTTTATTATTTAACAGGAGGAGTTGATGAAGAAGAAGACAATGCAGCCCTTGAAATAATAGCCTCTCATTTGGGATACGGCATGAGTTCGCTTTTAAATCAAGAAATAAGAGAGAAGAGAAAACTCACTTACAATATTTCAGCCCAAATCCAAACTTTTTCAGACGCCGGTTTATTTGGTATCGCGACATCAACCAAAAATCCAAAAGAAATGATCCACGCGGTCAAAGAAATTATGGAAGACTTGGAAGAACACTTGTCAAAACAGAATTTTGGGGAGATGAAAATGAAACTCGTCAATTTTTATAAGACACAAAACATAGACCCTTTCTATATAACAGACATAGGGAGAGGATTCATTCTAAGAGACGCTCTTCATACAACGGAAGATTACATTTCTGTAATTTCAAGCATTACTGAAGCGCAACTAATAAACGCAGCAAAGAAATATTTATCCCCAGATAATCTTTTAATTGTCGCTTTAGGACCGGAAGGCGTTAAATAAAGCTTAACCGAGGGAAAAAAGGCGAGTAAAAATAAAAACGGCGACTTTCGGTCGTTGTTTTTATTCGCAGGTTTTTACGATAAAGAAAATAATTTATCAATCGGAGTTTTTAGTTCCTTTGCTATATTTAACGCCAGTTTAAGAGAAGGATTATATTTTCCCTGTTCAAGAAAAATAATGGTCTCTCTGCGCACGCCGACACGATCAGCCAACTCCTCTTGTGTTAGATTTTTTTGAGCTCTGAACTCTTTTACCCTTACTTTAATTACGTTCATCTTTTCGTTCGTAAATTTTAAAGAGGATGGAATAAATAATCATTAGCAGACAAGCCGAATACAAGAGAGTGCTTCCGACAGAAAAGAGAACAGCATTGTCCTTTTCGGATATATAAAGAATAAGACCCGCGATAACCGCGAGCGCGTTATAGGTTGTCATCGCGCGCATAGAAGCCTTGCCCGCCAACCGATAATCACGTTCGTCGGCTATTACCCCTTTGACCCTGTTTTTCAAAGCAAACAGAGATACCCATGCCGTCACAAGAAAAGCTATGGGTAAATACCAGTTACCGTTATTTACCGATACACCAGTAACAAAGCCGACGATAATAACCGCAACAACCTTACAAATTGTGAACGTTTTCTTAGTCATATTATTGTTAATTAATTCTAACTATTCTGATGTTAGAAAGATATAACATTGCTGTCAAGTGGATAAAAACAGCGGTGATCCGATTAGAAGCAATTAAGGGCTATTTATAAAGAGCGCCAGAGGGAGGGTCTCCTTCGCCTATGGCTTCGAACGACCAATTCTACCATTTTCAAAATCCCTCGCTAAAGCTACGGATACCAAACGTTTGTAGGCGAAAGATTTTCCCGAACCGTTTTTTAAATAAAGTTCAAAATCTCGTGCTTGTTTTTCTGTTTCAAAGGCTCCATACCAAACGAGCTTCCAAGGCATGTGCGGTCTTGTTGATGAGACTTTCCCTTCATTGTGTAATCCAAACCTTACTTTCAAATCGCGCGTTGAGCCAAAATAAAATATATGAGATTTTGAACTTAATAGAATGTATGTGTAGTACATTATCTCATCATTATATTAACGAGGGCATGCAATTCCGTAGCTTTAGCGAAGGATTGCGGAGAGGGAGGGATTCGAACCCTCGATACCTTGCGGTATACCCGCTTTCCAAGCGAGCGCACTAGGCCTCTATGCGACCTCTCCAAGTTCTTTCTTTAACTCTTCCCTCTTATATCCCTTCTTTA
>JBAZND010000004.1:0-61936 GCA_041649415.1 Parcubacteria group bacterium
CTCTCCTAAAGCATCGGCCCAAGCATCACTTAGACCTATTAATAGCACCTCCCTTTCATAATAATGCCCTGGGTATATTTCGCCGTTGTCCGTTACTTTGGCAAACGCTTCCCCCTTTTTGACTTCCGTCTTTAACAACTCAAAGTCTCTTGCCATAAAGACAAAAAGAGGTTGGTTTGGGTCATCAAGCATGAGAACGTTCCAATCTTTATTCTCAGAAAAAACCAGCCACGCGTCATCTTCATGCTCTCTTCCAACACTGAAGATATATCCATCTGCCGGAGCATAAACCTCCGTCCCTTTCGGAACTTCGGAAAAGCCCACACCTGGAAGCCGATCGCCATTACTTTTCCTATAAAGGATAGAAGCGCTGGTCCAGATATCGTCAGAAACGAGGAAAACTTCGGGAGCTGGCGTCTCTATGGGAACGGACGTCACTGTCGGTTCAGGAGTCAGCGTAGCCGTCGGAGCCACCGTCGGAGTCGCTGTAGAAACTGTCGGTTTGGGAGTAGGGGTCGCCGTAGAAACTATCACAGTAGAAGGGGGCAACTTTGGTATGAAGCTCCAATTGAAAGCCATACCAATAGCTACAACCACCGCTGCGACACTTATGAAAACCCACAGTATCCAAAGGTTAGTCGGGAAAGAAACTTTTTTTTCTCTTTCGTCGATGGCTATCATTCAAGCCACCCCCTTTCTTATTTTTTTGGTAAAAAACCATCGCCTTTTACCTATGGCTTCCTTGTAGCACAAAATGAAGGAAAAGTCAAAAGAGCTATCTGATTTTCTCATATTCTACCGCCCCGATTCTTAGCATTTCTTTCCTACCGTCTTTATAGAAATCAATGAGTTCCTCTACTTGACTTGAACGTGAGGCTGACGTTATCCGATACTCGTCCCTTGAAAAGGTAACATGCATTCCGTCACGCAAAGGGTCGTTAACCTCCGGCTCAAATATAAATATCTTGTTCCCACAGCCACAAAGCACACTATCTCCAAACACCGACCGATAAACACCGTCGTGATTGGCGATATTCTTTGCGCGACCAAAATGATATTCAGGGTAATTTATCACTCGATGAAAAACATCCATTATTCCAAACACTATGGCGAAAATATTCACCGTTCGCATATTGGCTCTCGCCGTTATGACCAACCTGTTCTTTCTGTCTATACCTCCCGCTACCTGATTGCCAAATAATCTTCCGTCGCTAAGGTGAAAATCACCGTTATCACCTGTTATCTTCCATAATCCCAAACCGTATTTATCGTCTCCTTCCGCCAGATAAAATTCCTTGAATACGTCTGTCGCCAAATTTACGCCAAGAATTTTCTTTTCTCCGCACAAAATTCCAAAAAATTTATGCAGGTCATCAATAGACGACACCAAACCAAAGGCAGAAGTTATTGCGTCTACTTTCGTCGGTCCGATCTCTTTTACCAAATTGTTGTCTATCAGATTGAAACCCGTAGCATCTTTATCTGACACCAAACGAATCGAGTTTAAGCCTAACGGTTCAAGTATCTCTGCTTTCAAGCACTCAAAATAACTCTTGCCTGAAATTTTTTCTATGATTTCTCCCAAAATAGCATATCCAAGATTTGAATATTTAAATCCCTTTACCTGTTTTTTCAATTCATCGTTAGATATGCCTTTTAATTTATTCGGGAAATCAAGATTTGAGAGATATGGGCGGTACATATCTCTAGCAATCCCTGCTCGGTGAAGCATCAAACTTTTGATAGTTGCGTTTCCGACGTATCTCTTTCTTTTAGGAACCCATTTCAAGTATTTCCCTACTTTGTCGTTAAGACTCATCCTCCCTTCTGCGGACATTTTAAGAAGCAAAAGAGAGGTAAATAATTTGGTTACGGAAGCTATTGGAAATAAACGCTTATCTTTTTTGCCAAAATAATACTCAAAAACCTGCTTTCCTTTATACGAAGCTTTGATAGAAAAGTCCGGTATCCTCTCGTATTTTACTTTCCTTGGAAGCCACGCCTCAATTATTCTCCTCACAAATTCAATTGTCCGCTCATCATTCGCCATTCTCCTTATTATATACATAAAAGACCCGGAATTTTATCCGGGTCTTTTCGGGTAATTATTTACCTTTGACCCCACCGCGGCAATGAGTCCCGCCGCTCCCAGCGTTGCCTCTTCCAGGTCCGCCAGGCCCTTTGGTCTTTCCACTAACCGATTGGCTAGGTCCTTTCTTACTACCCACGGTCGTTCACCTCCTTTCCTTTGTAAATAAGCTCTAAATTCACTATAACATAGCTTTATGGAACTCATTATTTATCTCATCCTCCTCGCTCTCATTCTTCCATTCGCTTATACCGCGATTATCGGGGCGCCGAGTTTTTCGTCTTCGGGCCCGCAGCTCTAGAAAAAGCGGGAGTTAAAAAAGACATTAAATTCTACGAACTTGGCACGGGCACGGGAAAAGTTTCCGCTCTCGCGCTTGAAATGGGCGCAAATGTTACGGGCTATGAACTCTCTCCTATCCCATATCTGATAAGTTTCTTGCGACTCAAAGCTACCGGCAAATCGTTTAAACTCAAATTCAAAAACTTTTTGAAAGACGACTTGTCCGAAGCAGAAATCGTTTATCTATTTTTCATGCCGAGAACAATTGAAAATTTCAAAAACAAATTGCCAAAAGCGGCGATAATCTCATACGCTTTCCCCATTCCCGATTTGGAGTCAAAATATAAAATTAAACATCCAAAAAGGCCTTCGATATATATTTATAGAAGATAGAAACTTTTCCTTATCTCTCAATCATCACTATTTTCCCTCTGAAAGTTAAAATATTTGAGAGCGAAAATTTCGTAAATACTCCGTCCTCTCCGGCAATTGCCGCGGCGATACTCGCTCTGCCGGCAACTAAGTTTTCCGGCACGGGATTAATCGTAAGAACAGCCGCAAATTGTTCGCCAAGTTCCACCGACGAAAACACTTCCGGATCCATATCTATGCTAAAAACCGGATTCTCAACTCCCCCGGTATCCGTAGCGGGAAAATATATGCGCATTATATCGGCATTATTGCTGTCCGGCCATATTTCTTCCGCCCATGCGTATGGATAAATGCCGCTTAAAGCGGTGCCTCCCCTTACAAATCCGCCCGTCGCAGAGTATATTTTTGTTCCTGACGGCAGTCCGCTAATCGTCACGAACTTTGCCGCCGCTCCATTTATACTCCCGTCCGTCTCCTTTACAACCATCTTTTCGCCATCCGCCATTGCAAGGTCAAACTGCGGAAATAAAAGTTTTCCTTCCTTCTCCTTAAGCAATATTTTGACTTTTTCCACCGGTAAAGATACGAAGTAGTCGTCCAGCTTCTTCGCAGATGTTATTTCAATAATTCCCGAAGATAGCGCTTTATCTGCCTTTCCTCTGCTAAGTAAATTGACTCCAATAAAAACAAGTTCGCCGAGAATGATAGCAGCGCCTGTAACGGCTAATATCTTTAAAATGTTTTTCTTCACCATATCCAAATTATAACATTTATATCAATTTCCTTAATGTTATCTGGAGCGATCTCACTGTCTTGCCAGACGCGTCTTTTCCAATCGCTTTCCATACAATCGTTTCATTCGCTCCGTTCAGGGTCCTTGATACGAATTGGAAGCTGAATTTCGGTCCGCCTGGATAAAGTTCCACTTCCTCGCTTTCGCAGTCTCCCTCGCATGCGGGACATCCGGACCCGTAAGGCGCGTTTCCAAATTCCTTAAAAAGCACGCACTCTATTCCCGTATCTGCCGCGAAAAGCGCCGCCCCCGAAAGCCTTGCATCCGTCACCTGTCTAAGCTCCGAAATTACCGTAAAGCTTGCGAAGGCCATTGCCGTAAGAGTCGTCGCCGTAATCACGATAACCATCAAGAGCATCATTTGTCCTCTCTCTTTATTCATTGCAATTCTTTGTAATATAGGAGCCTCGCGCTCACAGCCGTTTGTATCAGACCGAGTGGATTTCCTTTGGTATCTTTGGCGCTTGCCGTTACCGTTATTCTCGGTGTTTTAGTCTTACCAAACGTATTAACGTAAAATCCCCCCGTTATGAACGTGTTCTCCGCCGTAATGGGCTGACCGTTTCGGCACATTCTTGTTCCGCAAAAACTGTAAGTAACGGCTTCTCCTTCATAATTGGTAAAAGAAATTTGTTTCAAAAATCCTTCGGTTTCGCCGATGTTGGACCCTGTGCGTATTTCTCGGACCATTTGTTCCATTGCGAGGGATATATTGTCCGTTGCTCTCGCCTGATTCGCCACAAAACGCGCTGTCTTAAGCGAGTTTAAAAGAATAGCCGCCGAAACAGTGAGAATAACGGAAAATATGGCAAGCGCTACCATAAGTTCCACGAGTGTAAATGCCGCTATCCTTTTAACTTTGCCTTTTGTATTGTGACCTCGCATCTTGTGTCTCGCGTTTTGAATTATCATTATCTCCAGTAATAAAAATCGCTTGAAAGTGAAACGTTGTTTAGCCTGCCGCTTTTTGCCGTCCAGTATACCCTCGCTGTCGCCCTTATCTGATAGCTCGTAACGTAATCTATTTGCACAGACCGCTTAAAAGTCGTTCCGATTGCCCCCGAATAACTGTAAAACTCGGCATCTCCCACTTGCTCTTTTTTTAGCGTTTTTAAAACGTTCTGGTTTTCCGTTTCGCCCACCGAATCTCCAAGTCCCGCGCTTTTATAATCAACTTCAAAAAATCCTTCTATGTTAAAATCCTTATTCCACGCGCCGTCTCCCGAAAGAGCGTTTCCGTCTAAAATGTTCTTCGCGATTTCAATTCCTTCCGCCGCCAAATTAACAGCCGTTGTCTGGTCGGCAATATATCTGCCTTCGCTTATAGAGCGTGATAAAAATCCCGTCATACCCAACACGCCCACGGTCATTACCCCAATCGCGATAAGCGCTTCATTTAAGATTTGCCCTTTTATTCGATTCAACTAATTTTGCAGATTTATAAGTCCCTGCTTGTTGATTATAACCTTTTTTGAAGCGCCCGTAGGAGAGCGGACTTCAAACGTCACTTCGCTAACCGCTTCATTACCGTTTATTACCACGCGCGGGTCCGGCGGAATAAAAAGCACTTCGGCTGTCTCTCCGGTTGATGATGCAAAAGTTATTCCTTCTCTTAAAGTAATCGTGTTGATAGACCCTGTTACCTCTTCTCCCAAATCATATATCCGGTTATTTCCTTCTCCGCAGATTCCATGGTCTAAAAATATAAACGCCTTATCCCGTTCCACTCTTACGCCGTATCCGCAACTGTCGGTATGCGCGCCAAAAACGCTGTTTATAGTCATTGATTTGGCTCTCGTCGCAAGCAAGCGGAGTTTCTCTTGGTTTATCATTACGCTAAAATCGCTTGCGCGCAGAAAACCGGCAGACCAAACTGCAGACATCACGAAAATGAGAACCGCGGTCGTTACTACGATTTCAACGAGTGTAAATCCACTGATAGAAAACCTTTTAACCATATCATGCGGCCAAATTAAGAAGTTTGAAATACAAAGCCATTATACTTTGTCCGAAATAAATAATTATTGCTGTCCCTATCGCGATAAATGGCCCAAAAGGCAGTGCGTCTTTAAGTTTCTTCTTTTTTGTAACAAGCATTATAATCCCCGCGACTGACCCGATAATAAAAGCAATCATAATCGCCATAATGGCGTCGGGCCATCCGATGAGAAATCCCACGGCAGTAGCTAATTTAACGTCTCCCCATCCCATTGCTTTCCCTTTTGAAACCAAAGACACCACCGAAAAAAAGGCACCTGCCGCAAGCGCGGCGAGAAGATGTCCAAGCCACGGATTAGCGGTAAAGCTGAAAATATAGGCGTAGCTCCCCAAAAACGTCCCGGGAATAAGTTCCGCGCTCATAGCCTTCCCTGCCGCAATAAGCGCCGTGGAAGCAACGCCACACAGAGTAATAATTATCACGAGAGCATCCGGAATAACGTAATGTCGCGCGTCTATAAATGAAGCCGCAAGAAGTGTTAAAAGCGCCAAAACCCAAATAAAAGAATGTATCGTCATCCCGAAAATCAGAGGCATCGTCGCCATTATGACCCCGGACATTATCTCCACTATCGGATATTGAAACGATATGCCTTGTTTGCACCCTCGACATCGACCCACCTGGATTACAAAACTCATTATTGGTATGAGCTCATACCAATGAAGTATTTTCCCGCACTTCGGACAGGCAGACCTGCCGCCGAGATGACGCCCAAAAACCGCTTCACCCGCTTTATATCGCAAGATAAGCACATTCAAAAAACTGCCAAACGCCGCCCCTAAAATGAAAAGAAATAGTGTCCGAAGAATCATTATTAGCTCCTTATGCAGTAATAAACAGCGCTACAGTCCAAACCGAATATTGTACCGGATGTTTCTCGGTTTGTTCCGAGCCTCTCCATTTCGGCACCAAGAACATACTCAAAACCGCTATCTCCAAAGCGGTATTGATACTCACCTCCCTTCGGGCTTGCGGGGACCTCGCTTGTGTTGACAACTTCACCCAGCTTATTGGTCAAGTCTGACCAACTCAATTCCCCTGCTCCCGATACTGAACTCCCGCAATCTCCCGTAGTCGGATAATGGCCGCACTTTATAAAATAGAGCTCCAGCTGGGTCGGAATTTTATTGCTTAAATCGCCAACTCTTCTGGTATCCCTTGCATTTTGTTGAATACTGCCGACACCCCTAAATATGAGCCCCATCAAAATACCAATGACGGCAATGACTATAACCATCTCTATAAGGGTAAACCCCGCCGCAAACTTTAAGCTTCCTACGCCGTCATTCCGCGAACTATTTTGAGCGTTATTTCCGCCGGTATGGAACGGAATAAGCTCTTTTTGGCTGTTTAATCTCTTAAGCATTTCAATGTCTAATTATATCACAAACCGCCTACAAATTAAGATTTTGAATAAAGTGAAAAATCGGAGTAAGAATTGAGGCAAACAAGAGCCCCACGACTCCTCCGATAACAAGCATCAGGGCCGGTTGAATAAGCTCCACGAGACTACCCACCAAATCTTCCACTTCTCTGCCGTAAAAGGCGGATACTTTTCGCAAAAGCGTATCCGTTTGACCAGTTCTCTCTCCCACGACAAGCATTTGGCCCACGAGCGCAGGAAAATATTTTGGATATCGCAGAAGAGCCTGTGAAAGCGGCACGCCATTTTTCACTTCATCGGCTGTCGCTTTGAGTATCTCACCGTAAACGGCGCTTCCTATCGTTCTCGCCGTTATTTCAAGCGCCTGCACTATCGCCACACCGCCTCTCGTTAGAACCGACACCGAATCGGCGAAACGGGACACATACATGTTTTTTAACATCCTGTTTGCAATCGGCAGACGAAGTATTATTTCATTCATTAGCACTTTTCCTTCCTTGCTTCTGAAATAATCCAAAAACACAAAAATAGCAATGCCGATTCCCGCAAGAGCCGCCCACCACCAATTAATCAAAAACTTGCCGAATCCGATGAAGGCTCTGGTCAGCGGAGGCAGATCGGAACCAAGTTCTTGGAAAACGCTCCCAATTTGCGGGAATACCATAACGGACATAAAAACAACCACAAGTATTAAAAGCAGTACCATAAAAACCGGATATATGAGCGCGTTTCGCACTTTTGACACAAGTATCGTCTGCTTTTCCAAATAATCGGCTAAAAAGCTCATCACTTCGTCAACTCTTCCGGTAACTTCGGCTGAACGCACCATATTCACATAAAACTCGCTGAACACATTTCCGTTTTTCTCCATCGCCTGCGAGAGTGAAAGCCCCGAATCAATTTCTCTCTGCACCTCCGTTATCGTTTCTCTTAAAAGAGGTCTGCGTGTTTGCGACGCAAGTGTTCGGAGCGATTCGGAAAGAGGCGTGCCTGATTCGAGCAAGGTGGCAAACTGCCTCGTAAAAATCATCAAATCCTTTTGGGATACCTTATTTAAGATATTTTTGATGGCGGTTCCTACCCCTTTCTTGCCCGCTTCGGTGAGACTTAGAACGTATAAATTGTCGGCAAAAAGTCTTTCTGCCGCTCCATCTCTGTTTTCCGCTTCAATAAACCCGACTTGCAATTGTCCGGCTTGATTTCTCGCTTGATATTCAAACCTCGCCATTAGATTCTTTCAAGTAAAAGCCTAAGTTCACTCGGGTTAAGCGAATGCGTCTCAGCCGTTTCAAACGCTATCTCTTTTCTCTTGATAAGCTCCGCGAGCGAACGGTTAAGGGTTATCATCCCTTCCTGCAAGCTTGTCTCTATAACCAAATCTATCTGGAAGAATTTCTTCTCGCGAATCAGATTTCTAATAGCCGGATTCGCAAGCATCACCTCGCATGCCGGAACTCTTCCTCCATCAACCTTGGGCACAAGCCGCTGGGAAACTATGCCCACGAGAGTAGCCGCGAGCTGCGAAGCCGCTTGGTCCTGCTGTTCCGCGGGAAAAGAATCCACTATGCGGTCTATCGTTTGCGCCGCCGAATTGGTGTGCAAGGTGGAAAAAACCAAATGCCCCGTTTCCGCCGCCGTCATCGCGATGGAAATTGATTCCCTGTCGCGCATCTCGCCTATCATTAAAACATCCGGGTCCTGGCGAAGAACCGAGCGCAAGGCGCGAAGAAAATCCGGGCTATCGGTTGAGACCTCTCTTTGGGAGACAATTGACTTGTCCTGCACAAAAAGATATTCAATCGGATCCTCAATAGTGATAATGTGGTCCATTCTCTTGTGGTTAATCTCGTCAAGCATCGCGGCAAGCGTGGTCGATTTGCCTTGTCCCGCGGGTCCCACAACCAAAACGAACCCTTGCGAAAGTTTTCCAAATTCGTGAAGTAACGGCGGCAACCTCAATTCTTCAATAGTACGAATTGTGGCAGGAATTAACCGAAGCGCTGCCGCCAAGAACCCTCTTTGAAAATAAACGTTTGTCCTGAACCTCGCCTTATCTTCAAAAGCGTAGGTAAAGTCAACATCACCGTATTTCATAAGTCTCCCTTTTAGAGTAGGAGTAAGAAGCGCGAGCGCGAGTCCCTGCGCGTCTTCCGCCGTAAGTATCGGCTCCTGCTGAAGACTTATGAGCGCACCATCAATTCTTAAAGTTGGTCTTCTGCCGACGGCAATATGAAGGTCGGAGGCGTTTTGCTTTGCAGTCATAAGAAGCAACTCGCTTAATTTTTGCTTATAATCCATGTATTTTTATTATACTCTACACCATCATTTCCGCGAAAGCAGAAATCTGCACAAATCCGGATATTCGTCTCCACATAGAAAAATAACAATAAAATTCCTCAAGTTTCCGCCGTTTCCCGAAGCACTTCCTCTATTGAAATGATTCCGTCCAAGGCTTTTACAATTCCATCCTGCCTAAGACTCACCATCCCTTGCCTTATTCCTTCATCCATTATTCTTCCTTCGCTTGCTCCCGCGTTAATAATGTTTTCAAGTTCCCTTGTCATTTTCATCACCTCGTAAAGCGCAATACGGCCGAGCGTTCCTTTTCCTTTACATTTTTCGCACCCGGGCGCCTTGTAAATTTTATAAGGCGCCTGATATTTGAGTGTCGCTTTAACTTCCGGCGCCATTTTGGCGATTTCGCTCTCAATCATCTTCTGTATCTCCGCCGGAGCTTCTTCGGGTTTCCTGCAATTCTCGCAAAGCCTGCGCACAAGTCTTTGTGCGAGCATGATGTTTAAAGCCGGTGGCAAAAGAAACGGCGCGACTCCCATATCCATAAGGCGAGGTATAACGCCTGCGGCATTATTCGTATGCAAAGTTGAAAGCACAATATGCCCCGTAAGCGCCGCTTGCACCGCGAGGTCTGCCGTTTCGTTGTCGCGAATTTCGCCGACCATAATAATGTCGGGGTCTTGACGGAGCGCTTGTCTCAAACCCGACGCGAAAGTATATCCAATCTCCGGTTTGATTTGCGATTGATTTACGCCCTCCACAAAGTATTCCACGGGGTCTTCCATACTCAATATGTTTACGTCTTCCTTATTGAGTTTCTGTAAAAACGCGTATAAAGTCGTTGTTTTTCCGCTCCCTGTCGGACCCGTTACGAGAACCATTCCGAAAGGTTTTTTAAGCGCCTCTTCTACCCATTCGGCGTTTCGTCCCGTAAGTCCCAAATCGGCCATTCCTTTAAGACCCACTGTCGGGTCAAGTACGCGGATAACAACCTTCTCTCCCAAAGGGGTTGGAAAAGTGGAAACACGATAATCCACGTCGCGTCCGAATATCACCGTCCTGAATCTTCCGTCTTGTGGAACGCGTGTTTCGTCTATTTTCAGATCTGATAAAACTTTTACTCTTGAGATTATCGTCTGCAAAAGTTCAAGAGGAAACGACGCCACCTCTCTCAAAGCGCCGTCAATTCTAAATCTCACTCTTAGTTTCGTCCTCTCCGGTTCTATGTGAATGTCCGAGGCCTGCTGTTCCACGGCCGCTTTTAGCGTTGAAGAAACTATTTTTATTATCGGCGCATCGTCTACGCCAACATGCTCCTCGTCAAGCGAGACAACGCGTTGGACAGTCGGCACGGTTCCCGGTTTCGCTCCTACTGCCCTCACGGCCTCTTGTATCTCTCTCTCATAAGGAGCGTACCTCCTTAAAACTTTCTCCCAATCCCCGTTTGATATTACGTATACGCCGAGTGAAATTTTGTTTTGTTTAGCTATAAAGCGAAGCGCTTCCTGCGCCTTTACATCGTCAGGATCAGTCATTCCGACTACTATCATTCCGTTCGAAAAACTAATCGGAGCTATTTTATAATTTCTCGCTGTTTCTTCCGGTATGAGCGCAAGCGTCTGTTCAGTAATCACTGCGGGATCAACTTTTTGATAAGGGATTTTAAGCAGCTCCGATTTTGCTTGCGCGAGCGTTACGTCTGGCACCAATTTTTTTGTCAGTACCACGTCCTCAAAAGACTTCCCCGTGGTTTGGGATTCCATAATAATCTTCTGCGCCAGTTCATCGGAGAGAACCGTCTTCTCCACTAATTTGTTTGCAAGCGTGCGAGAGTCCATTTTTAACTTCTTTAAGGCGACTGGAAGGGATTCTCCCTAACAGAAATGATTTGCGTTATAAGGGCCGGAACAGGCGATGCAGTTTGAAGAGCGTTCCAAACTGGCGAATTTATCACGGAATCAACATCAAGAGTCGCCTTCGAAAAAGCGGCTGTGCTCTCATATTTGTCCGATCCGACAATGTCTACGATGGGCGCCGGCGAGAAGAAAAGATAATACGCGAGAAGTCCCATTACGGCGATAACCACAAACCCTATAAGAAGAGGTACAAGCGCTCCTTTTTTTCCGTTTTCTTGAATGATTATTGCCATGTTTATTTACTCCGTTAAATAATAAGCTTCAACCGTTACAGTATACGAGAGCGTCGGATTGGTTTGAAATCCGCCCGTCACATTCAAGGACACTACGTTCAGAAGCCGAACGTTTGTTTCAATCGCGCTCAGATATTTTTTCATGTCATCATACTTGCTCGCGCACCGGACGGTTGCTTGCACCGTTCCATATGGTTTTACAAGCGACTTGGCGGTCGTTGTTTGAATCGGCAGTTCCTGAAACTCAATGGAATCAATAGTAATGTCGTTTAGCTTGGCAAGTCCGTAAAGTTGATTTAAAAGAGAAGGAATATTTTCTTTCGGCGGAACCACTTCTGAAAAAGATTCTTGTAATCCGGAAATACTTTCAAATCTCGCGAGCACCTTGTTTTTTTCCTGCACTGCTGTTTCATAATCCGCCAGAAGCGTCGTTATTGTTTGCCTCTTTCCTCTTAATTCTTGAATCACCGCATATTGCGGTCTTATAAGCGCGGCATAGACGTAAAGAGCGGCAGCCAACAATACTAAGCTTCCGAGTGACACTAATAATCTTTGCGTTGATTCTTTCATCAGCTGTTAGGTTGTTCTATCGGCTGTTCTATAGGCGGCACGGTTGGCGGAATGAATTTGAATAAATCCGGCGAAAGGTCCGCTCTTAATTCAAATCTGACTAATTCATCCGCCAATCGTGCCGATGAAATCGTAACCTTGTTAACGCCCAAGGCGCTTTCATATACGGCCATTTGTCCCGCAAGAACGTCGTATGACTTTGCAAAGCCGCTCATGTTCGCCATCTTTGTGAGAACATTTATCGTTGCGCCTGAAAATCCCACATCTGCCATCGTGTTTGTCTCAAGCATATTGAAAAATGGCATTACAGCCACGTGAGCCGACAAAAGATTTTTTATATTCGTGAGCTGCGAATAAAACTGAACGAACTCCGCCTCCGCTTCCCCTTGCGGAGCAATATAGTCAAGTTCGGCCATTCTGTCTTCAGCGCTTTTAATTGAAGCCGAAACAAACGGTTTATAGCCAAATGTCAGCCCCGCATAGACTATGATTGCAAGCCCGAAAACAACCGCCGAGAAAACCAGCGCTTTCCATGGAATTGCCCCCCTGCTTGTTCCTAAATTATCTGCCATTTTTTAAATATAAGACTTCATTCCGACGCCAACCGCCACGGAAAAACGCGATGCGACCGACTGGAACAAAGGCGCGAACTGCAACGGATAAGACACGGCGTTCCACGGGTCGGCCCCCATAGTCGGAACCCCAAGCTGTCTCCCCGCATAATCGGCGAGACCTTGCATCCCGCCTCCTCCTCCGGCAAGAAGCACTTTGGATATTTTGCCGCCTCCTTTTTCAAATATGTCTTTGGCTTTTCTTCCTTCGTTAAGTATAACATCAATAAAAGGCGTCATTAGTGTGGATAATCCGTATTCTCCCGCCATACCCATGAGTCCTCTTTGCTTTTTAAGCGTTTCCGCTCTTCTTACGTTTATTCCCAATCCCTTTGCAAGTGACTGGGTTAAAGAATTACTCGCAAAATCGGTCTGGATCGCGTATTTGAGCATTCCACTTCCGGCAATGGCAACCGTGCTCGTGAAAGCCCCTATATCAAATATCAAAACATCCTCTTTTGTGCCGTAAGTAAGCGAGCGAGCAAGACTTAGCCCTTCAACTTCAAGCATTTTTAAATTTAATCCCGCTCTCTTAAAAACTGCCTTATGAGCGTTGATTTGTTCGTTCGGAACGGAAATCAAAAGCACTCTTTGAGTTTTCGTTCCCGCCCGATCCTCAAACTGACCGATGGGCATCCAATCTATGGTTACGTCGGACATCGGCAAGGGCACGAGAGAACGCGCTTGATAAGGAACCGCCTTTGCCGTCTCTTCAGCATTCATCGTCGGCAGATCTATAATAGACGTAAACGCCGCAAACGACGGAACAGCCGCAACTACATCCCTCGTTTTAGTTCCCATTTGAGTAATAAGTGTCCGGATCATCTCCGATGCAGCGCCATCGGCTACGTTTAGAGAGCTCGTCTGTAACACGCTGTTAACGCGTTCCAGATAATCCGGCGATTCAATCATCCCGTAATTTAGGACATTCGGTTGTCCCTGACGCGCATCCATCTCCACTATTTTTACGGAAACAGTGCCGATATCTACTCCAAGAACAGGCCCTTTTGTTGCCTGTACAGTCTTTTTGCCAAAGAATTTCCCAAATAAGCTCGGCATCTATGGTATGTTTAATAGCCGTCCATATCTATAATGTTCATTATATAACTTACTGCTATGAAGCACGAACTCACAACAAAATTTATAAGCGCGTTTCAAAGCGTTTTAGACGTCATAATGCCCGGTATTTGCGCGCATTGCGGTAAGGACGTTACTGACGCGAGACTCTTGTGCGACTACTGCGAAAAATCAATTATCATCCGCAAGGCTCCCAAAAAACTCGGCGAACGTTTTCTGTTTGCCGCAACGGATTATAAAGATTCCGCCATACAGAGCCTCATTAAGGCCATGAAATATAAACGCGTTTGGAAAGCTAGCGAATCAATCGGGAAAATTATGTTAAAACATCTTGAGATTTCGGGATTCGCGCAAATTATCAAAGGCAATAAAGATGTTTTCATTGTCCCAATTCCCATTCATTTTTTTAAAAATATGCGACGCGGTTTTAATCAGTCGGAGATATTGGCAAAAGTTATTGGCCGCCATCTGCAAATTCCCGTAGTCAAAGCTTTAAAGCGTCAAAAGTGGACTCCTCCCCAAAGCGAAATCACGGATGATAAAATTCGATTACTGAACGTGCTTGACTGTTTCTCCCTCTCTCACAAAGCCAAAACAATTCCGCGCGATTCCGCAATAATCATTTTGGACGATGTCATAACCTCCGGCGGAACGATAAAAGAAGCGGCTAAAGTTTTAAAGCCGCTTCATCCCCGCCAAATTATTTTCGTAAGTGCCGCCTCTCGTTAATCTTTCTTTACTTCTTCATTGTCCGTTTCAGGCAAGTTATTTTGAAGCATTTGCTGCGATGGGAGGCTTCTTCCTTCCATCGTTGCGATTATGGGACTTACATCGGATAATTTAGACATAAAGACTATCTGTTTCCTGTTAATTTTCATTCCGCCTTTAGGCGCCCAAACGGCATCGGAAAATTTTTGAAGACTTAAACCTCCGTTCTCCGATTGTTGTAAAAACCACGGATCCCGCATTTTTACGCACGGGAAAAAACTTGTCTTTCCAAAATAAATATTTCCTGTCGTAAGATAAACCGCCATATAAGGCCTGTAACAGATAGAAAACAAAACACCTGCAGTAATAGCAAGAACGACAAATGCAACAACTACAATTAGAACTATATTTAAAGATTTCTTCATTGTTTTATTTTCCAACTATTTTATTTTCGCTTCAAGTTCTTTTATTCTTTTTATTAAATCTTTTATTACTTCATTTTGTGCCGAGACCGTTGCTGACAGGTCACGGTTACCGTCCGTTCCGCGAACGAAATCCGTAAGCGAAAAATGGTCAAGCTGGCGTTCTTTGTCCGTCGGATTATATTCCCCATCGGGCAGACGCTTCATTGAAAGGACTGCGTTATAAGCAACACCTAAATTTTCCGGATACGGTGTGCGGTCGGTAAAAGACAACGCGGAAACATCGGCAGTAAAGTAAGCGTTACCAGCAAAATATGAGGTTCCGTCGACATATAGCTTATAACTACCAGGATTCGCTACTCCTATGCCGACATTGCCAGAAGCCAAGATCGATATGGCCGTTGTTGTGCTGTTAGTATTAATGAGCAGGGTTCCTTCGTCTTTTTGATATAATTCCGCCCCATTTCCGGAATTATAATCTTGGTTCGCAAACTTTAATAACGGGATACCGCTGCCGCCTAATCTTAACGTGAGATAATCAACAGAAGAATTTATATCCAATTTATAATCGGGATTTGTCGTCCCTATTCCCAAATTCGTATTCGTGAAGTATGCCCTCCTTGAGGATTGTCCAATGTCTCCTTCCAAATAAAGCATCGGCGTCCCGCCAATGTCATATCTTTGCCCGTACTCATCGTAAGGTGTTGACGTTACGTAATATTGGCTGATGGCCGATAGGCCATGAGAAGCCCCTCTCGCCATTGACAGTCCTACCTGCTCTCCTATTGAATCGGGGCCTGTTACGGTTACCCCTCCCGAGAGAACAAGATTGTTCCATTTAAGAGATGTTCCGCCGATATTTCTCGTTTCCGTTTCGTCCGGTAAAAGGTCGGAGTCAAACGTTGCCGCCGATACGTGCGCTATGGCCGAAGCCAAATGTTTTTCCACTCTCAATTTCGGGTCATCCGGATTGAATATCATCGCGAGATCCACGGTAACCGTTGAAAGTCCGCCCGGATTTCCTACTTTAGTAAAAACTAAAGATGATATTCGCACATCGGCGGTCGTCAAAGCCGCTTTCGGCCTGACACCTTCCCTTATGTAAACGCCTCCGATATCCGAGCTGATTATCGTCGGGTCAAGTGTCGGATCTTCCACTCTCAATTTTATTGAACAAAACTCGGTGCATTCCGTGCCCTCGGTATCTCCTTCATATACTCCCTCAACCACGCTCGCGTCTCTTATCGCGTATTGAATTTTCTGCGTCACAAACTGCAGTTGTCTCGTAACTTCAAAAGCGGCATTTTCTCTCGTCTGTATTCCGGAAACGGCGATCAAAATTCCCGTTAAAAGTCCCGCCGCTACGGTAAAAATCATTGAATATATCAAAAGCTCAACTAACGTGAAGCCCTTGGAATAAAACTTCAAAAGATTTCCGAAACGAAATCTCATTATTCTAAAAAGATTATAGCACAAAAACCATCAACTAAGACGCGGTTTTGACTGTTTCCGGTTTTAATTTGATGTAAGGTCTTATCGGGAACAACATAAATGCTCCAATAATTGAAAAACCTACTACGATAATAATAAGTGGACGAAAACCGTTCGTGCTTGCAATGTATCCGCCGAGAGCAGCAAGTGCGGCGCTTATGAGGTCAGTAAGAGTAAAATAAGCTCCCCATTCCGTTCCTTCTCTTCCCCTATCGATATGTTTCGTAAATATCGCCATAAAGGTGGGAAACGTAAAAGCGGTGCAAACGCCGAGAATAAACTGAACGACATAGAGTTCAAGCGGAGTATTTACGATCAAATATAAAAGAGGCGACAAAGCGATAATTAGCGAAAAAATAAACATCAGCCAAAAATCATCTTTTTCTCCTCGGATTTTATCTATGAGATATGCAATCGGTATTTGGAAAACGCTCTTTGCAATTAAATATATTCCGGCCGCGAGCCCCGCAACCATCTCGTTCCCTCCCTGTATGAAATCAGCTATGAAAAGTGCAAATATCGGCCCTAAAAGCCCCGAGGCGCCAACCATGATAGTATCCGATAAAATAAGAAATCGCACTACCGGATTTATATCTTGCAAAAAATAATATTTAAGCTTGGTCGCCCGCTTTTCCATTAAGCTGATTCTAACACACCTATTTTAAAAGCCGCTAAAAGCGGCTTTCCTTGAGCACCTCTATGAGAACGTCTGCCAATTTTCCCGGCGCGTCGGGATAATACTTGGTCGTCCGATTCACGACCGGCGTGAGCGTAGACAGGAGGATATTACTTCCGTATTCCGGATCTACCGCGACAAGAGCTGATTCAATCGTTCGCATTTTTTGGACTACAGATTGCGCCAAATGTGAATCGGTAACCATTAGATCCCCATCCATTTTGGTAAAAACGAGCGAGTATCTGAAGTAGACGGAACGCGAAAGAGCGTTATTCACCTTGACAAGAAGTTCCTCTTCATCATCTGCAAGCTCTTCTTCCTCAATCGGGCACGCGGTAAGGTCGCTGTCGTAAAGCTCGGCTGGATATTGCCCGTGCTTTATGCCCCGCGCAAGAAGAAAGTTTCTCTCTCCAGCCTTTATGAGCGCTACGTGCGTGTAACGCATGTAACCAATCCGTGTTCTGTGCCCGTCGCTGTCATTTGCTATCTCAGCTATCGGATCGCTGTCTGTCGCAAAGGATATTTGCCGTCCCCCAAGGATGTTCTTCATCCTTTCCCATATCTGCAAGATAAGTTCGGTTGAAGATATCGGCACATCTTTGACTGTTTCTGCCACTTTATGTCATCCCTTTCTTTAAAGAACTTTCCGGAAACCTATCATTTTAATGGATCTTTCGTCAAACGTCTTCACAAAAGTCCCGAAATTCACTATGCTCACGAGTATTGGAGAGTTCGCATAGTCCTGCCTGCCAGCAGGCAGGGGTTTAGTGCGCTCCATGCATGGAGGGTTCGCATAGTGGTCTAGTGCGCCGCACTCGAAATGCGGTTGGGGAGAGATCCCCTCAGAGGTTCAAATCCTCTACCCTCCGCAAATGGATCCGCTTGGAGTTATCCTATGATACGAATAAAGATGATTTGAACGTTTCAAGGGGTCGGGAGACAGCGGATATTGTCTTTATCTAGTTGTCTCGTATATCTTCTTTATTTCCTCTGCCGAAAGCGCGCGATCATAAACGCGTACATCGTCAATATATCCTTTATGCGGCTGATAAACACTGCCGTTTACTCCGCAAGCAACTCTGAAAGGCTCATCAAGCCAGCTCATTGCGGAAGCTGGAGCTATACTTATTGAACCTTTCTTTTCTCCGTTATAATAAATTTCCTCTAGTCCGTCTTTGTCAAAAGTAGCAGCCAAATGCACCCAAGTATCTTTCGGCATAGTTACTCCCGACCCAAGCCAATAATCGTAGCCCGGGCCGAAATAAGCGTTTACTTGGTATTCTCCGCTCGGAAGCATCATTAATCCCAATCTCCCCACATCCCACGATTGCGTACCGATAAATCTGTCATATTTACCGTCCGCAAAAGACGAAGAAACGTTTACCCACAAAGCAACCGTATAATCGCTTGTTCCCGATAAATTAAGAGCAGTATTTACATAATCATCCATTCCGTCAAAACTAAGACACGTCTCGCTTTTACAACTCTCTTCCGCAACAAAAATCGCTCCCGAAATAATTCCCGAGTTTGCGTATCCTGAATTATCTATCGCCGTTGTTCCGGTCCCTTCATCAAACTTCCACCAGCCGACTTCTCCATCGTCCTGCGACACGACTCCCAAAGGGGACACCTTGACGGCCTTGGTCGCCACCCCCGGAAGCGTTATATAAACTTTTTTATACTCTCCATCGGAAGTCTGCCCGCTAATCTTATTGAATACTATATCAAAATTCACTCCGTCCGCGGGATATGAAAAATCAAGCGCGTCACTCAAAAATTTCTGTTCCACCGGCATAGAATAAGATGCTCCTTTGAAAGAGGCATAAAAAGGAGTCCCGTCCAATGGATTTTCAAAATGAACTCCCCATTGGCTCCCGTCCTGTTGTCCGATGGATTTTTGCTGAGTTTCGTAAAGAAAAGCGGTAACTTCTTCCGTCGTCGTCCGAAGTATCGTCTGCCTGTAATAACCAAAGTAGTACCCCAAACCGACCGAACCGATAATGGCCACGAACGCCATGACTATGAGTATTTCAAAAAGGGTAAATCCCGCAGAAGAACGACTTTTAATCACTTGAATGAATTATACCACCAAACCCGCGTTCCCGTTTATGACAACTGGATTAGAGCTGCCCAAAGTCCATCCTTTATCAACAAACAGATTTGTGTTCAACTTTTCAACTATAAAATCCCAATCTTTTATGATATGAGATTGGCCGTAAAGAATATTTATCAGCGTTTTATAGACGCCGCTTCCGATTAGCCATATTCGGCCACTACTATTGTCCTTCGCGATCAGCAGAGCTTCAAGAAAAAACTTGTTTGCGGCAAGATTATCGTAAAGAAGCGCGCTTAATTTTTCATTTCCGTCTTCGGCATAATTCGGAATGGTTTTGTTTTTCATTTGTGGACCGTAGGAGATTCGAACTCCTTACCTCGTCATTGCAAATGACGCGCTCTACCAATTGAGCTAACGGCCCCATCTATATTTCATATTTAAACCACTTTTTAGTATACACGCAAACAGGCGGTGATTGCCGCCTGTTTATCGTCTCTAAAACTTACTCCGCTTTCCTTTTTCTACTCTTGGCAAATCGTCCAATCAAATAACCGATAACAAGGACAAAAATGACAATAAGTATCATCCACCAATACTTGGAAAACCAATTGCCCATTGCCGCGAGAATGGTTGCAAGACCCCTCGCGTTATCATTGCTTTCGCTAATCGGCAAATTATTTTCGTCACCCACTTGCTCTTCATTTCCACCAGTTCCGCTCGGAGCTGAATTAATACCTCCGGCTTGTTCGGAACCACCTAAACTCAACCTTCCCCCTTGAATATCGGTCTCGCCGGAAACCGGCACGGTAAATTCTTTTTCAAAACTCACGGTCGGCGGTGAAGCGCGAGATACAACGCGATACTTATAAGTTTCCCCGGGTGTAAGTCCCGTAAGCGCGACTATGTGATTTGTAACTTTCGGCGATATGTTAATTTCCGAAGTTCCCAAAGGATAACCAAGATTCGGTAAGTTATTGAGGTCTAAAACATAACTCCCGCCAGACAAGCCGTAAACCACTTGGCTTGAAGCCGGAATATTTGTGTTCCAGCGAACAATTACCGTTGCCGTTTGCGGATCTCCGCCTTGCAAAACAGGCTCATCGTTTCTATCGTTTGAAATTATAAGCCGGATATCGTTATATCCCGCTCCGCCTCCTCCTCCGCCTGTGCCTTGCTCCGGCCCGACACTGATTATCGTGCAAGCGGAATCGTTTACGTCACAAGAGCCCACGTTTAAATCAAAAGTAAGCGATTTACCTTCGTATTCATTCTGGAGAGCATCGGCGGCAAACGTAAGAGTTAGGGTATGTGTTTTGGAGGCACCCGCAGAAATAGTTGAAATAAATATCCAATTGCCTTTCAAAAATTCGTCAAAGGACTCTTCATAATTCGCGCCGTCTCCCGTCACCTTAAGCGTAATTTGCGAAGCAAGGCCGGACGAGTCGCTCCCCGTGGCGCTTAACCCCAGTTTTTTATCAACGCCAAAATTGTTCTGAACGGTTATTGTTTTCGTCACAACTCCGCCCGGAACTAAATTAGTATTCGTGAAAGGCAGATCGCCGGTTATCACGAACCCTTCCGCTGCTTTCACGTTTGGTATCAAAAGCAAAGACACGGCAAAAGCCATTGCCGGCAGTAAAATCTTCGTTGTTTTTCGGAATGTTCTTGTCATGGCTTTATTCGGTCGCTCCGCCGTCTGATGTAGTCGGAGTCGGTTCCGGTGTCGGGGGCACAGGAGATTCCGGCGTAGGTTGCAGTTCTATAATCGGAGCGGGATCTTCAGTTTTCACATCACTGCTCGTCCCATCGTCAACCGAACCAATTTGTTCATTAGTATTAACAGTATTAATATCCGCATCGCTTGCTTCCTCGGATGAATTTATTTTATCGGTGGACAGATTCTCCTCTCCTTCGGACAAGCTGGTTTCATCACTAATTTCATCATTAGGCAGGCCTACCCCGTCATTCGGCGAGGTTTGGTCACCTCCCACAATTTCTTCTTCGCTATCAATAACGTTAATTTCTTCATCGTCCGTTTCGCTGCTCCCTTCATCTAATGACTGTTGGCCTGAAAATTCGGCCTCACTTGTCAGCTCTTCCGTTTCTTCAAATGCTTCAAGCTCTGGCGCTAAAATTGATTCTTTTCCTCCCCCCGTTACCGCCTCTGGGACAGACTCCCCAGAAATCTCCTCTAATCTGTTCGGCGCGCCTAATGTTGGAACCGGATCCACCCAATTGCCTACTCCGTCGGGAATCCTTGCATAAGACTTGCCCTCATTATCGTCACCGCTCGCAGGAGTGAAACTATATTCATCTATAAGTATATTGCTCGGATTATAAAAACCGACTATGTCTCCTTCGTTATTCAAAATATCTCCATCCATAAAAAGAACCACCCATCCATGCGATGGTATTTCGGTTTCATTATTCCAAGTATTTGTTGAAGCAATCGTTATCTTATCGTCTTCAGCGTTCTTAACATAATAATTGGCAAGTTCAACCGGCAAATTACCGTTATTATAAAATTCTACCCATTCGCCTAAAGCGCCTATTTGTGTGTCATCGCCCTCCGGATTAGGCAATATTTCATTTAACACCACCCCCCACACTCCCGTTGTTACCGAATTACCCGGCATTTCAGCGGTTGCCGTCCAAGCGGCATGAGTATAGCCAACCCTGAAACTCGCAAAATTAAAAACCACGCAAAAGGCCAAAATTATAGACGGCCAACTAAGCGAGAAACTTTTTATCGCTTCTTTCCTTCTCTTTATGATTTTCCAACTTTTCATTCTTCTTCTTTTTTGGCCTCGTTCTTTTTCTTTTTGATTTCCTTTATTATTTTCCGAGTTTCGTCAGATATGACGAAAACTGCCGGAATACCTATAAACGTGGCAAAACCCAGAGGTTTTTTTGCAAAATCCAAAACCCAACCAACATAAGGAATATTGAAAATGACTTTACCCAAAACCTCACTTTGTCTGACTTCCGCAATATCTTCAACGTTATTGGCATCGCCCTTGGTTATAAAAACATACTCTCCTTCCTCCGCTTTAACCCCTACAATGCGGTGTGTTACCGGAGCATCAAGCGAACTTCCGGCGCGTTTAAAAGTAATAACATCGCCCTCTTTGTAAACATCAGTCGGACTCACAAAAACCACACTGCCTGTTTTTATTGCCGGTTCCATTGAACCGGTTTGCACAACGAGCGCCTTAGGAATACCCGGAATTTGAAGACTTGATAAAAGCACCAAGCCAGCAATGGCAAGAAACAAAACTACAACTGTCGTTGAGACTATTTTCTTGAGCATTTAGGATATAATCCTCACACCATCCGACCCGCCCAAAGGCGGGTCGGAGAAAAGACTAAATTACGGATTAACAGTTTCGCCAACAAAATACAACGTCCAATTACAAGATGTTCCCTGAAGATTATTAGGAGCATCTGTTGCGAAACCAAGTACCTGACGAACAGCGATAGTGTCATTTCCAAATCCTGTAACGCCATCATCTGGTTGGAAATTAGCCGCATCTGCAATCTTAACTCTATTACCGGCTCCCCAGAGATTGGAAAGAACTGGATTATCGTTGTTATAAATAAGAGTAAAGTTACCAGTAGCACCTTTTACACCACTAGTCTGACTCATAAGTCCGGCGCTAGTTGGCCACGCTTCTGCCTGATATCCTTTCAAAACTGATCCTCCAGGATTACTAGATTGCCATGCAAGTTTAGCTGCTGAACAAGCAGAGCCGCCAGCACCGCCTACATACATGTAGAGATCCATCGGGACACCACTCTTGTTTTCAATAATCGCCCGTTCTTCGTCAGTGCTCACATAACCAGGTATTACATTCGTTAAACTAAAAGGAAGTGGAACCGCATAAGGATCAGTCTTCCCTGCTCCATTAGCATCTATCTGAAGCACAGCAGTGCTAACAGTGTTCCCACCAATAGTATCCTGCGCTTGCCAAGCCGCGTAAGTCGCGCCAGCAACAACACCCACCACGGAAAGAATGATTCCTCCGCTTAAAAGAATTCTCTTCATAATTTTTATTTTAATGATAATTAGTTGATTTATATTTAGCCGCTCAAAGAACAATTTATCACCCTATTTTTTATCTTCGTTCCTTGCCAAGCTCGACCGGCCGAACAAAAATACTTATCTAAAAGATAAAAGAGTCTGCGATACAATACAATAGGGTATGTCAAGTCCCAGAAAGTCTAAAAGGACTCTTCCTAGGACTTATCCACAGCCATTGACCAATTACCAATTATACGTCACCCTCCCTCTGTTGGGTCTTTTAAAGACTTTTTCATCAGCAGAAAAAGGAGGTATATCTATGCGTGCAAACGTAAAATTGCCTTTCACTCTGACGCTTGTCCCGGTCGGATTTGATATCGATAAGACAAAAGATGGATGGAAGCTTCTTGAAAATGAAGCGTCCGATATTCCCGCAAAAATCGGGAGACTCCGTCTTGAGCTCGCTGAAGTTTTCTACAGGAACGAATCTCACATATCCGGTGAACAATTAAGAATGCGAGCAAAATACCTCCGAGCTAACCATGGTCAGAGGCTCGCCGAGCTTTTGCTTCGCAACCAGTCCCAGATACCGAAAGAGTGGGGAAAATATTCCCTCGTCTTTCCCGGAACGATTTGGCAAGATCTACAAGGCCATCAGATCATCCCGTTTATGTATTGCAACTATATGGGCGACGAGAGATGGAGTCTCGGGTTTGGACACCTTAATAGAGACTGGGACGACGCTTCGCCGTTTATCCATTTCGTTCTCTTCTCCGAATAACTTTTTCTTAGATTTTAAAACCCCCGCATTGCGGGGGTTTTATTTTAGTGGACCCAAGGGGATTTGAACCCCTCGCCTTTCGCATGCCATGCGAACGCTCTACCAAATGAGCTATGGGCCCGAAGTAAACCATCTTTCTAAAACAGAATCCATTGTAGGAGATTTTTGATGAAAAACAAATATTTATGTTATAAGAAACTCGGAGGGTTCGCATAGTGGTCTATTGCGCCGCACTTGAAATGCGGTTGGGGAGAGATCCCCTCAGAGGTTCAAATCCTCTACCCTCCGCAAATGGATCCGCTTGGAGTTATCCTATGATACGAATAAAGATGATTTGAACGTTTCAAGGGGTCGGGAAAACTTTCTAAAAGTTTTCCCGCGTAGGAAGATATTAGAAACCGAGGGTTTCTAAAGTGCAGCCGGCTGAAAGCCGCCGCGAGCAGTGAGATTCCTCCCGCCTCCGCCAATTACCAAAAAACGGCTTTTCGCCGTTTTTTGTTTACTTATTTTACTTTCACCGTAAGCGGAGTAGAAAGATGTCCTTCTCCCAGATCGTTTATCGCCGCGACTCTGTAATAATATGTCCCGCCCGATTTGGCTTCTTTATCTTCAAAACCCGGTTGGCTGCTCCCGCCGATTATGAGTAAATTATCGGTAGAAGTCCCTCTGTAGATACGATATCCGTTAAGCTTCGCCTTCATGATAGGGCTCCAAGTAAGAGTTACCTCGCCGTTGTGAATGTCGGCGGTAAGACCCTTAATTTTAGCCGGAATCATCCCAAACGAAGCATCTGTTTCCACGCCCGCCATATTAAGCGAAGCGAGTGAAACTTCCTTAAAAGCCGCTATGGTATGTTTGGCCACAAAACCAAATCCGAAGAAAACAATAAGTAAAATTAGAAGTATTAACAGCTGTTTATTAGTAGGTGCCATCTTTTAAACAAAGCATATTTTTGACTAAATGTCAAGTGTCTTGCCTGCCGCCAGGCTAGGAGCGGCAATTTATATCAAAATATTTATGAGCCTCTCCGGCACAAAAAACGTTTTTTTGATATTCGCCTCTCCTATCAGATCTCTCACTCTCTCTTCCGTAAGAGCAATCTCTAAAGCGTCCTTTTCGCTAAGTCCCCTCGCCGCTTTTACGGTATGACGCGTTTTTCCGTTTATTTGGACAACAAGCGTAAACGTATCCTGCTTCAAAGCTTTCTTGTCATATTCCGGCCATTTTGCTTTATGAATGCTCGGCCTATTGCCGATAATCTCCCATAGCTCTTCAGCGATATATGGCGCAAGCGGCGCAAGTAAAACAAGAAACGTTTCAAAATCTTTTTTGGTGACTGCTTCCGGATTCTCCGTAAAAATATTTAAGGCAATCATAAGTTCCGCGATAGCCGTATTATATTTTAGAGTTCCAATGTCTTCGGTTACTTCCTTTATCGTCTTATGCATATGACGCGATAAATCTTTCTCTTTGCCTCTAAAGCTCGTGCCGAACGACCAAACTCTTCCCAAAAACCTTGTTATGCCGACCATTCCCGCATCGCGAAAATCGCCCCCTTCTTCAAGCGGCCCCAAAAACATCAAGTGAAGCCTCAAGGCGTCCGCTCCGAATTCTTTAATGTATTCATCCGGATTCACCACGTTGCCTTTAGACTTACTCATCTTTGCTCCGTCCCGAATGATTAATCCATGCGCTCTGAATTTGGTGAAAGGCTCTTCAAAATCTATGTAACCCATGTCTTTCAAAGCCATCGTCACAAACCTTGAATACAAAAGATGCAACACGGAGTGTTCCGCCCCGCCGAGATACATGTTAACCGGTAGCCACTTTTTGGTTATTCTTTTATCAAATGCCGCCTTTTTTGATTTAAGCGACGGATATCTCAGATAATACCAAGAAGAATCAAGGAATGTATCCGAAACATCCGTTTCTCTTTCGGCCGCCCCTCCGCACTTTGGACACTTTACGTTTTTAAAAGATTTAATAGAAGCCAAAGGCGATTCCCCCGTTCCCGTGGGACGGAATTCTTTAACGTAAGGCAGAAGAATCGGCAATTTGTTTTCCGAAACGGAAAACCATCCCGGGTTCAAAAGCTCCCCCGCGTTATATCTTTTCCTTTCCTTCCCCTTCGCGGCTTTTATTTTCTCCGCGCAATTCTTGCAGTAAATTAAAGGAATCGGCGGTCCCCAATATCTCTGTCTTGAAATAAGCCAGTCCCTTAATCTGTATTGGGTAGCCGATCTTCCATGAATCTGTTTCGCTATTTTCTCTTTGGGAACGAGTGGTGCTTTAACGACCGGTAAATTAAACTTCTCGGCAAATTCCAAGTCTCTCTCATCATAAGCGGGCACGGCCATTATTGCCCCCGTTCCGTAGCCCGAAAGAACGTAGTCCGACACCCAAACTGGTATCTCCATTCCGTTTGCCGGATTTATCGCCTTCACGCCTTTCAGTTCTATTCCGGTTTTGGCTGTAAGTTCGGATATTCTTTCCGCTTCCGGTTTATTTTGAACGGCCCAAGCATATTCTTCCAATTCTTTTTGATTTGAAATCGCCGGTTTTAACTTCTCCAAAAGTTCAGCGTCTGGCGCTATGACGATAAACGTTGCTCCAAGCATAGTATCCGCCCGCGTCGTGAAGATTTCCGCTTTGACCGGCTTCGCGAGGCCTGCGCCGATAATCATAAAATCCGCTTTGTGCCCTTCCGATTTGCCTATCCAATTCCTTTGCGCGATTTTCACCTTCTCCGACCAGTCAATTTTATCCAGGTTTCTTAAAAGTTTAGAGGCGTATTTCGTAATGCCAAAGAACCACTGCTCCAGCTCTTTTCTCGTGACTTCGCTGTCGCACCTCTCGCATCTTCCCGCTATAACCTGTTCGTCAGCCAAAACAGTCTTGCACGACGGACACCAATTGACCGGCGCTCTTTTTAGATACGCGAGACCGTTTTTGAACATCTGGACAAAAAGCCATTGCGTCCACTTGTAATATTCGGGGTCATAAGTCTCCAAACGGTTGTCCCACGCAAACCCATTTCCGATCATTTGGAGCTGATGGTAAAAATTTTTCTCGGCAACTTTCGCCTGACTTACCGGATGCACCCCTTTCTTGAGCGCATAATTTTCCGAGTGTATTCCAAACCCGTCTAGCCCTATCGGCTCAAACACGTCGTTTCCCTTCATCCTCATAAACCGTCCGTAAATGTCCGAACCGGTAAAAGCATACACATTCCCTACATGCAACCCTTCGGCGGAAGGATAAGGGAACATCATCAAGTTATAGTAGGGAGCCTTTGCTCTCGCTATGTCCGGCTGGTAAGTTTTTCTCTTTATCCAATAATCGGACCACTTTTTCTGGACTTTGCTGAAAGGATATTCCTTTGGCGGATTTTTCTTTCCGGTTCTCTGCATTTTCCGTCGTTTATTAATCCCATTTTAGCGACTTGCCCCGTCTATTGCAAAAAACTTAAGGGCGTTTTCCGTCGTAGCTTCCGCCAATTTTTCTACGCTAACCCCTTTGATTTCCGCCATTTTCATCGCCACGTAAGTCACGAATGAAGGTTCGTTTCTTTTTCCTCTGTAAGGCTCGGGCGTTACGTAAGGACAGTCTGTCTCCAAAAGTATCGCCGAGAGCGGCAGTTTTTTGATAAGTGGACCGAAGTTCGTTTTGTTTGGTTTAGAAGAACCCGCCTCGCCTCCGGCTCGCCGAGACGAAAAAGTTGTCGCCCCGCCAAAAGAGAAAACAAATCCCATATCCAAAAAACGTTCCGCGTCGCGTTCCATTCCCGAAAAAAAATGCATTAACGCCGGTCTATTCGCAAGTAAAAGATTTTCATTCTCTTTAAGAATGCCGTATAAATCGTCGTAAGCATCCCGACAGTGAATGACGAGCGGTTTCTTAACCTCGTCCGAGATCTCCATTTGTTTTATAAATAATTCTTTCTGCTCGCCTTTGTTGTCTGTATCACTGAAATACTCAAGCCCGCACTCTCCGACAGCAACGCACTTCGGATTCTCGGCCAGCATTCTTAACGATCTCTGCCAATCTTCACGACCGTGAAGTTTGGCAGATTCTGAAGGATGAATTCCAACAGTCGCATAAACCCCTTCTTCATACTTCTCGGCAAGCTCTACGGCTCCCGCCGAGTTGCTTAAATCTGAACCGGAATTAATCATCCATACGCCGGCGGCTAGCGCTTTTTTTATCACCTCTTCTCTATCCGCGTCATAATCGGCAAATTGCACATGCGCGTGGGAATCAATAAATTTCGGTTTCATTCTGCTCGGGGAAAAAGCGGCTTTATTTTCTTCGGGATGATGTAACCTGCTCTCACTGGGAATGCTTTAAGTATCTTCTCGGCCGTTTCAGGCATAAATGGCGTTAGCGCTTTCCCTATCTCCACGGCGAGTTCTGCGAGATCACGTGATATTTTCAAACCCGGATTCTTCCAAGGTTCGGTTTCGTTAATATACCCGTCTCCGAACTTAATTAAATCAAATATGGCCGCAAGCGCATCATGTAAATGAAACTCGCTAATATGCTTCTCTACTCTCGCTTTCATTCTCCGTATTTCATCTCTGACTTCTTTTGACACAGACGACCCCACCGCCAGTTTTTCTCCTTTGACCAAGTTTGCCACGCGAGAGACGAAATTGCCGATTCCTTTCGCCAAATCATTGTTATATCTGTTTTTCAGCTTGCTCCACGAAAAATCACCGTCATCGTCGGAAGGTATTTCGCGAAGCAAATAGTAGCGAAGCGGATCCGAGCCGTATTTTTTAACCGCTTCAAATGGATCAATCACGTTTCCGAGCGTTTTGGACATTTTCTGCCCGTCAACCGTCACAAATCCGTGAACCATCACGGATTTTGGCAATGACAACTTGGCAGACATCAGCATCGCCGGCCAGTAAATAGCGTGAAACCTTATAATGTCTTTACCTACCAAATGCATGTCCGCCGGCCACCACTTATTGAAATTTCTGGCGTTTCTCCCATAACCAACAGCCGATAAATAATTAGAAAGTCCGTCACACCACACATACATCGTTTGGTCGCTATTTGGTATTGGTATTCCCCACGGGACGGATTTATTGGAACGGCTGAAACTTACGTCTTCAAGTCCTTCTCTCACAAAAGCAAGCACTTCGTTTTTTCTCTCCTCCGGCAGAATTTTAATTATTCCGCTCACTATCGCGACTTCCACTTCTCGCGCATATCTTGAAAGACGGAAAAAATAATTTTCCTCCGACACTCTTTCAGGAGGCTTTTTATGTAAAGGACATTCTCCGTCAACTAAGTCTTTTTCCGTTAAAAATTTTTCGCATCCGACGCAATATAAACCTTCATACTCCTTTTTATATATATCTCCGTTTTTTTCAAGTTCCGCCCAAAGTTTAAGCGCTCCCGGCCAATGCTTCCTCTTGTCGGACGTTCTTATAAAATCATCCGTGGAAAGATTAAGCGCCTTCCGAAGCGACTTAAAAGAGGCAGCTATCTCGTCTACAAACTGCTTTGCCGTTTTTCCGCTCTCGCGAGCAATTCTGTTTACCTTATCCCCGTGTTCGTCCGTTCCCGTGCTGAAAAACACCTCGTACCCGCCAGAACGCATATACCTCGCAATGACATCCGCTTGAATAACTTCAAGAGCATAACCTATGTGAGGTCGGGCATTTACATAAGCGATGGACGTCGTTATGTAAAACTTTTTTTTCTTTCCGCTTTTTTTAGGCATTTCCCTCTCTCGCCAATCGTTTCTTTTCCAATTTCTCCTCTATCACATCCTGCAGAATAACCGAAACCGGAACGGCCATAACCATTCCGATTACTCCGAATAATTGAAATCCGGCCATTATTGAGAAAAGGGCTACTACCGGATGAATGTTTACCGCCTTTTTCATAAAGAACGGCACGAGCAAATTATTTTCAACTTGCTGCACTACGATAAATAAAAGTAACGTGTAAAGTCCGAGCGGGAGCGAACTGGATAAAGCGATTATCGTCCCGACCGCGCCGGAAAAAATAGGGCCGACCACCGGCATGATTTCAAAAACGGCAGCAAGGAGCCCTATGATAAAGGCGTATTTTACTCCAAGCGCCCAAAGCCCTAAGGCAACAAGCGTTCCGACGACAAGTGATAAGAGCAACTGAGCCTGAAGCCATCTGCCTATCTTCTTTTTTGAGCGATAATATACTCTAAGCACTGATTCCTCCACTCTCTCCGGTAACGCGGCCCGCAATAATCTGCCCACTCCGTCTTGCGATACCGTGAGATAAAAAGAAATAATGAATATGGAAACGGCGCTTACCAGCCCCCCAAGTATTCCGCCAATGGTTTGCGCCACCGGCGCCGCGCCTTTCAATATGACACCCGCTATTTGCCCGAGACTTACCAGGGAAAAATTCTTGGTAACGGCGTCAATCAGCGGCGAGACGTCTTTGAAGAAAGAGTCCGCCGCCGTTCCGGCAAATTGGCTTATAAGAGACGTAAGCTCTATTACCGTAACGGGCAGCACCAGCGCCACAATAAGAGCAACGACCAGGATAACTACCGCGAATATGAGAGCAGTCGCCAAAATTCTCGGGAATTTGAGTTTGCGATATAGAAAGTCTACGGGGGCGTCTAAGGCTGACGATATCACGATGGCTGAAAGAAGAGCGACCAAAGCATCCCTCGCAAAATACGCCGCGATAAGAAGCGCGATTACCGCGATGATACGCCATATGGTAACCCAACTGATATTGTGCGCCTCGATGTGCATCCCTCTATGTTTTTAATATAACCTAACTCAAGAAAGTTTGAAAACGTTTTGCGTGTCCGCTTTAACCTTCTCGGAAACGTCGCCAATGGCTGAAAGGTTGATTCTTTCATTCGTTATGATGTCTTTCGCCACATTCATAACATCTTCGGCCGTAACGTTCTTTATTCCCTCTAGTATCTCTTCTGGTGTTCGCACTGTTCCGGTTACAGCTTCTTCCGCGCCGTAAAATCCGGCGACTTCATCCGAAGTCTCAAGCTGCAGCACTAATTCGCCTGAAAGATGCTCTTTAGCCCTGTTTAATTCCTCTTCATTTACCTGTTTTTCTCTAATTTTAGAGAGTTCTTGCACTATCGCTTCGGTTACTTGAGGAACGCGTTTTTTGTCTATTCCCGCGCCTAAAGCTAGAAAACCGTGATCCGAAAGCAACTCGGGAAAACCGTTCATATAATAGGCGGCGCCCATCTCTTCTCTTATCTTTATGTAAAGCCTTGAAGATGACGAACCTCCCAAAATATCCGTAAGCACCGAAAGCGCGTATCGCCTCTTATCCGTCAAACCAAAAGCTTTGATTCCGATGGCCATGTGTGTTTGGTCAGTCGGCTTGTCTCTGAAGAAAACCTGCGGCGTGGATTGGGTCTCAACCATTTTTTGTTTGCTAACCGGTTTACCCGAGCCGATTCCCGCAAAATATTCGGTAATAACCGCCTCCGGGTTCATCCCAAGCCCTCCGGCAACAACAACGGTCGTCTTGGAAGCGATGTAATGCAAATTTCTATAAGCGACAATATCATTCCTTGAAAGCTTTTTAATTATCTCCTTTGTTCCGGCAATGCATCTGCCCGCCGGCTGGTCGCCATACATTAGATAAAAAAGGTCATCCCACATTTTCCTTGCCGGCAAGTCTTCAAACATATTAATCTCCTCAATAATCACTCCTCGCTCTTTATTCATTTCTTCTTCTTGGATCAAAGGATTGAGGTATAAGTCGCTTACGACATCCAGTATCTTTTGAAAATTCTTATTCGCGGCTTTCGCGTAATAGCCAGTTGTTTCGTTTCCGGTAAAGGCGTTATGCTCCGCTC
Organism: Parcubacteria group bacterium; assembly: GCA_041649415.1. GTDB lineage: Bacteria > Patescibacteriota > Minisyncoccia > UBA6257 > Colwellbacteraceae > JALOAR01. The sequence goes on from JBAZND010000004.1 coordinate 31,620, forward strand.
CGAGTCCGTCCAGTTCGTTATTTATGAGGCTTGCCTTTGGTCTCTTCTTAGTCCCCTTAAAGCTAAGATGCTCCAAAAAATGAGAAATACCGTTGATTTCCTTTCCTTCATATTCCGAGCCCGTAGACACAAGCACAAGCACGGTAGTCGCAAGACTTTGCGGCTCCGGCACAAATATATATCTCATCCCGTTGGGGAAGGTTTTTTTGACGTAAGGAAGGCCAGCCATGTCGGGGCTAATACTTAGCTCGTTTTGTCAAAAAGTCAAAAAGGCCACCATTTCGAGCGAACTTTGTCAACCGGCAGCTCCTCCCCTCGCAAGTAAGCCAAAAGATTATTCATGTTAATTCTTTTCTGCCCCATCGTGTCCCTATCACGAACGGTGGCTTTGCCATCTTTTAGACTTTCAAAGTCCACCGTAACGCAATAGGGAGTTCCTATTTCATCCTGCCTCCTATATCTCTTACCGATACTTTGCGTTTCATCATACGTAACGGTGAATTCTTTTCGCAAATCTGCCGCGAGTTTTCTGGATTTAGCGGATAAATCGGCCTTTTTTGAAAGCGGCAGCACGGCCACTTTAACGGGTGCGAGCCATTCGGGAAATTTCATCACTACTCTTACGTCGCTTTCACCCTTCTCGGCTGTTGGCGCATTTTCTTCGGTATAAGCCGAACACATCGCCGCGAGAACGGTACGCTCCACGCCAAACGTCGGCTCGATTACGTGCGGAATATATTCATTACCCGTTTCAGCGTCTTTATATTTAAGTCCATGATTTTTTAAATCAAAATCCGTCCGATATGCGAGTCCGTAAAGTTCCCTTTGTCCGAAAGGAAACTTGTATTCAAAATCAACAGTCCTCTTTGAATAATGGGCAAGTTCTTCCTTTGACACCTCCATTTCGTAGATCTCCTCCGTTTTAATGCCTGCATGTGCAATCCAGCTCTTCATCTCTTCTTTCCAAAACTCAAAAACTTTCTGCCAATCGGCATCAGTCTTGGGAACCGGAATGAAATATTCTATTTCCATCTGCTCAAATTCCCTCGTGCGAAAAATGTAATTGCCCGGCGTTATTTCATTCCTAAAAGCTTTCCCGATTTGGGCAATGCCGAACGGCGGCTTTGTTCTAAGCGAATCAACGACATTTTGGAAATTAATGAACATCCCCTGCGCCGTTTCCGGCCTAAAATAAACTTCGCTTGATTTATCTTCCGTTGCCCCTAAATGAGTCTTAAGCATCATATTGAATTGCCGTGATTCCATTAACTTCCCGCCGCATTTTGGGCATTTATTTTCTTCAAGCTGGTCTGTCCTAAATCGTTCATGGCAATCCTCACATTCGGAAAGAGGGTCGTTGAAATTCGCCATGTGCCCGCTTGCCTCCCAAACTTTATTGTTCATTATGAGAGCGGTATCAATTCCTACCATGTCTTCCCTTCTCCTTACGAAGCGGTTCCACCATTCGGCTTTAATATTCATTTTCATCTCCGCCCCAAGCGGGCCGAAATCCCATGCGTTTTGAAGCCCTCCATATATTTCGCTTCCCGGATAAATAAATCCCCGTCTTTTGGCGAGTGAAATTATTTTATCCATTTTATCCTGACTATTTTCCATTTACATTTTTTACTTAACCGTTCCCTCTCCTTGCTTAACCGTGCCGTCGCTTGGTAATTCGGTTGTAATGAATTCTTGGAAGGTAGAGAAAACAGTCCCCGTGAAATCATCCGTGGCTGTTATGCTCGTAGGCCCCAATATCGGCATGTATTGGCCTACTTGGCTCGCGTTCGGTGTTGCTCTTATTTGAAAAATAGCAGTTAAAGAATCGCTTAACACCCCTGTCGTCGCAAGCACTTTCGGTATCTTCCAAACAATTCTTCCATTTGTTTGGTCCGCCGTAAATTCCCCCGCGTCTATTTTTACCTGCCTCACAAATTCTACTCCGGGAGGAGTTTCCGCCGAAATTTCAACTTCGGACATATCGGTTGAATAATTCATCACATCCCAATGAATTGAATATTCCGTCGGCTGTCCCGCGGCCGGCGGGAAAATTCCTTCGTTTATAACGCCCGATGCCGCATCCCGATAAAGAGCTTTAGCAGATGCTTCTATTTTCCCTGCCACTTTTTGCGTAATGGAAGCAACATTCACGGTCTTCAAGGCCTTTAACGCGTAAGGCACCGTGGATGATTCAATTTGCGCATTTATTCCCACCGTGAAGTTTCGGTCATTCAATCTCCTTACCGGATACGCATCGTTTATTTTTATGGAAAAGCTCAATGATCGTGATTCGCCGATTTTTATTTCCGCGAGTTCCGGAATCAAACCGATGTTCCAGATTATCGTTCTTGCAGTCGTATTAACTTCACCTCTTGAATTAATTGAGGTGATGTCAAACATTTCGCCTATCAGGGCCGCTTTAACCGACACGTTTCTCATTATCGTGTCTGAATTGTTTCTAAAAGAAATAGCATAAGTTATTTCCTCTCCGGGATGAACCGGCTCGTCTATCCCTTTGGTGCTTGAGACATTTAAAGAAAGCGGTGAAGGCGCCATCAAAACCTCCGCTGCGGCATCCCCGAAAATATACTCCTCTTTCTGAATATCCCCTTTGGCAGTCGCCTTTATTGTAAAACTCTTGCCCTCTTCCATTACTGCCGTCCCATTGAACGTTTCGCTCTTTCGTTCATTCGCGGCAATTTTAATTTTCTTATCCGGCAGATCGGTCTCAAGTTCCTCGGGAATCTCAAAGTCAAGATCCACGTTCCATTCTTTATCGGTATTATTTTCATAAGTAAAAATCCATTCAAACTCCTCTCCGCTTACGATTTTTTCCGGCGCCTCAACGTTCAAGGTAAGCCATCTCTCCACTTTTATTGAAAGGTCTTTTGAGGTTCTGATTGTTCGGCCAAGCGATGAAGGGAGATATTCCGCTTCGGCTTCAAAAGATTTATCCTCCGAGAACTCCGTTATTACAACCGAGAACGTTTCTCTTTCAAAAGCTCCGGCTGGAATTTTTTTTAGCTTCACCGTTCGCCGCAAATCTTTTCCTCCATCCGCGAAACTCACACCTGTCGGCAGAGAAAGAGATATGGTCGTGTTGGAAATATCTTCATCCGATTTGTTTTCAAGAGTCACCACTATGTTAAACGGTTCGCCTATTCTAGCCTCGCTTTCCGCTTTGGCAGTTAATGTTACCCCGCCAAAACCACGTCCAAAAAGAAAATAGGCTATTCCCATAACCACAGCCAGCGCGAGTCCTATTATAATCCAAACTGTTTTTTTCATTTGCTTCTCCGGCCGTTTACTCTTTTTGAAAGACATGAAGCGCATAGAAACATTATATCTTCGGAGTGGAAATAGGCAATTTCTTCGCTTCCGCAAGCTCCGCACTTCGCAGTTTTCGGATCAAACCCTAAGAGCTTAAGCAGAGCCGCATTGGTTCCCGAATCCATCCCGCGCAAGACAAGATTTTTGAGAAGAGAAAAAAGTTTTATATCAGGTTCTTCAAGCGGCGTAAGGTCGTCTGTGAGAGAGAGCGTCTTTATCACGGCGGGTAACCTTGTCTTATATTCTTGAAGCGCTTCTACCACTCTGAATCTCCCTTCCGCGTTTTTCCTGATAATTCGAACAGTTGTGAGCGTTCCTGGTTCAAGATGTCCGGCAAGCCGAGAGAGAATTTTTCGTGAACCTGTCGCCCGCGCTTTGACCTTTCCCACATCCCATGTAAAAACCGAATATTCGGAGTTGTTCTCTCCTATTGATTCTTTGTAAAGCACGATTCCCCAAGTATAATGCTCGGTCACCGCTTGATTATACCAGGGGTAGCGAGAAGCCCGAAAACCCTGATTTTATGCGGCTTATAGCCCTTAATATTGACTTTTAGCCCAGATTAAGCTACACTTAGCAAAGTAATAAATAATCCCGAGAGGGGTTTTTTATTACGCCAGATGAGTACCCTATTTTTGGGAACGATTATGGCGGTCTCCACAATCTTCTTCTCTGGAGCTGTGTCTCAAGAAGAAGCGGCCAATCAAGCGATTGTCCGGGAAGATCCCTATTTGATTCCCGGGGACGACTCGCTTCTTGCTCAGAATGAGCTTTCCTCAAGAAGGTCGGTGGCAGTAGTTATCACTGGTTACTCAAGCACGGAAGACCAGACTGACAACACTCCTTTTACAACCGCTTGGAATACTGAAACTAGATCCGGAGTTGTTGCGGCCAACTGGCTGCCACTAGGAACTAAAATCAGAATACCGGAGCTTTTCGGAAGTCAGGTCTTCACCGTTGAAGACAGGATGCATCCGAAAAACGGCGATAAACTTGATATTTGGTTCCAGTCAAGAGAAGAAGCTCTCAAATTCGGAGTCAAGAAAGCAAGAGTCGAAATCCTCTAAATAAATTAGAAATTTACAAGCCCCCGCGCAAGCGGGGGCTTGGTTTATCCGGGTAAAATAAAGTGATTAAATGAACTTGGGTTCATCCCTCAATTCACCTGGGCCACACTTAGAGCAAAATAGGGGCACCGACTGAACTTATTGTGCCCGGGAGAGGATTTGAACCTCCACCCCTTGCGAAAGCCACAGGTTTGTGATAGATATTCTACTAGAGAGTCTCTTCTAAAGATCCGTTAAACTGACCTTTACAATCAAGAAAGGAGAAGAACAATGAATAAGTTCGCCAAACTTCTCCACACGACCGGCGTACCATATAACAGAGAAGTTCGGGGTCTCTCATCTCGCGGGCTCTCTCCGACCGCCAGTGGTGACTGCGATTGTGATTGCGACTGCATAACTAGCAATTGCGATGGCGGCTGGGGCGCATGTGAGTGCAATTGCGACTGCTCGCAATGCTAGTACCACTGAATCTTGCTTCCCTGTTACTACGCCTCCCCGCACGTCAAACGACATGCGGGGATTCTTTTAGAATCAAATCTAAATTGGGATAAAGTTGTCTGAACAAGCCATCAATTACTATTGACTGCTCTGGCGCTTTATCCATTTTGAAACGAGATTTGAATTCAGCATCCATAATCAAATTCACGATGCGTTCTTTTATCCAATGATCCACGTCGTATTGTCTAATTTGTGTCTCAATCATTAAATGCAACGACTCATGAATCACCGTCTTAATTAAAAACTCCGGTGGTATTGTAGAAATATTTATAACTATCGAATTCGGTTGAATATAGCTCCCTTGTGTTCCATATTTCGTTAAAATTATGTTTAGCTCATTTAACATATAAGAGCCCACTAACTTTTCGTTTATTTTTTTCATCAAACGACAATTACCATCCCAAGATCTATTTATAGCAGCTTCAGCAATCTGATAAGCTGCTGGGCTATATTCTTTTTCAATAAGGCCTTTGATTACATCAATATCTTGTGATTGAAAGTCCCCTAATCCTTGGGGCAAAGAAAATCTATATCCATTTTTAGTTAACCAATCCTTTGTCTCTAATGTATTCAAAACACGTTTAAGTTCCCATTCAGTACCGTATTTAAATATTATTGGTATTGATATTTCAATCATTGTCCCATATGTATATCCCACAAAAAGAATAATCCCCCAGTTCACATTTGCAAACTAGGGGATATAGACATTTGGCATGGACTACCATCCTTTTATCACCTTTCCAGGCGAAAGAGCAGTCCATAACAGTGGACAACCTCCGGCACAATTAGCAAAAACTTCACAGTTTGTGCATTTCTTAGAGGGATACACTTTTACCTGTGCGAAACAATTCTGCACATGTTTCGAGCTGAAGAAAGAAATCAGAGACTCGGCAGAGTCAAAATCCTTGCCATACTTGCCAACAGGAAAGTCAAAAAGACTGTTACATAGGAAAAGTGAACCGTCTGTATCAATTATGCCCCCTGTTTGATGTTGAAGGTGGCATGTAGTCTGAATCTGTCCATGGTCTTTAAGTGTCTGGATGAACGCTCTTGGCCAAATACAAAGAGGGTACTTCATGACAAAGACCAACCGTCCACATGTAATCCTGCACGCTTCCTCATAAGCAGACATAATTTCATTAACCATCACATCAACATCAACCATGAATCTAGAATCAACATGGTCTTTGTGCACGGCCGGAGAGCAGAAGTTAACAGATACGCCGAAAGCTCCGCAATCAACCGCATATCTCACCATGTCCAAGAAGTGAGATACATAGGGAAGAGAATATACGAAGCTCACAATCCCGTTCGGTTGGTACTTACATACCCTCTGCAAACCTTTGGTTACATTCGCGAATGTGCTAGCCCTCGCATTGGCGATAAGACTCTCTTGGTCGTATGCCTTGAAAGATGCGCCAATGTGAGTGTTCGGATGCCTGAGATAGTCGTCCCAGAATAGATCGTCAGAAAATCGTTGAGCATTAGTAACAATAACCGTTCTGATCCCCATTGAGTTTGCCGCGTCATTGAAATCAAACAGCGGAGACCAGAGAGTGGGTTCGCCCCCAATTAGAAAGAGCTTTTTTATACCAGCTTGCCCCATCATTTTGAGGTACTGGAGAGCATCAGGAAGAGACATCTCATCTTCAACATGGTACTCGCTCGCATTGGCATAACACCATGCACAACGAAAATTGCAACCGCGGTTTACTGTTAGCCAGACCAGCTGAAGAGTTGGCACGTTTGGCATCTTTTTTCCTCCTTCTACAGTCATTTATAGTTGTAATGTACAAACCCGAGAAATTCACAACGAATTCCTTCCAAGAGGATTAACACAAAACCATAATTTATGCAAGTAGCACTTCTCTTTTTTGTCACCTGTGCTATTGCTCTCTGTGCAAACTGCTGATATATCCTCTGAAAGCAACATACTCCCCTTCTTGAATAAACTCTCTTCTCTTTGAATCAGTCCTATACAAAGTTTCTCTTTAACTTCTCTTGCAATTATTCCAGCAAGCGGGTGTGTTCAATATCGTCAATCCTCCCGCCTAGTAAATCAATAAATCCGTCAGTATCAGTCAAAAAACAACGCCTCGTCTTCTTTCCAAAGAAGAATCTTTAAACAAATGTGGTATGTAGCGTAAGTCATTTGTGCCCGGGAGAGGATTTGAACCTCCACCCCTTGCGGGACACGCACCTCAAGCGTGCTTGTCTACCAATTTCAACACCCGGGCTTCAACTTTTGGGATTATATTAGATAAAAAGCCCCTCCGCAAATAATTTTAGGAATAAAAAAGAGGACGATTTGTCCCCCTTTATTCTATTTTCATCAGCTTTTCCAGCACCGCCATCAGCTCCGGACAAGCATCACCGGTAAAGTTGTGGTCGGCTCCCGGTATTTCTTTAACTATTACCTCCGTCCTCTTTCTGAAATATGGAGAGATATTAATTTTTTCCACCTTTTCTACGCATTTATCTTCGCCTGCATTCACGATAATCGTTCTTTTCATTATTGCCGCAAGCTTTCCGTAACCGCTTTCGCAATCAACATTAATGAGACGAGACCAGTACTCGGATGAAACAACTGTCATACTGCCGTCCGCTCGTGGGAGAAAAGAGTATCCTTCCAGATTCAGTTCCGCTCCTGGACGTTCAAACATTCGGGCTACGTCTTGAACGCTAATCGTCTTAGGTGGAGCGAGTAGTATAGCGGTTCCCATTAGAATGGGGACCCTTAACATCTTTTGGTCGACTAGAAGAGCTACTACTTCGCACCCTTGCGAATGAGCCACAAAATGCACGGTAGAGCCGGAGACATAAGGCTTGATGTCTTTTATAACGTCCCCCAGCTTTTGTGCTTGAGCAAGCAATGACGTAACAAGAAGTCTTCCGTCTTCTGTTACCCCGTTATAGTCGGCTAAGATGTGATACGTCGTCGGAATAGAAAATACTTTATCGAAACCCAAGAAAAGCCCACGACTAGTGGCTCTGTTTCCAAAACCCGGAACATAAAAAACAAAATGCCTCATTTCTTAAAGACCTCCCTTTAACTTTAGTCTAGGTTTCTAACATCAAAAAACGAGACTGTCAACGCCTCGTTTTATTTTCTAGCCTTACGCGCTTTGTCCGATTTTTTCCTTAATCTTCTTTACGGAAAGATCCCTTACATAATAAAGCTTGGATCTTCTCACTTTCTTCGGAGCAGAAATTATTTCCACTTTACTTATAAGGGGAGAGTGTACGGGATAAGTTTTTTCAAGACCATACTCTCCAAGCTTCCCTCGAACGGTAAAAGTCGCGCCCTTTTCCGAACCGTGTTTACGCGCAATCACAATTCCCTCAAAAAAACCGATACGTTCTTTGCTTCCTTCTCTTATCTTCTCATAAACTCGAACTTTGGTTCCGGTTTTTATTTTGTCCGCCTCGGCAAGCCCTTGATGAGACAAATCTGTTGTTCTACGCTCCATTGCAGAGGAATTTAAATGGATTTCAGGACTTTTGTCAATTCGTCAGGAAGCGGAGCAGTAAACGTTACGAGTTCTCCGGGTTTTGACTCAAACTGAATCTCCGCAGCGTGCAAAAACTGTCTGCTGGCTTCCAACGGCGATCTTTTTTCTTTCTTCCCCCCATATAAACAATCCCCGACTATCGGATGCCCAATTGAAGCCAGATGAACTCTTATTTGGTGCGTCCGTCCGGTTTTCGGATAAGCTTCCAGGAGAGTATATCCATCATACCTTTTTATAACCTTATATTCGGTTTTCGCATTTTTTACCATTTTACCTCCATGAATGGTTCTTTTGATCGTTCCGCTTTTTATGCCTATCGGCTTCTCAATAACACCCTTATCATTCTTTACTTCTCCGTAAACAAGAGCGATATATTTCTTTGCCATTCTTTTTTTATCAAAAAGACTTTTTAAATATTCAAAATATTTTTGGTTTCGCGCAATAATAACCACGCCGGAAGTCTCTTTGTCTATCCTATGTACTATGCCGGGACGGGTTTCCGGATCGTCTCCCACTTTCTTAATCTCCGGATATTTCCCCATTGCCCAATCAACAAAAGTCAATTCCTCCCTTATTCCCCCGCCTTTTACTTTTACCCCATGCATCAAAACCCCCGCCGGTTTGTTGACGACGACATAATTAGCAGACTCATAAATAACGACTGGTTCAGTCATATTTTACATAAAAATGCTCTAGATCTTCATAGATTGGCAAGAATCCCGTTGATTTTGGCGCTTGTTACGTTTCCGTTCAGTAAACTTTGAATTTAAAAGAAAAAACGACATCGTAAAACAACTTATTATAATCCGCCCATTTTTGAGTAGTAGTATTACCAGAAATAATAAAATACTTGTTCCCTTTCATGACTATCGCGACCAAAACTTTGAAGTCAACGTCTTGTTGGACAAGACTGGCTTCTATTGCCTTGGCCGGTTGGCCATCAATCACTTGGTCGCTTACAGGGCCAAAAGAAACCGCTGGCGCTACATTTTGAATTTGCCTCATTACCAATTCAGCGGTTTCGTCCAATGTCATTTCCGTAGTTTCAGATGAAATCGCAACATAGCTTTTAAAATTTATCTTTGACGCCGCGCTTCCTTCAGGATGTTTTTCTTCGGGATTCTGAAAAGAAACCAGAGTCATAGGTATGTGAGTCTGAATCCAACCAGATGGAGACATAATGGTAAAATCATCTCCGACATAAAGCCCATTCAGCTTAAAAGACAAATTTGGCGACTCATCTGTCGTTACGGCAGAAGAATCTCCCGTTACCAGCGGCAAATCGTTGTTCATTTCATCCTTATTTAAAAAATAGAGCGCTGCTCCAATGGCTATAATCGCAATTATTGCAATTGCGACCAGAACCAGTTTTTTTACAGATACGCTCATTTTATTGAGAGTCATGTGGGCGATAGAGGACTCGAACCTCTGACCTTCACAATGTCAATGTGACGCTCTAACCAACTGAGCTAACCGCCCTCTATGGAGCTATAATAGCCTACTCTCTGTTTTTTTCAACACGGCAGATTATTCCTTTTCCAAGTTCAATAAAAATTATATTGAACAAAATAAAACCGCCTATCGCAGGTTGATTTTATTTGAATGGAGAATTAATATGGTCCCTACGGGCGTATAGTTCAGTGGTAGAACGCTGTCCTGATAAGACAGAGGTCCTTGGTCCGATTCCAAGTGCGCCCACAAGACTACAAATTCAGCGCCTCGTAAGCCTCAAAATTAAAATTTATTACGCCTCGCGCCGACAAATCATCTCCGGCCGATAAAAACCTGTTAAGATTCTTTCCCAAAATTCCGGTAAGATAAGCCGAAATGGCTACCACGGTTACCACAAGGAAAAAGCTTATGACAATTATCATGTTCTCTCTTTTTATTTTCTTTTTATTAGCCATGTTTTATTCGCTGAAAAACACTTCTCCCGCCAATATTACCTGGTAGGCAGTCGTATTCGCTCCCTGCGAAAGAAATTCCAGATTTTTGACACGCGTGAAATAGCGACTAGAATCGAACGATTCCAAAAAAGAAAGAACTGGCTGGCGTTCTCCGGCAACATTCATCACAAACTCTACTCTGTTTGGAGAACCGGGTGATTGCGAAGCTATTTCATTTCCGAAAGTAAAAGACGGCGTTAAGTTCCTTTCGCGCGCTAACCGGTTCATTTCCTCGGCAAATAGGAATAACGAGTCCCTGGAAGGCAAAGCATTTTTCAATTTGTTTGCCATCGTCTCTGCTTCTGCGGCGTCTTGTCGAAGCAGATTCAAACTGTTAATGGCCTGTGTTCTAGCTCCGAGTGCATTCATAGTCTCCTCTATGGATTCTCCCACCTTATTAAAATCGCTCCATACGAACACCATCAAACCGCCGATAAGAAACAATACGCCGGCGGTTACTCCAAGCTGTATAATAAATTTTTTTCTGAAATCAGATATGCCTCTATAATAACATGAATGGACACTCTTCCTAACATTCTCTTGGAAATTCCCGGCTGCCCCAAAAATCTTTTTACAAAAGGCCGAGAACTTGAAACTGATTTTTGGGGAGTTGCAATCGTCGGCACTAGAAAAGCGAGCGCTGAAGGCATAGCGCTCGCCGAAGAATTTGCCTGCGTTTTGGCCGCTTCCGGTGTCTCTATAATAAGTGGCCTAGCCTTCGGCATTGATTCTGCGGCGCATCGGGGATGTCTCAAGACGAACGGCCGAACTGTGGCGGTGCTTGCCAGCGGCATAAAGAAAATTTATCCGGCGGCGAATATCTCACTCTCTGAAAAAATAATTCAAGGCGAAGGTTCAATCGTCTCGGAATTTGAAGACGAGTCCGCTTACCCTGATCTGTTTTTAAGAAGAAACCGGATAATAAGCGGCCTGTCCAAGGCGGTAATTATCATAGAAGCGCCGCTTAAATCCGGCGCCTTGTCTACAGCCACTTGGGCAGCTGAACAAGGACGAGAAGTGTTCGTCATCCCGGGACCCGTAGCTCACGAGAACTATAAAGGTTCGCATAAACTTATTCGAGACGGCGCCCGTCTCGTAACTTCGCCCGATGATGTTTTATCCGACCTGGGCCTGGAAAAAACATCCGTTAAAACTCGCGATGTTAAAGAATTTTCTAACGATGCTGCTACAATATTGGAATTCGTATCGGGGTTTCATTCTGCTGTCCCGATTGACAAAATCATATCCGCGATTAAACTTGAACCGCAAAAAGCGCTGGTTGCCCTTACGGAGCTTACGATTATGGGTGAATTGACGGAAACTCCCGCGGGGTATACCCGCGCTTTTAAAAGCTAGTTATGTCAAAAACTCTCGTTATAGTTGAATCTCCAACTAAAGCTCGCACAATCGGCGGGTTTATTGGTGATAACTTTAAGGTCCTATCTTCTTACGGTCATGTCAGGGACCTTCCAAAATCCAAACTAGGGATTGATACGGAGGGAAATTTTGACCCTCAATACGTCATACCTACCAAAAATCGGAAAAGGGTTAACGAACTTAAAAAGGAAGCGGCCAGCGCCGAGAAAATAATTCTCGCAACAGACGAGGATCGCGAAGGAGAAGCCATTGCTTGGCACCTTGTAAAGGCCTTGGATCTTGAAAATAAAAAATATGAACGCATCGCCTTTCACGAAATAACTTCAGAGGCGATAAAAGAAGCTCTTTCCCGCCCTAGGAAAATATCTATTGACTTGGTCGACGCCCAGCAAGCAAGAAGAGTGCTCGATAGACTCGTCGGTTATAAGCTATCCCCTTTCCTCTGGAAAAAAATCATGGGGCACCTTTCAGCCGGAAGAGTTCAATCGGTTGCTGTGCGTCTTATCGTCGAGCGAGAAGAAGAAATAAGAAAATTTATCCCTGAAACCTACTACACCATCAAATGCGCGTTTAAAACGAATGACCCGTCCAGTCAAAGGCTCGACGAAACAGATGGTGAATTTGAGGCGACCCTTCTAAAGATAAACGGCAAGGCTATTCCAAAACCCGGTATTAAAGATGAAAACGAAGCGAACGATATTGTTGCCGAAATCAAAAAATCCGCTTGCAAGGTTTATTCCGTGGAAGAAAAACGCGTTTCCCGTTCTCCGAATCCTCCTTTCACGACAAGCACTTTACAGCAAGAATGCTCCAGAAGACTCGGATTTAGCGCGAAAACAACCATGATGATTGCTCAGCATCTTTACGAAGAAGGTCACATCACTTACATGAGAACCGATTCCTTGAACCTCTCTCCGTCTTCCACCGCCGCTGCTAAAAACTGGCTTTCCGAAAATTTAGGCAACAAGTATTCGGAAAAAGCTCCCAGAATTTGGAAGACCAAATCCAAATCGGCTCAGGAGGCGCATGAAGCAATAAGACCGACCGATCCGAAAATCATTGCCGAGAATCTTAGCGAAGACGAACGAAGTAAAAAACTATATGACCTTATTTGGCGTCGGTTTACAGCCTCCCAAATGCCCGACGCCGTATTCTCCGCAAAAAGAATTTTGGTTGAATCCGGAAAGCATGTTCTCTCCGCTTCCGGTAGTTCCGTTGATTTTGACGGCTATCTAAAAATATGGCCCTCGAAATTTGAAGAAAAGTCTCTTCCCGATTTGAGAAAAGGAGAATCTCTCCGAGTTTTAGATGCCGCAAAATACCAACACGAAACAGAACCCCCTGCCCGATACAATGAAGCGAGTTTAATTAAAACTCTTGAAGAATTCGGTATTGGCCGTCCGTCAACCTATGCCCCGATAATCTCCGTTATTCAGGCAAGGCAATATGTCGATAAGAACGAACAGAGAAGATTCGTTCCCACGGATATCGGAGAAAAAGTGAATAAACTTCTTACGGAACATTTCCCTGAAATAGTGGACATCAGTTTCACCGCTGATATGGAAAATAAACTTGATGCCGTGGCTTCCGGCAAAGAAGATTGGAAAAAAATTGTAATCGATTTTTACGAACCGTTTACCAAAAATCTGGAACGGAAATACGAAGAAGTTGAAAAGGAATCAATGGACGAAGCAACTGATGAAATATGCGAGAAATGCGGACGGCCAATGATTATCAAGAGGGGGCGCTTCGGTCGCTTTCTCGCCTGTTCCGGTTATCCCGAATGTAAGAATGCCAAGCGCATAGCGCCCACGGCTCTAAAAACCGAGACGGGTGAGGAGATGGTTTGCCCGAAATGTAGCGAAGGCAAAGTGATTCCGAAAAGAACAAGAAAAGGAAGAATGTTCTACGGCTGCAGCCGATACCCCGATTGCGATTTCGCAAGCTGGACAAAACCCGCCGCCGAGAAAAAATAGCTTGTTGGTATAATTAGAAGCAATGAAAGCCAAAAAGTCTTTGATAATAATTGGCATTCTCGTGGCATTCTTCTTAGCCGGATATGTTGTTTACTTGAGTCTCTCTTAAGTTTCTGTTAGACAAATTTCTCGTTTCCAAGCTATATTGGCGCTATGGACGTCAAAGAAGTCGCGAAGGAAAATCCCTCCGGCCTTATCGGCAAGGCTTATGCATTCGCCGAAAAAGCCCATAAAGGCCAGAGACGAGCCTCTGGAGAACCCTATTTTGAACACCCGAGAAAAACGGCCGATATTTTGCTTTCTTGGCGTCTTGACGACGAAACGATAGCCGCCGGCCTTCTTCACGACGTGGCGGAAGATTCCGTTGAATGGTTTGATGAACTCCAAAACACCTTCGGAAAAGCCATCACTTTCCTCGTCGAAGGCGTAACCAAGCTCGGCCAGATTAAATATCGCGGCGCAGAACAACAAAAAGAAAACATTAAAAAGCTGATTCTTGCTTCAAGCAAAGATGTTCGGGTGCTTTTTATAAAACTTGCCGATAGATACCACAACATGCAGACACTCCGATTTTTGCCGCCGGAGAAACAACACCGAATTGCCCTTGAGACCTACGAAATATACGCGCCCCTGGCCTACAGGCTCGGCATGCAAAAAGTAAGCGGCGAGCTCGAAGATCTCGCTTTCCCTTATATTAATCCCGAAGCCTATGAATGGCTCCACAAAAACGTAAAGGGAAAATACGAAGATCGCGAAAAATATCTTGCGCGCATCAAACCCGCTGTTATTAAGGCTCTTTCCGACGCGAATATTAAGCCTCTGAAAGTGGACTTTCGCGCGAAAAGATACTCCAGTCTTTACAAAAAATTACTCCGCTACGATATGGACATAGAAAAGATATACGACCTTGTCGCCTTTCGCATTATCGTGGAAAGTTTGGCGGATTGCTACGCCGCCTTAGGTGTTATTCATAAACTTTGGCCTCCAATTCCCGGAAAAATAAAAGACTACATCGCCGTCCCGAAACCGAACGGATATAAAAGTCTTCATACCGTTGTCATCGCTGTTGGCGAAAAGCCAGTTGAATTTCAGATAAGAACGTTTCAAATGCACGAAGAAGCAGAAAATGGAATCGCCGCCCATTGGGCGTATGAAGAAAAAAAAGGAACCAAAAGTTACATAGAGCGCAAAGCCTCTACCGCGAGAAGCGCTGATATTGAATGGATCAAAAGGCTTCGCGTTTGGCAGGAAGAAAGAGATAGTTCGGAAGATTTTATTGATTCCATGAAAGTTGATTTCTTTAAAGACCGAATTTTTGCTCTTACCCCAAAAGGAGAAGTCATTGACTTACCGGCCAGTTCCACGCCTGTTGATTTTGCTTACCGAATTCATTCAGATATCGGAAACCAATGTATCGGAGCAAAAGTGAACGGTCAGATCGTTCCGTTGCGCTATGAACTCAAATCAAGCGACATTGTTCAAATAATCATCCAGAAAGGGAAAAAACCCTCCTCTTCCTGGCTTGAATTCGTGCGCACAAGCGAAGCAAAAAACCATATCCGAAAAGGTCTTGGCACGAAAACTGGCATGGCTTTTACGACAGATAAGAAAAAAACCGAATTTCGCGTTTTAGCTAAAGACAGAATTGGCCTCATCAAAGACGTTTCAGGCATCATTTCCCGTTCTCATGTAAGTATTATAAGCATCAATTCCTTAAGCGAAGAAAGAGAAAATCTCTGCACGATCAAAGTCATCTGCGATACGGACGATTTGAATAAAGTGCAAAAACTGATGCTCAAGCTCAAGAGTTTGAAAGAAATAAAAGAAATAGAATACCGATTCGTCTAGAAATCTTCTCCAGAGAGCCGATTTATCAGGGCATTCAATTCCTCGGGCGAGTAATAGTTTATCGTTATTTTCCCTTTTCCTCCTTCATCATTTATTTGCGCTTTTGTCCCTAGAAATTCTTCCAATCTTGATTGCAGAGATATTAACTCCGGATTTAAGTAGCTTGAAGCAGGATTCATTTTCCCCTTTCTTATGGTCGCCTTCAGCTCTCTTACCGACGGACGAGATCTGATTATTGATTGAAACATTTCTTTTTGTCTCGCTATATCTTCTATTTGGAGAAGAAGACGCGCATGGCTTTCGTTTATTTTTCTTTCTTCCAAAGCCTGCTGGATATCTGACGGCAAATTAAGAAGCCTCAAAGTATTTGCAATCGTCTCTCTGCTCTTTCCCATTCTTATGGCAATTTCCCTCTGCGTCAGTCCAAATTCGTCTTGAAGCCTCGCGTAGCCTCTTGCCGCTTCAAGCGGGTTTAAATCCTCCCTTTGAATGTTTTCTATTATGGCAAGTTCCAGCCTTTCCCTATCCATTCCTATTCGCTTTATAACCGCCGGAACCGTTCGCAAGCCAACTTTCTTAGCCGCCATAAGTCTTCTTTCTCCTGCTATGAGCTGATACGTAACTTCTGTTCCGTTTTCAGTTTCTTTTAGAATTTTGGTTACGACAAGCGGCTGAATGATGCCGAACTCCCTTATGGAATTCGCGAGTTCGGTTAGAGATCCCTCGTCAAAATGCCTTCTCGGTTGATGCGGATTCGGAAATATTTTTTCAACCTCAATCTGGAAAACCGAAGCTTGTCCGCGAGAGTAATCTATCTCGGGTTCTTCTCTTAACGCCGGTTTCATCTCGCTCTCTTGAATGGGAAAAGCTGAAGCGAAAGTAGGAGCATTATAAATTTGATTTGGCGCCGACAAAGACACCGCTTCCGCTTGCGGCTGAATCGGGACAGAAGTCTCCGGCGATGGAATAAACGGCTGTGCCTGGCCTGCCGACGGATTACGCTCAAGCCACATAGGCTGAGCGTCCCCGGGCTGTTGATTGACATATAAGGAGTCTCCTTGAATCGTCTGATTCTCTTCCGTTCCTTCTGTCTCCTTGGATTCGTCGGGTTTTCTGTATCCTCCGGCGGGTATTAAAGATTCCAATCCTTTTCCTAGCATAAATCTCTTATCTGCTAATTATGAATCAATCATTCCTCTTTCTCCAAATGGTCTTTCCTGTTTCAAAACTTCCTCGGCTAATTGCTGATAAGCTCCCGCCCCCGCCGAATTCGGCGCATACAAACAAACTGGCTGGTTAAAACTCGGTGCTTCCGCGAGATGAACCGAACGTGGGATTTCTGTCTCAAACACCGGATAAGGAAAATTTGCTCTTAAATTCTTTGCAACTTCCTGCGAAAGTTGCTCCCATCTGTCAAACATAGTTATCACCGCCCCGATAACTTTCAAGTTGTGTCCCATGTTTTCGCGTATCATCTCTATTGTCTCTAATAATTGACTCAAGCCTTCCAAAGAATAATATTCGGCCTGAACGGGAATTATCACTTCTTCGGAAGCTAAAAGTCCATTTATAGTAAGAAGGCTTAAACTCGGCGGCAAATCTACTATAACGTAATCATACGACCCGATAATTTTTTCCAAGAATCTTTTGAGAAAAAATTCACGTCCTGAAACATTCACCAGTTCAATCATCGCGCCGGACAAATGCGGTCCCGAAGGAATGTAAAAATAGTTTGGAATTTGCGACGCTCTTACTGTTTCTGCCGGTTCAGCATATCCGAGTATTCCGTGATAGACGTTTTTGTCATCTTCCCCAACGTATCCCACGGCCGAGCTGGCATTCGCTTGTGGGTCAAAATCAACAAGCAGCACTTTTCGACCGGTTACCGCAATATAAGCCCCCAAATTCACTGCGGTAGTGGTTTTTCCAACTCCTCCTTTCTGGTTGCAAACGGCGATAATACGAGACATTTACATATGTAATAATACACGCGCTAAATAATTATCTCAAAAAAAAGCCTTAAAGTATGATAAGGCTCTCAACCGTCCGTTAGACTTTAAGACTGCAAAAGGACCCGTCGGGTTTTTTTACATTGTGCCGCCGGTCGGACTTGAACCGACACGGATTGCTCCACACGATTTTGAGTCGTGCGCGTCTACCATTCCGCCACGGCGGCTTTGGTCAAAGAATAACCAGTTTACAGGTGCGAATCAATCGCCGCTTTTACGTCTTCCAGCGGATATGCGCCGTCTATCGTATCCACAGGTTTGCCGTCCGCAAAAATGACACTGTATGGCGTTCCTTCAAGGCCAGCCTCAAATCCATTACTATAATCGGCGTCTATTTTCTCCTTAGGCTTATCGGAGTTATAGCAATCCGTAAAACTACCCGCATTTATGCCAAGAGAAACAGCTATCGCTTTAACATCAATCTCCTTACTGGCGTTTATATCCGACGCAAACTTCTGCATAAATTGCCAAAAGCTATCCTCTCCGGAAATGTCTGCCACACATTCCGAAGCAATAGCTGCTGGCTCGGCATTTTCGTGAAAATCCAAAGGAAAATGTCTAAAGACCCATGCTACCTGACCGTTATAGTCCGAGACTATCGTTCTCATTGTGCTCTCAAAATCAATGCAATACGGACACTCCATATCGGCATAAGTCACCACCTTTATCTTTGCGTCTTTACTCCCTAGAATATGATCGCTCTCTGAAACCGGTAACGCGTTCAAGAAACTCTCGCCGATTTCTTCTTTCGCAAGAACGTTATCCGGAAGAGCAGCTTCTTTTTTGCCGTAAAAATTTGATAGAAGAACTGCTCCAGCCACAAAAAGACCAGCCACCATTATCGCGGCAGGTATAGAATATTTTTCCATGAATTTACCCATGCGATAAATTCTAAATCAATTGTTTCGTCTCGTCCATTCCTGAATGCTCTACAGGCTCAATGGATAATTTTTTTGGTAAAATAGCCCTCGCAATAAGAAACCCTGCCGCTCCTGCAAGAAGCCCTACAAGAATATCGGACAACCAATGAACTCCCGCGACAATCCTTGCCGCCCCGACAAGCATAACAAGCGCTAAAACAATAATACCCTTCTTCTTTTTCATGGAAATAAAAGTGAGCGCAATCGGAAATAAGAGTGCCATATGTCCCGACGGCATACCGCTCGTAAGAGCGCTGGATATTACGGGGTCCATAACCAAAGTTTCGAATGGCCGAGAAACGTAGAATATATTGCGAACCGTCTCGGTAATCATTCCGCGTGAAATAATTATGGCCATCGCCGCAAGCGCAAAATAATAAAATTTCAGCTTAAAGCTTTTGATCCGCGTCATCTCTACGATAAACCACGCAGCTATAAGCCATGGCGCCACCGAACCAAAAAACGCCACAATCGGCTTCAAAAAAGGGGCGTGACTCACGGCTGTGAGTGTAGTTCTCGCTATGATTTCCTCAAAAGGAAACAACATAAATGTTACTTTCTAACGTAGGGTAAAAGACCCATAAATCTCGCTCTCTTTATGGCTTGCGCGAGTTTCCTTTGGTGCTTGGCGCATACTCCGGTGTGTTTTGGGTCTATTATTTTCGCCTGACCCGAAACGAACCTCCGAAGCATATCGGTGTCTTTATAGTCAATGTCTACAAGATTCTGTGAGCAGAAAAAACACTGTCTTTCCATTGTGGCCTACTTTATCATCATTAACCTTAAAAAGGCAAATCCTCCGGTTTTATCTCACCGTCATCTCCCATCTCTATAACAGGAACCTCTTGGCCCGCAGGTTCATCTGAAGAAAATCCTTCCGTAGAAGCCGATTTTGTCTCTTCTTCAGCGAGGTTTTGGCGGAATGGACCGTCATAGTTTTGCGCGGAGGCGGGGCGAGGTCCAAGTTGCATCCTTTCGCCGATTATTTCGGTTACTCTTCTAGTCGCCCCGTCTTTCCCCTGCCAACTCCTTGTTTGAAGACGTCCCTCAATAAAAATCAAACTGCCTTTCACCAAAAACTGACCGGCAACGTCCGCTTGCCTGCCCCACAAAACAACGCTATGAAATTCGGTTGCTTCTTTTTTTCCGCCGGATTTATCATTCCAGACACGATTAGTAGCAATACTCAAAGTAGTCACCCTGTCTCCCGTCGGCGTAGTTCTGATTTCCGGATCAGCCGTCAATCTGCCCATTATGAATACTTTGTTCAGATTCATCTAATTTTGATTTGTGTTGGTTAATATCTCCGTAAGCTTTTCGTCAAACTCCTTGTCGTCCACATTAGGCGTCTTTGTCTCAATAGACGAACCTCTCTCTGTCTTCTCTTCTGACGCAAACCTAAGAGTAGGTTTCTTGGCAGGAGGGGTCACAAGAAGAAACCGAAGAACGCCATCCGCGAACTTAAGTGATTCATCAATTTTCGAAACGTCTTCCGGCATTGCCTCAAATACGGCTGAACCGAAAAATGCTGATGTTTGTTTCTTAATCGGATAGGCTAACTTAATTTCTAAAATTTTTCCCTCCGAGAGATTTTCGGCGCGTGCCTTATTCAAAGCCGCGAAAACGGCTTCTTTATCGGATTCTATTCTTACAAGGAAAGATATTTCGTATTGTCTTTTTTCAGTTGGCATCGCCTCAAGCTATCAAATTAGTTAATCTTCTGTCAATTTCTCAAGAATAGGTTCAGAGGAAATCTCCTCCGAAACTTTTGGAGCCTCTTCTTCGGCCAAAGCCTCCTCCTCAAGAGGAAATTCCTTTCTATAAGTCGTTCCTATGGGCAATAGCCGACCAATAATAACGTTCTCCTTAAGTCCTCTGAGACCGTCTACCTTGCCTTCACTCGCCGCCGCGACAAGCACTCTCGCAGTCTCCTGGAATGAGGCCGCCGCGAGGAACCCTTCGGAAGTTAAGGCTGATTTCGTAATTCCAAGTAACAGTTCTTCCGCCCGCGCCGGAATTTTTCCTGCTTTTTTAAGCTCCCTATTCGTCTCAAAGAATTTAGATTTATCCACCACTTCTCCCGTCACAAACTCGCTATCACCCGAGTCCGCAATCTTAACCCTGCCGAACATCTGCTTAATTATAACTTCAATGTGTTTATTATTTATCCCCGCTCCTTCCGAGAGGTATATTCTTTGAACTTCTTGGATAATGTACCGATAAACTGCTTCTTTACCCCTTAAGGTATAGAGCTCTTTAAGGTCCAAGCTCCCTTCGGATATCGCCGTGCCTTTTTCTATGGTTTGGCCGGTTTCAACGTTTAGAAGGATTATCCGCGGGAATTGGTATTCTACCGTTTTTTCTTTTTTGGATTTCCCGCCCAAAGCTTTGAGCCGCACCACGCGAGTGCTTCCTTTTTCTTCAATTGAATCAGCTACGGCATCAAATCCGGCGAGTACTGCCTTTCCCTTCGGCGTCCGAACTTCAAAAAGTTCTTCCACGCGCGGCAAACCCGATGTAATATCTGCGCGCGCGACGCCTCCAGAGTGGGTAGTTCGAAGCGTAAGTTGCGTCCCCGGCTCACCGATGGATTGAGCGGCAACAATACCCACCGCCTCTCCGACTTTAATTGGTTGATTGTCGCCTAAATCTAGCCCGTAACATTTGGCGCAAACGCCGTATAGAGTCTTACAAGTCAGAACTGACCTGATCTTTACCGACTCCGCATCCGAGTTTTCAATTTCCTCGGCAAGCTTCATCGTTATCACTTCCCCTGCCTTGGCAATTGTCTTCCGGCCGGATTTTACATCCTCCAGAAGCGTTCGCGAAAATATCCTATCGGAGAATTTATGTCCAAATTCATTTCCGTCTTCACGCTTCATCTCTATGCCCTCCTTGGTTCCGCAATCTTCCTCCCGAATTATCACGTCCTGCGCGACGTCAATCATGCGTCTAGTTAGATACCCCGCTTCCGCGGTTTTTAAAGCAGTATCAACCAATCCCTTTCTGTTTCCGTGAACGGAATTAAAGTATTGGAGCGGTGTAAATCCCTCTTTATATGAAGAAGTTATTGGAAGGTCTATGGTTTCTCCTTTAGGATTCTTCACTAGTCCTCTCATTCCCATCATCTGGTTTATTTGCTCCCAGCTGCCCCTCGCTCCGGAGGATATTATTTTATAAACGGAATTATTCGGGTCTAATGTCGTTGAAACGACTTTTTCCACTCGTGACTTCGCGTCATTCCATATTTCAATGATTCTAGCTCTTCTTTCCTCATCGGTTAGGAGGCCTCCTTGATGCTGTTCGTCAACGGTATCCACCTTTTTATGAGCCTCTTCAAGAATCGCGCGCTTTTCACTCGGCGTTTTAAGGTCGGACATACTCCAAGTAATTCCTGAAGCGGTGGCGTACTGAAATCCGAACTGGGATATTTTATCAAGAATTTCATTCGTGCTTGCAAACCCGTATTTATCCACCACGTCCGCAAAAAACTGGTTTAAGGCCTTTTTTGTCAAAGCATGATTCACGTAACCGAAATCATCGGGAACAGCCTCGTTGAATATCAATCTCCCCACGGTCGTCTCAAGCTCTTTTCCTATTTTAATGGGCGCTCTTAGTCCTACCCCGCCGAATTCGTAAGCGATTTTCGCTTCATCTTTACTCCCGAAAGTTTTACCCGCGCCTTGAGCGTCTTTTTCCTCCTCAGTGAGATAAAAAAGTCCAAGCACTATATCGTTCCACGGACCCGGCACTAAATTACCCGAAGATGGTTTTAAGATGTTCTTGCTCGCAAGCATTAAACTGTCCGCTTCTTTCTGTGCTTCCTCGGTAAGCGGTAAATGAACGGCCATTTGGTCTCCGTCAAAGTCCGCGTTAAATCCAGAACAGACCAATGGCGGAATTTGCACCGTAAGATCTTCTATCAAGTTAGGCTTAAAAGCTTGAATACCCAGCCTGTGAAGCGTTGGCGCTCTATTTAAAAGAACATGACGGTTTTTTATTACTTCTTCCAATATCTCCCATACTTCTGCCGGACCGAATTCAATAAGTCTGTTGGCGTTTTTGATATTATGGGCTAGTCCTCTTTCCAAAATTTTACTTATCACAAAAGGCTTGAAAAGTTCCAAGGCCATTTTTTTGGGAAGTCCGCATTCGTCATAGCGGAGTTTAGGTCCGACAACAATGACGGATCTGCCCGAATAGTCTACGCGTTTCCCCAAGAGATTCTGTCTGAATCTTCCTTGTTTTCCTTTAAGCATGTCTGCGAGAGAACGGAGAGGTCTTCTTCTCGAAGTAAGCTGCGCTCTACCCATTCTCGCGGTATTGTCTATTAAAGCGTCAACGGCTTCTTGGAGCATCCTTTTTTCATTTACGACAATGATGTCCGGAGCATTAAGCTCTAAAAGTTTTTTAAGCCTGTTATTACGATTGATAACCCTCCTGTACAAATCGTTTAAATCCGAAGTTGCGTAGCGGCCTCCATCTAAAGCGACCATTGGCCGCAAATCTGGCGGCAAAACTGGCAATTCCGTCATTATCATCCATTCAGGACGAACGCCGCTTTTTTGCATAGCCGTAAAGAATTTCAGTCGTCTTGAGAGATGTTGTCTCCTGTTTGTGTCCTCGGTTTTTTCAAATTCCTTTTCTATAGCCTTGATTTCTTTTGCGATATCAACGTCCTCAAGCACTTTACGCACGCCCTCCGCGCCGCTCATAGAAACAAAAACGTTCCCGAACCTTCTTGAAAGACTGTGATATTCCGCCTCTGAAAGAACCATTCCCGGACGGAGGTCTTTTAGAGTTTGACGTATCTGTTCAGCTGCTACTTCCAGTTCATCTTTAATTTCATCTTCCATTCTCCTTCTGGATTTTAATTCCCTGTCAATTTCTTCAAGCGCCGCTTTCCTGTGCTCCTCATCAACGGAAATCACTATGAATGCCGCGTAATAAACGACTTTTTCCAATTTTGAAACAGGAACGTTGATTGCTAGACCGATTCTTGATGGAACACTCCGCAAAAACCAAATATGGGCCACCGGAGCGGCAAGACTGATATGCCCCATCCTCTCGCGCCTTACTGATGCTCGCGTAACCTCAACGCCGCATTTATCGCACTTAATCCCCTTATAGCGAACTTTCTTGTATTTGCCGCAGTAACATTCATAGTCCTTGGTGGGGCCGAAGATACGCTCCGAAAACAGACCATCTTTCTCGGGACGCTGTGTTCTGTAATTAATAGTTTCCGGCTTAATTATTTCACCATAAGACCACCTAAGAATTTCTTCAGGAGACGCAATCTTAAGTCTTATGCTATTAAAGTTATCCATTTTATTGTTCTTTTTCAGTTTCGCGCTCTTCTTTGCCAATAAACGTTTGCTTCTCCTTTTCGGAGAGAAGTTCAATATTTAAACCTAATGCTTTGAGCTCGCTCGTCATCACGTTAAACGTGGCAGGAATGTTTGGCTGTTTTATTTTTTCATCTCTCACAATCGCTTCGTAAGCAGCCGACCGGCCAAGCACGTCATCCGATTTAATCGTAAGCATCTCTTGAAGAGTATAGGACGCTCCATATCCTTCAAGCGCCCATACTTCCATTTCTCCAAAGCGTTGTCCTCCAAACTGAGCTTTCCCTCCCAAAGGCTGCTGCGTAATAAGGCTGTAAGGGCCGATAGATCTCATGTGCACCTTATCAAGCACCATATGGTTCAACTTCAACATATATATTCGGCCTACCGTTACTCTGCCATTAAAAAGCTGTCCAGTCCGTCCGTCATAGAGAGGCACTTTCCCGTCTTCCGGTATTCCCGCTTTCTTGAGCTCTTCTCTTATTTCATCTTCCGTTGCTCCGGAGAGAGCAGGCGTATGCGCAATATATCCCAACTTTTC
The DNA here is from genome assembly GCA_041649415.1 of Parcubacteria group bacterium. GTDB lineage: Bacteria > Patescibacteriota > Minisyncoccia > UBA6257 > Colwellbacteraceae > JALOAR01. The sequence goes on from JBAZND010000004.1 coordinate 55,989, forward strand.
CGCCGCCCATCCAAGATGAGTTTCCAAAATCTGTCCGAGATTCATGCGGCTCGCAACGCCTAGTGGATTTAAAACAATGTCTATCGGCGTTCCGTCTTCAAGAAAAGGCATATCCTCAACTGGTCTGATTTGGGAGATAACTCCCTTATTGCCATGCCGTCCAGCCATTTTGTCTCCCGCTTGAATATTACGGAGGGAAGCGACATGGACCTGAATCCTCCTAATTACTCCCGGGTCAAGCTTGTCTCCTTTTTCGCGGTCAAAAATCCGAATACCCACTATTCTTCCGCTCTTTCCGTGCGGAACGGTAAGAGAAGTATCCTTTACATCTCTCGCCTTTTCTCCGAATATCGCCCGTAAAAGTCTCTCTTCTGAAGTAAGCTCCGCCTCGCCTTTTGGCGAAATCTTTCCAACCAATATATCTCCCGCTAAAACCTCCGCTCCGATACGCACAATCCCTTCCTCGTCAAGATTTTTTAGTTTGTCTTCGGAAACGTTTGGGATGTCGGGTGTTGTCGTTTCCGGGCCAAGTTTTGTATCCCGAACATCGCAGATAAAATCCTCAATGTGAACAGACGTGTATCTGTCCTGTTGCACCACTCTTTCCGAAATGATGATGGCGTCTTCGTAGTTCGCTCCTTCCCACGATATGAATGCGACCGACAAATTCTGTCCCAGAGCTAAAACGCCGTCTTTGGTGGAGGGCCCGTCTCCTATCACGTCTCCTTTTTTGATTTTATCCCCTATTCGCACGGTTGGTCTGTAAGAAAAGGCAATGTATTGATTTGTCATTCGGAACTTTTCTAAACCGTATTCGCGTTTCTTGCTATTTTCTTCCAGAACGGTAATGCGTGAAGAGTCAACCGACTGAACGATGCCGTCTTCCTCGGCAATAATTACATGGCCGGAATCGTATGCGGCTTTTCTTTCCATTCCCGTTCCGACGAGCGGAATTTCGGGATGGAGCGAAGGCACGGCCTGCTTTTGCATATTTGAGCCCATGAGCGCACGTTTCGCGTCGTCGTTTTCAAGAAAAGGAATAAGCGAAGCTCCAACAGAAAGTATTTCTGAAGGTGAAACATCCATGAGATCGGCTTCTTCTCTCGGGATATTTATGGGTTTCCCTTGATAGCGAGCTTCAACTATTTTGCTCGCAAACGTGTTTTTTTCCAGATCCAATTTCTCTCCCGAGTGGACTATTTTATGTTTCTCTTCTTCAAAAGCGTCAAGCCATACGATTTCCTTCGTAAGCTTCCCTCTGTCAAGCTTCACATAAGGCGCTTCTATGAAACCGTGCTTATTGGTGCGAGCAAATATTGAAAGATAGTTAATAAGACCAATATTCTGCCCTTCGGGCGTTTGAATTGGACAAAGCCTGCCATAGTGAGAGGAATGAACGTCTCTCACTTCAAAGCCGGCCCTTTCTTTAGTTAATCCTCCCGGACCCAACGCTGAAATTCTTCTCTTATGTTCAAGTTCTGTTAAGGGGTTTACTTGGTCCATAAACTGGGACATTGAGCTCGTCGCAAAGAAATCGCGAACCGAAGCAATTAGCGGACGCACATTCACGAGCTGCACGGGTGTAAGAGTCGCTTTTTCAAGAGTGGACATTCTGTCCTGGACGATTCTCCTCATCCGGCTGAAGCCGAGCCTCATTCTCATTTGCAATAATTCGCCGACAGCACGCACCCTTCTGTTTCCCAAGTGGTCAATATCATCCTCTTTCGCCATCTGGTCATCGTTTAAAGTGATGATTTCTTTTATGATTCTTACGATATCTTCCTGGCTCAAGAGCCTTGCGGAAGAGCTTTCCATCCGAAGGCGTTGATTTAATTTAAATCTGCCTACTTCCGAGAGATCGTATCGGTCATCCCGTTTAAACATGGCATCAATCAGCGATTTGGCGGCATCGGCAGTCGCGAGATCTCCCGGGCGAAGCCGCCGATATATTTCCATGTAACTTTCGGCCGTTGTTTTTGCCGCATCTTTTTTAAGAGTGGCTTCCATGCACTCCAATTCCTTTTCTCCAGAAAAGACAGCTTTAATATCCTCGTCTGTTTCCAGTCCAAATACACGGAGAAAAGACGTTACCGGAATTTTTCTGTGCCGGTCAATCTTCACTTGTATTGTTCCGTCCGCGTCCGTGGTGAATTCTATCCAAGCTCCCCTATTTGGGATTATTTTTGCCCCAAAGAATCTTTGACCGCGAACAGAATCGGCAACAAAGCAAACGCCCGGGCTTCTGACAAGTTGAGAAATAATAACGCGCTCAACGCCGTTTATAATGAAAGTTCCCCTCCTGGTCATTATGGGAAAATCACCGAAGTATATTTCCTGCTCTATTTTTTTCTTAGTAACGAGATTTTGAAGCTCCACCTTCATCCGAAGAGGCGCCTCATAAGTCAAAGCTTTATCCTTAACCTCCTCTATTGAAAACTTTGGCTCGTCAAAATAGAAATCTTTAAAATGCAGCTCAAACTCCTTCCCGGAATAATCCGTAATGGGCGAAACTTCCTTCAGAAGCTCCTTTAAACCCTTCTCTTTAAACCAATTGAATGATTCCGTCTGTATTGATACAAGGTCCGGTTCTTTTGCAAAAGAACCGGGATGCGAGGAAAAAACTTTGGTTTTTTGTCTTTGCATTGGACAATAAAAAACCCTCCAAACTTGGTTGGGCTAAAAGGGTGAGTTTATCTCAGGTATTTAACGATATTTTGGATGTGCTCGTCAAGAGTCTTCGCAAAGACCGTTCTGCCAGTCTTCGGGTCGGATATAAAGTACCAATAATCCGAAGCCTCCGGGAAAAGGGTCGCTTTTATGGCGGACAGTCCCGGATTGGAAATCGGACCCGGCGGCAGACCTTTATTCTTGTAGGTATTATAAGAAGAATCTATTTCTTTGTCACTGGGGACAACTTCGTCGCATCCTAATTTATTTTTAATATAACAAAGAGTTGCGTCAATTTGGAGTGGTATGCCTTCTTTGACTCTTTTAAATATGATTCCCGCAACTATTGCTCTGTCTTCCTCGTCATCCGGAATTTCCTTTTCAACAAGAGACGCCGCAGTTATTTGTTCCAGCACAGAATCTTTGCTTATGAAGAATATTGATGCCTTTTTGTTCCAATTTTCCAAAAACTTGCGAGCTACGACTTCCGGACTGGAATTTTCATAAAATTCATATGTGTCGGGGAAAAGAAATCCTTCAAGCGTCCCTGTTTTTTTCACAAACCAATAATCATTAAATTTATTTGATTTAAGCGACGCAAACGTTCCCTCTTTGGAGATTATTCCGTTTTCAAAAAGCAACTTATCTATTTGATAAGAGTTCAGTCCTTCAGGGACGGTTATTGTTCTAACCGGATAAACCGGCGGTTCTTTGGGCCATAGAATATACGCTAAACCCGCAGCAATAATTACCGCAAAACCGACAACTATCAATACCGACCTAAGCCGTTCTTCTCTGAGCGATATTCTGAACAATTCCCAATAGGAACATTGATGCTATAAGATTCGACCCGCCCGCGGAAAGAAAAGGAAAGGCCACGCCGACAACCGGAGTAAACCCCAGAACCGACCCCATATTTACCGCAAACTGTAATCCTAAGAATATCATAGTTCCGAGACAAATAAATTTACTGAAGTTGTCCTCTGCCTTGATGCCGACAAGAGATATTCGCCACATCATTATTGCGAAAGCAATAATCACAAGCCCTCCTCCCAATATCCCCCACTCTTCCGTAAATGACGCGAAAGCAAAATCAGTTTGTGCCGCCGGTAAAAATCCTAATTGAACTATCTCTCCCTGCCGGAATCCTTTTCCCAAAAATCCGGCGGACCCTATGGCGTTTTTGGATTGTATTACGTTGTAATTTACCCCGAGCGGATCCTCTTCCGGATTAAAGACAGCGAGTATTCTGTCTTTCTGATAATCTTTTAATCCGAAGTTCCATGCGACAACCCCCAAGACAGCGAAGAGCGCGATACCTGCCGCAATATATTTAATCGGCAATCCGGCAACAACCAAAAATCCAAACCATATCCCAAAAAGTATCAAAGCAGACCCGAGATCGGGCTCTATGAGAATCAGAGCCGTCGGTGCCGCAAAATACGCGAATGACCCTAAGATTACACCGGGCCTCTTAATACTTATGTGTCTGCCGCTGAAAAACGCGGCGAGAATCGTAATAAGAGCGACTTTTGCAAACTCCGATGGCTGCAATCTGAAAAAATTAAAATCGAGCCAACTCTTACTTCCGTTCACTTCAACTCCGAAAAAATAGGTGAGAACGAGAAGAACAACGCTTAGAGCGAGAATTAAAAATATAAGCCATCGGTAGTTAACAAGATGCTTGAGATTTAAAAAAGGCATTGCCAAGAGAAATACTAATCCGATCGCCAAAAAAATGACTTGTTTGACAAAGAGATCTGAACTGCCGGAGAAAAGCATAAGAAGCCCCGCGGCGGCAAGAAAGAATATTGCAGCATTAAGAATCCAATCCGCCTGTTTGATTTTAGAAATCATTTTCTTTCCATAAATATTCCCGTTCATGTAAAGCTAAATTTTTCTTCTAGTGAAAATAATATTTCAAATTCCCCTTACAGTAATTCTATCGCCATAATTAACAAACTTCACGTTCTTAGTGCTAAGGCGTCAAATATTTAAGAACATCGGAAAAAACCGCTTGTAAGAAAAGGATCTTATAGATTAATCTTTCCATTCAATTATTGAGGCATGCTCAATCTTGGAATTAAGATAATTTTTTATATAGTCATCTTTATCAAAAAAATCCCTATTCTCTGCGTAATATTGTATCATCCGCAAAGCGCCACCATGTGTGACGATAAGAACATTTGATAAATTCTTTTTTGCTAAGTCTCCGAAAAAATCCTTAATCCTGTTATATACACTTTCGAACGACTCAGCCCCCAATTGTTCCGGATGAAGATTAAATTGCTCCCAACACTCGCTCGGTATTTCCTTCAGTATCCTACCTTCGATAACGCCATAGTTAAGTTCTCGTAACCGCTCATCCAACGAAATACCAACGTTAATGAATTTATTTATTATTTCCGCTGTTTCTTTTGCCCGTAATAAACTTGAGGAAAAGATATGATCTATTTTTAATTGAGAAGCTTCTTTCCCGAGTAATTGAGCTTGCGCTATACCAAATTCATTAAGTGGAATATCCGTTAGCCCCATTAGTCTCTTTCCCAAATTCCAGTCTGTTTGCCCATGCCTTGCTAAATATATCATTTCTGTGTTGGCAGTTTATAACAGCCTTCCCTAAAAATCCAACAGGCGCCTAATTGGTGAAATTCCTTATATAACCGAAAAAAACAAAGCCAGCCATTATGTGCAACGCGACAACGAGTCGCGCCAAAAGTAAGGATTTACATCAAAAAAACCACCGATTAGGTGGTTATTTTGATAATGCCCGGCAAAGCTACTTTCGCCCCGAAGGACTATCATCGCTCCGCAAGTCTTTCACTTCCGAGTTCGGAATGGGATCGGGTGGGACAACCGGCGGTTAATACCAAGCAGGTAGATACTATCTTGAAATTCACGAAAAGTCAATTTCATTCCAATGCAAATTAACAATTTGCGTCGGCGTAAATAAGCCACTAAATGATCGGTTCATTCTACGGTCTTTTAGTACCCTTCGGCTAAAACGATTGCTCGCCTTACACCTTGGGCCTATCAACCTAGTCATCTTCTAGGGACCTGCACCTAATCTTGGGATGGGCTTCGCGCTTAGATGCTTTCAGCGCTTATCCCTTCCGAGCATAGCTACTGAGCGATTCAGTTGGTACCAAAGCTCATAGACCAGAGGCTCGTTCAACCCGGTCCTCTCGTACTAGGGTCGACTTCCCTCAAGTGCTTCACGCCTGCAGCAGATAAAGACCAACCTGTTTCACAACGGTTTAAACCCAGCTCGCGTATCCTTT
>JBAZND010000005.1:0-18085 GCA_041649415.1 Parcubacteria group bacterium
GCGTTAACTCATCGGGAGAAGACTGCGAAGGAGAGAACCAGGCTTCAAGCGAATACACCGTGAAAGTCTATACTCCGGACCTGAAGGAGATTCCCGCTTACAGGAGCGGATTCATGAAATTCATAGGGCAGATACTTGAAGGGGTGAGGGGGGTTGTGGAAAAAAGTTTATTTTAATTTGTAAAACCCTTTCCCATCAATTCTAAGATCAACATATTCCACCTCCGGCCATTTGTCCGAGGCAATGAGCGTTTCCAGTATGGGACGGCCGGAGACGGCGGAATTTTGTTCAAGGCTTACGAAAATTTTCTGCCCCGAGGATACAATTATGGAAGCTTCTTTAAAAAGCGGATCGTCAATTGTGATTTCTTTTGTGGCCCAACCAAAATTTTTTGTCATTTTCGCGCTTTCAAGGAGGTTTTGCAGTTTTTCCTGGTCAATAGTTTCCGTTCCGATGGATATTTTTCTGCCCGTCTTGTCAGAAATCACAAAAACGAGCTCTCCCTTTGAGTCCGGCGCCTCCCCTATCACGAATCCTTCTTCGTCCAGCCAGAAACAATATCTCGCTTCGCCTTCATCCGCGCACCACGTTATTTTTTCATGCCGTTCGGAAACAGCGACAGAAATGGCGCGATTTTCATAGTCTTTCTTGATGGTTATTTCCTTAACGCGCGGGAATTGAGTCTTAATAAGACTGGTCAGTTCTTCATCGTTTTTATAGGCCAACCGATGGTTTTCCGGCAGAATAAATCCCAAAAATCCTCCGTGTCGGGCATTTTTGCTTTTAATTAAAGAAATTATGTCTTCGGGAGGGACCATTCTCGTTCCCGATACCTTAATTTCGTCTATTTTCATGAAGCTGCCATTACGGAGAAACCACAAACCAACGCCGGCAGAAAAAATAAACATGGCGGCGGCAAAGAAAACGATGATTTTCTTGAACAGTTTCTTTCGGCTCCAAGCCGAAGAAAAATTTTTAGTTGTTCTCTCCATTTAATATCTCTTCTCTGCCCAAATAACTCTTCAGGGCTTCTGGGACTTGAACGCTTCCGTTTTCGCGCTGGAAGTTTTCAAGAATGGCAAGAAGAGGCCTCTCGCTGAAAGCGGTGGCGTTCAGAGTATGAACAAATTCTCTTTTGTCTTTTCCATCCGTATCGCGGGTTTTAAAAGTAATGTTTAATCCGCGGGATTGGAAATCGGTTGTGTTGGAGCAGGAATGGGTTTCCCTATATTTATTCTGGCTTGGAATCCAAGCTTCAATATCGTATTGGCTTGCGTCACCGAAGCCCATATCTCCCGTGCAGATTCTCATTACACGGTATGGAATTTCGAGTTTTTGCATCAATTCTTCCTGTCTTGCAAGGAGAAATTCGTGTTCATCCCTAGAATCTTCCGGTCGGCAAAGCGAATACATCTCGAGCTTATTGAATTGATGCACGCGAAGAATGCCGCGAGTATCTTTACCGTAACTCCCCGCTTCACGGCGGAAGCATGTTGAAAATCCAAGCAGACGAATAGGTTTTGTAACGTCTATTGTTTCGTCCATATACATCGGAGCCATGGAGTGTTCCGAACTGCCCACAAGATACAAGTCGTCTTCGGGAACGTAAAAAGCGTCTCCGGCGTCAATAAACTGCCCTTTACCCACTCGCCTGTAAACGTCCGTTTTTATCATCACTGGCGGAAGGATAAAACGAAAGCCGTAAGGAATGAGCGTGTCCATCCCGAAACGGAAAAGAGCAAAATCCAGTTCAGCCACTTCGCCTGAAATGTAACCGAAACGGCTACCGGCAATTTTTGCGGCGCGATCGGTATCTATGAATTCACCCGCAATATCAACGTAATCCTTGGGTTTAAAGGAAAATTTAGGAGGCTCGCCGATTGTTCTAATAGCCACATTTTCGGATTCGTCCCTTCCAACGGGGACGTCTTCGTCGGGAAGATTAGGGATTTTGGAGAGAAGAAAGTCTCTTTCTTCCAGAAGCACGTTTATTTTTTCCTCATTCTTGGCTATTTCTTCTTTTAATTTACGGGCGCTATCGCGATTATCCGCGCCGAGTGATTTTTGTTCCGCGCGTATGTCGTCGGTAGTTTTCTTAAGCTCCCTCCATTCGGAGTCAATTTTAAGAAGTTGATCGGCGAGGTTCGGATCAGCGAGTTTCTTTTTCATCCCCTCTTTCACAAGTTCCAAATTTTCCCTAATAAGATTTATGTTAATCATTGCGATTTTGATTTTTCATTGCCGGGAAAAAGACCGTTTCCCGAACGGGTTTATCCATCAACACGGCAAAAAGTCTTTCGGAAATACCAAATCCGGCCGCCGGAGGCATGCCATATTCAAGAGCCTCCAGAAATTCTTCGTCCAACATTTGAGCTTCCGCATCTCCTAACTCTCGCAGTTTCATTTGTTCTTTAAAGCGCATACGTTCATCAAGCGGATCATTTGCTTCGGAAAATCCCTTGCCAAGTTCCGAGCCGCAAGCCACGATTTGGAACCGAAGAACTTTGTTTTTTTCTTCTTTTACGCGTTTCGCGAGCGGTTCAATTTCTATCGGCGGCTTAACGAGAAATACCGGTTGTAACATTTCCGACCGGATGAGTTTTCTGAAAATAAGGTCAATCAACCTGCCTTTTCCAAGCGATGGCGTTACGGAAATATCAATTTCTTTGGCCTTATTTATGAGGTCGGCAACGGTGGCGTTATTTAGGTCGAGGCCCGTTTTCTCTTTAAAAACGGAGAAATAGTCAACTGTTTTCCATTCGGATGACCAATCAATTTTATGGCCTTTCCATTCGGTCTTCAGAGAACCGCAGGTTGCTTTAATAACACGCTTGTAGAGCTTCTCCACGAATTTCATCAAATCGTTATAATCGGCATAGGCCCAATAAAATTCCAGCTGCGTGTAGTCTTGAAGGTGCTCGGCGTCAATTCCCTCGTTCCGGAATATGCGTCCGATTTCAAATACCTTGTCATATCCGCCGACAAGAAGTTTTTTGAGCGCTATTTCAAGCGATATACGCAGATAAAAATCAGCGTCTAGCGCGTTATAATGCGTTTTGAAGGGTTCCGCTTCCGCTCCACCCGGAGTTTGTTCCAAAACGGGAGTTTCAACTTCGAGAAATCCGGATTTGCAAAGCGCCTCTCTAAAAGTCTGCCAATAAACGGCTTTCTTCCGGAACATTTCTCGCGTCTCGGGATTAAGAATAAGTTCTAAATATCTTTTCCGCAGTCTTGTTTCGGTATCCTCTATGCCGAAATGTTCTGAAGGCAAAGGTCTTAAGGATTTAACGATAATGCGGGCCGATCTGGTTTCAACGCTTTTTTCTCCTTTCTTCGTCTTTACGAGAATTCCTGAAATTTCCAGAAAATCGCCGATATCAAGCGCGGCCTTAATAATCTCAAACCCGTCTGTTTTTGCGCCTGACAGGAGCGCCTGTATCCGACCCGTTCCGTCATCCAAATCGGCAAAAATCAGTTTTCCTTGATCCCTTAAGCCCAACACGCGGCCAGCAATGGAGATTTGCTTTTTAAATATTGAGCATAAAGCAAACGATCTGACAGCTTCGCCTATTGAATGAGTTATTTTGACCGTTGCCGGATAGGGATCAAAGCCAGTTGCCTGCAAAACCGCAAGTTTTTCTTTTCTTGATTTGATTATGTCCTCAAGCATATATGCTCATAATTATGGACAGAACCAACTCAAAACTCAAATTTCTTAGCTAATTTTTAAAACCTTGTAGATTATTTCTCCCGCGGGAGTTAAGACTCTTGCAGAATCGCCTACTTTTTTGCCGATTATAGCTCGCCCGACTGGAGATTCATTTGAGATAAGACCTTCTTCCGGCTTAGCTTCGTTTGAGCCGACTATTGTAAAGAGGCGGGTTTTCCCCTTAGACTCAACTTCCACTTCGCAACCGAGGTCAATGAATTCCTGCGAGGTTAATTTCTTAATAACAGAGGCATTTTTAACGATGTCTTCGAGTTCGTCTATGCGGGATTCAAGCGTTTCTTGCTGCTCTCTCGCCTCCGAATATTCGGCGTTTTCCGATAAATCGCCGTATTCTTTGGCGCGTTTGAGGCGTTCGGCAACTTCAATTCGTTTAACCGTTTTTAGCTCGTTAAGTTCCTCTTTCAGCTCCGTAAGTCTTTTTGCGGACAAATAATAATTTTTCATTTTTGTTATTTTTGTTTGGTGATTTTATAACGGTTCGTCCAAAGCCAGAATCTGATTTTTAGCACATCCCGTAGAACACCGAAATAGGCGGATGATTTAACCCTTGAGCGCGTATCATTCACCCAAGTGACGGGAATTTCCTTAATCTTGTATCCAAGTTTTTTGCCGAGCGCCAATGCTTCAACATCAATTGCCCATCGATTTATTTTCATAAAAGGAAAAATTCGCGCGGCGGATTCTTCCGAAAAACATTTAAACCCGCATTGAGTGTCCCAGATCCTCGGCAAAAGGAACAGTTGAATAAAAATATTTCCCAGATTTCCTAATATCCGGCGGTAAAAAGACTGTGGCGGAATGAGTTTCGCGCCTTTAATGTCGCGGCTTCCAATGACAATATCGTATTTCTTTCCTTCTATTCCTTCGAGATAAGGAATCATCTTGAAGAAGTGGTCTACAGTTGTGGAATTATCGGCATCCGTAAAAAGTTTAAATTTACCCGTGGCTTCCGCCATGCCTTTGCGAATGACATAGCCCTTGCCGTGATTTATTTCTTCTCCCACGAGGCGGAGTCCCTTAACGAGGGGCAAAAATTTGGAGACAACGTCCACCGTATTGTCTTTGGAGCCGTCGTTTACGACGAGTATTTCATAGTCAAAATCCGCTCCCCTTAAATGCTTGTCAATGTCAATAAGAGTAGCGGGAATGCGTTCGGCTTCGTTGTAAGCTGGAATGATAACCGATAAATAGGGTTTTTTATCCATTTTGGATAACAATTAACGCTTGGCCCATTGAGGAGCGCGCCTCGCTTTTTTAAGTCCAGGTTTTTTCCTCTCAACCATTCTCGGGTCGCGAGTTAAGAGCCCCGAAGAACGAAGTGTCGGACGAAGATTCGGGTCAAGTTTTACAAGGGCTCGCGCGACACCAAGGGAAACGGCATCTGCTTGAGAGCTTAAGCCTCCTCCGAAAACTTTCGCGGTAATGCCCATGGCTTCGCTCGTAAGCGCTTTTTTAATCGGAGCGGATGCGGAAGCAATTTGCGCGGCCGTTTTAAAATATTTTTTAACATCCGCGTCATTTACGTTAAAACCGGAAGCTCCCGGAAAAATTCGGACACGGGCGGAAGAAGTTTTTCGGCGTCCCGTTCCTTCAAAATATTTAACGGCAGTGTCTTTCTTGGTTGTCATGCGTTTATTTTTCAATTATGAGCTGTTTTAATCTTTTTGCTTGCAGTCTGTTTTTGGGAAGCATCCCGGCAACGGCATGACGCAAAACCCAAGCGGGATTTTTGGCAAAAGCTTCTTTATACGTTTTTTCTCTAAGATGGCCCATATAGCCCGTGTGTCTGTAATAAATCTTTTGTTCGGCTTTACGTCCGCTTATTTCCATTCCGGAAATGTTTTTAACAATTACTTTATTCCCTCCTTCAAGACGGGGTTCGTAAGCGACGTTTATTTTGTTTTGCAAAATAGAGGCGATTTTTGTCGCTAATCTTCCCAGTTTTTGATTTTTTGCGTCAATCGTGATTTCCATTTTAGACGAACTTGATTTGAACAAGGTCCGCTCCGTCCTTCATCCGGTGTTCGGCGGTTTTAATAATCTTCAGATAACCTCCTTTTCTTTCGGCGTATTTGGGAGCCATTTCATTATAAAGCTTGAAGGCCGCTTTTTCGGGGAGTTTTGCCTTAAGAAGCCTCAAAGAGGCAAGGTTCTGTTTCTTGGCAAGCGTAATCATCTTTTCGACTCTCGGTCTCAAGACTTTCGCTCTTGTAGCGGTGGTTTTGATGCTTTCCTCCATAATGAGATTATGCTCCAAAACCGACAGAAAATTATTCCTGTCGCCTTTTTTTCTTCCAAATTTCGTGCCTTTAACTTGGTGCCGCATAGTGTGGGATGATAGCCGGATTATTCTTGGTTTTCAAGTTCGTTCCCGAGATTACTGATTTTCGTAAAGTGGTCAACGAGAATACGGGAAGCTTTGTGCACCGCTTCGGAAGGAGAAATAGAGCCATCGGTTTCAACCGCGAGATTCAGACGATTATAGTCGGTTCTGTCGCCTACGCGCATATTTTCCATGTTGATGGCGACATTCACGACGGGCGTGAAAACGGCGTCAAGTGCTATCACTCCGATTTCAAGCTTGCCTGATTTTCTTCTTTCAACGGGAACGTAACCCAACCCTTTCTCAACGGTAAGATCCATCTCAACGTTCGCTTTTTTGTCAGTAACGGTAAAGAGTTTCTGGTCTGGATTCACAATTTCCGCTTGGGTATTCACTTCAATGTCCGCGCCGGTAACTTCTTTTTCACCTTTTATCTTAATGGTTAAGACTTGCGGTTCGTCGGCGGTGAATCTAAATCGGAGTTTTTTCAAGTTCATTCCTATTTCAACGACGTCCTCCAAAACGCCCGGGATAGTGGAAAATTCATGAAGAATTCCTTTGACTTTAAATTGCGTGACAGCGGCGCCAGGGAGCGAAGAGATAAGAACCCTTCTCAAACTATTCCCAAGAGTAAGACCGTATCCGGGGAAAAGACCTTCAATATCAAAGGAACCTTTATGCCCGTCGTCCGATATTTTTTTAATTTTTACGCTGTCGCTTAGATATGCGTATTGCATGTTTTTATAATTTTATTATTTCAAATAATAGTTTACGACCAAGTCCATGTCGAAAGGCGCTTCAACGCCTTTTGGGCTCATAATCACGAGTGCTGTTCTCTTTTCTTTATCAAGTTTGAGCCATTCGGGGGCTTCAAAATTTTTGAATTTTTCATCCAAGCCGGAGAACATCGGTCCACTTGCCGATTCGGGTCTTATGGCGATTAAATCGTCCGGTTTCACCGAATACGAGGGAATGGTCACTTTGCGGCCGTTAACCATTATGTGCCCGTGGGAAACCAATTGTTTGCCGATGCGGCGAGATGCGGCAAGACCGGCGCGAAAAACAGCATTGTCTAGACGCGATTCCAAAAGTTTAATCATTACTTCGTGGGTCGGTTCTATGCCGCGATCGGCGGCAACAAAGTATTTTTCAAGTTGCCGCTCGGTAAGACCGTAACTGAATCTTACTTTTTGTTTTTCTAAAAGCTCTCGGCCATATTCGCTTAACTTTTTGAACGACTTGGCGTGTGGTCCCGGCTTATACGGGCGTTTGGATGCAGCACATTTCGGAGAATTGCAACGATCCGCCTTTAGGAAAAGTCTTGCGCCCAATGCTCTTTCTCTTTTTTCTAGAATTTTCATTTTTACACTCTTCTCACTTTTTTAGGTTTCGGGCCATTATGCGGAATGGGAGTAACATCTTTAATGGAATTAATGTTAAAACCGTGATTGATGAGCGAGCGAATGGCGGAATCTCTGCCAACGCTCACGCCCGAAACGATAACATCCACGTTAAAAGGGCCTGTTTTCGCGATTTTTTCGGCGATGGCGGCAACTACTTTCTGCGCAGCGAAGGGAGTCGCTTTTTTGGGTCCCGAAAAACCGAGCGAACCGGCGGAAGCCCACGTAACAACGTTTCCGTTCTGGTCGGTAATGGTAATCAAGGTATTATTAAAAGAGACTTTAATGTAAACGCGGCCTAAGTCTATGTTTTTTGAGGATTTTGTGTTTTTGGCCGCCGATTTCACTCCGTCAGCCGGCGGATTTTTCTCTTCTTCTTTAGTTATAACTCTTTTCTTTCCCATTTTTATTATTTGAGCTCAACTTTTCTCTTGCCGCTTGTGGCGGTATGCCTTACGTTTCCGCGGACGGTGCGGGAGTTCGTTTTTGTGCGTTGACCCCGCACAGGTAAACGTTTTGCGTGGCGGTAACCGCGATAGGAATGGATGTCTTTGAGTCTCGCGATGTTCTGCTTAACGATTGTCCGAAGTTCACCTTCAACTTTATACGAAGAATCAAGCGCTTCTTTTATTTTGTTAATGTCAGAAGCGTTTAAATTTTTAGCTCTTTCGTCGGGATTGATGCCGGTTTTTTCAATAATTTTTTTGCTTAAAGACGGACCGATTCCGTAAATGTAAGCGAGCGCGGCTTCAATGCGTTTTTCATCTGGGATATTTATACCGGCTATTCTCATTGATTTATAGCGAAATTATCCTTGTCTTTGCTTATGTTTCGGCGTTTTTTTGCAAATCACATAAATCCGCCCTTTGCGGCGGACGATTTTGCAATCCTTGCACATTTTTTTGATAGAAGGCCTGACTTTCATTACTTGGAGTCTTCACTTAAAGTCTTCTTGAAATTCTTCCGCGTCTGTCGTCATAGGGGGTTATTTCCACCGATACTTTGTCCCCGGGAACGATGCGGATGTGGTGTTTCCTCATTTTTCCCGAAAGATAGGCTAAAATCTCCTTATTGTCGGAGAGTTTAACTTTAAAAGTCGTTGCCGGCAAAGCTTCAATGACCACTCCTGTGACTAACATTGACTTTGGATACTAGCATGCTAAAAGTCGATTAGTCAATAAAACGGGGGTTAAACCGGGGAGCGTTTCTAATTTACCTCAATTTCAATTTTATCGGGATTTTTGGGAACGGAACGAACCCAGAAGGGCCACAAATCCGCCTTGGCGGTAAGCACTCCCGGAAGGGCAAAAATGGCTGATTTCAAGGATGCATCGCTAACACCCAGAATTTCAGCCTTAAATGCTTCCAAATCAAAACTTCTTGCCCATGTGCCGGTAAATTCGAGCGGAATGATTATCTTTCCGACAGAAAAATCGGCCGTAAGATTTGCCGTATAAGACAGGCTTTTTGTAATAAGGTCATACGGTTCGGAGTTATCTTCTTTAAATTTTTCTCCCATAAGGGCGATTAAGTCATCCTCTTTATAGGCAGGCACCTTGGCTTCCATCATCACACCGTATGAAAACTCTCCTTTATCGTCGGCGTCGGAAACGACTCCTTCTTTCACTGTTTCATAGGTAATTGCCTGTTCAACAATTTTAAATTCCGGCGGGATGGTTAACGCGATGGAAGATTTTACGGCATCTTTAACCTTCGCCGTAACTTCTTCATTTGCGTGTTTCTTATCGTCTTCGGTCGGCACTTTCATCTCTCCGACAAATCCGCCCGAAGCGCCTGTTTTAAATTCGCCGTAGAACCCGTCATATTTGGGAGACCCTTGAAACCCGGGAATCCTCAATTTTGCCACGGGTCCCGTATTGTATGCATCGCCTGCCGCATCCGCAATTATTTCCGCTTCAATGGAAGAGGCTTGAATTTTTCCTTCAGATATTTTGGCTCCGGGGACGGTAACGGCGGAAGTTATTCTATAAACCTTTCCTTCGGGCGTGACAAAGCGGGTGTTTTTGACAAGCGATTGTTTTTCGGAACTATATGCATTCCATATCGTAACGGTTCCTGACGCTTTTCTCTGAACCGCATCCGATCCGCTCGCGGGAAAAGGATAAACGCCATTTTTGGAAACAGTAAATATCTGCGCGGGAATTTGAAGATTCGTCCCGGAAACGGTTGTTATCTTGGTTGAAGCGATTACGTCGCCCGCAAAAGACCAATCTGCTTTTTTCCTTTCAATGGATATTTGAGCGGTTGGAAGAATGAAAAACGCAAGATAGCCCGCAAGGGTTATGATGGCGATAAAAACGAACGCGAAGCTCATTCTTTTTAACAAGGCGGGGCGACGAGGAACGTATTCTTCCGTTTCAACCGGTTTAAATTCTTCGCTCTCCTTCGGCGTTTCCGGTTCTTCTGACAGATCCACTTCCGGAGTTTCGCTTTCGTTAGCCGCATCCGAATTCCCCTCGGAAATAGATTCTAGTTTTGACTTTGCGGGCATAATGTCCATAATGGGCGCTTTCTGGGAATGGTTGAATATTCCGTCCACGACATCAAAGCCGTTTGATGAGGCCATTCCTAAAATTTCCGCGTCAACTGATTCAATAGTCAATTTTTTTCCGACAGCCGTCGTTTCCCGTTTGAGCAGCTTGAAATTTTTGGGATTTTCGGCAATCAAAGCGCCTTTTGGAAGATACAAGACCAATTCGTCCATTCCAGAAGATATGATTTTGTGAACGATTGCGGAACAGGAGTCATTCTTATTGGCGTATATCTTTTTATTCGCGGATTTAATCATTTTATTTGTGACACATGAGCCATTTCATTCTTCTTTTGGCTATTCTATTCCAAGTGTTTCCTAAATCGGAGCTCGCCATTTCATCCGCGGCGAGATCCTCATAACGGACGGATGGCAGAAAGTTCATTTTAACGTTGGATTCCTTCCATAAAACGTTCCTCGCTTCTAGTTCGGCGAGATCGGCTGCCAAAACATAAAGAACAGGCCTACTGATTTTAACATTACGCGCCGCAAGAGTCACTCCTCTTGAAAAGTCGGCAAATGGAGCGCTAACGGTTTCTTTTAAAGCGTTTATCATTTCGGGAGACATGTCGCCTCGCACGTAGCGATGAAGCAGTTCTCTTGCCGCGGATTCGGAAACGTTGAACTGACTCATAATGAATTTGAATATTTCGCCGACTCCCCATCCGAAATCGCTGACGTATGAAATCTTTTCCTCCTTGGAAGAGTGGTAAATAAACGTTTTTTCCTCGGAAACACGGGCAATTATAAAATCTTTTTGTTTGGATTCTTTTCGGATTAACCAAGCGCAGGAGGCGGTAGGCTCAAGAGTAAAAACGATTTCACCCTTCTTCGGGGATGACAATTTGATATTTTCAGAGAGTTCTCTCGTAATTAAAATCTCTGCGAGTCCCACTTCAATCGTTTTGGCAGTAAAGCCGATAGGATTCACAACCACCCCTCCGTCAAGCTTGATAAAAAGAACACGAACATCAGCCATTACCACGTCCATTTCCGATAGATCAAGGCGACGCGAAAACAGCATTCTTTCCTCGTCAAAAAGTTTCCATATCGCTTGAGAAATAGCATTCTCTATTTCCGATTCCGTTATTTCTTCGCGCGGATTTTCCCGTTCCATGATTCGTGAAGAATAAACGGAGGTTCCGTATGGCGGATGAACGCTGAGGACATATTCTCCGTCTTTCAGTTTGAGAAACGCGAAAGACATTTAATTAAGCTCCGCTTTTATTCTTCTCGTTCCGGCGGAAGCCGACTCTTCCTTTATTATTTTGAACTCGCCTAAAGTCCCGATGTTGCCGATATGCGGTCCGCCGCAGATTTCTTTGGATATTTCTCCATTCTTGCCTATGGAATAAACTTTTACCTTTTCGCCGTATCGGTCTCCAAAAACACCCATTGCTCCTTCGCTTTTGGCTTTTGAGATATCCATTTCCTCCATCGTCACGGGGGCGGCGGAAGTTATCCAGCCGTTGACCATATCTTCCACTTTTTTGAGTTCTTCACCCGTCATTTTGACGGGATGGGAGAAATCAAAGCGAAGACGCTCGGCGGTAATATTACTGCCGCGCTGGACAACATGATCTCCCAACACTTTTCTAAGAGCGGCGAGAACGAGATGCGCCGCCGTATGAAGCTTGGTCGTTTGTTCTGAAGAATCAGCCAGTCCGCCTTTAAACATTCCGGCGGAGGCGGTTCTAGAAAGTTCTTGATGGCGTTTAAATTCTTCGTCAAAAGAGGATTCGTCAAAACTTATTCCCTTTTGAGAACTAAGTTCTTTAATGTCTTCTTTCGGTAAGCCGTAGCTTTGGTAGAGATTGAAGGCGTCTTTGCCCGAAATGATTCCTCTTTCCACAATACGCGCGAATTCTTTCATTCCCTTTTCAAGCGTTTTCACAAACTTTTCTTCTTCTTTCGAAAATTCCGCGGAAATAAAATCACCGCTTTTCGAAAGTTCAGGATATATGTCCGCGTAGATTTCTTGAATTGCCGGAATGATTAATGCGGTCCAGCCGGTTTTTGTTATGCCAATCTGTCGGCTATAACGAACGGCGCGACGGATAAGACGGCGGATGACATAACCTTGCCCCGTATTGGAAGGCACAATACCCGCTTCATCCCCCATTATGAAAGCGGCTGCTTTCAGGTGATCGGTGATTATTTCAAAAGCTCGCGGATCATCTGAATACTTTTTATCGGAGAGTTCTTCAAGTCGCGAAATAATTGGCAGAAAGAGGTCCGTTTCAAAAATGTTCGTTTTTCCATTTTCGGCCATAAGAAGACGTTCAAGGCCGCCGCCGAAATCAACGTTTCTGGTTTTTATTTTTTCCCATCCGTCCGCCATCTTTCGGTATTCCATAAAAACGGAATTGCCGATTTCAATAAACCGCCCGCAATCGCAGTTTAGATGGCAATATTTGCCGAATTTTTGGTCATGGGGTTTTCCCGTGTCATAAAACGTTTCAGAATCCGGTCCTCCGAGTTCGCCGATGGCTTCACCTCTCTTCCACCAATTTTTATCTCGATAGGCCATAATACGGATTTTGGTGAAATCCACGGGAATATCCGGACCAATTTCCCCCTTGCCCGTCGTATCCGGTCCGACTTCGGAAGAAACACCGTATTGGGCAAAAATACTTTTGAGAATTTTTTCCGATTCTTCATCGCGCGGAATTCCAAGCGATTCATCACCTAAGTAGATTGATTGGTAAAGTCTTTCCGGCGCGAGGTGAAGTTCTTCAACCAAGAATTCATACCACGAAGTCAGTTGCTCTTTCTTAAAATAATCGCCGAGAGACCAATTACCGAGCATTTCAAAAAGAGTGTTGTGGCGCTCATCTCCGACTTCCTCAATGTCTTCGGCGCGAAAACATTTTTGGCTGTTGGCGAGGCGTTTTCCTTCGGGATGCGGCTCTCCCAAAAGAAAGGGTACCAAAGGGAACATGCCGCTGTTTACAAAAAGGAGCGATGGGTCGTTAAGGGGAATAATGGAGGCGGAGGGGATTATCGCGTGGCCTTTTTCTCTTTCAAAGTCCAAGAACTTCTGCCTTATTTCTCGGGAAGTCATCAGTATTCCTTTAATTTTTCCGACTGGTTGTGAAGTCTGATTTTTTCAAGCGCTTTCGCCTCAATTTGTCTAATGCGTTCCCTCGTAACACCGAAGACTTTCCCCACTTCCTCAAGCGTGTGGGTAACGTCATCCGTGAGGCCGAACCGAAGCTCCAGTATTTTCTTTTCCCTATCCGTGAGTTCGTCTAGGACAGATCGGATTTGGTCTTTCAATAGCTCGCGCGAGACCGATTGGTCGGGAGAAAGGGTCTTTTCGTCTTCAATGAATTCCGAAAGAACCGAATCTTCTTCCTCTCCTACGGGAGATTCCAACGAAACGACCTCCTGGGAAATTTTTTGGATGTGGTGAACTTTTTCCACGTCTATTCCCATTTCGGTCGCAATTTCCTCGGCAAGCGGGTCGCGGCCGAGTTCTTGCATAAGTTTTCTCTTGGCTTGAGTATATTTGGAGATGGTCTCCACCATGTGCACCGGAATGCGGATGGTTCTGGAATAGTCGGCGAGAGCTCTTGTTATCGCTTGGCGAATCCACCAAGTGGCATAAGTGGAAAACTTAAATCCTTTTCGGTAATCAAACTTTTGAACGGCGCGGAAAAGACCAAGATTCCCCTCTTGAATAAGGTCAAGGATGGAGAGCTGCGGTGAACGATTGACGTAACGTTTCGCGATGGAAACAACGAGACGCAAGTTGGCTTTGATAAGTTTTTGTCTCGCTTCTTCATCGCCTTGGCTTACTCTTTTAGCGATTTCTCTTTCATCGGCAGAATTTAAAAGCGGGGTTTTTCCGATTTCTTTCAAATAAATCTGGACGTTGTCCGGAAGTTCGGCGCTGACAATAGCCGCTTCAGCGAGTTCTTTTTGAGTTATTTCGTCTCCGGGAAGCTCAATTAAATTCCCCACTTCAATTACCTTAATGCCCGCTTCGTCAAGCTTGTCGTAAAGGTGTTCAAGGAATTCTATGTCGCTCTCTATTTTCGGGAAGGTTTTCAATATCTCAACGTCCGTAACAAAACCTTTTCCGCGGCTTATGTCTATAAGTTCCTCAAGCGCCGCCGTGTCAAATTTGAATTTAATTTTTTTTGCCGGAATTTCCGTTTTTGCGCGAGATAAGTCTTTTTTGGCTGCCGATTTTTTAGCTATGGATGTTTTAACCGTCAGTTTAGTTTTTCTATAGGCCGGTTTTTTTACGGATTTTTTAACCGCCGCTTTTCTTTTTGGGGTTGCCTTGCGGCTGGCTTTTTTCGGTCTTGCGGACTTGGTTTTGCGATTCGCACTCTTGTTTTTTTTCGCCATTTTATTTTTTCGCTTTTATTGTTTCTATTCTTTTGACTATTTCCATAAGCGCTGGGATTCTCCCCAATTTCTCTTCTTCGGAGAGGCTGCGTGATTTCATTTCCGCAGAGAGAGCGTCGCGGTTTTCCATTAAAGCCTCTAATTCCAGTTGTTCGGCGAGTTCCGATATTTCTCGTTCAATGTTTTCAACCGTAAGTCCCGATCTGAGGGAGAATTCAGCGATTTTTTGCTGCACGGACTCGTTCTGCGGCGATCCGTCCGAAACAATGGCATTATAGAGTTCTAGCTGCTCCACTGGCAAATATGTCTTGACCCTCTCTAACTCCGATTTGGCGAGAGGAGAAGCGAAATAAAGGGAGATTAGCCTTTCGGCGATTAAGCCCCGTCGGCCCGCGAGATTGGCGGATGGTTTTGAAGCAGCTGGAAGAACTTTTATCGCGGGGTGGAGCGGGGTGGAATTGGAATTGCCAAACGATTTGGCCTCAAGCAAGAGATCCGTTTCTTTCAGACCGGAGCGAAGAGCCAGTTCCCTCATCCAATAAGCGCGGTCAATGACGCTCGGCATGTTCGTTATTTTTCCCAAAATGATTCTCACGCTTTGCTTTTTGGTCCCAATATCGCGATTACTTACTGGATGGCGCGCCATATAATATTCCATTGCCGGAATGGAACGAGATACTATCTCTTTCAATACCCCCGGTTTTTCGGCAACGACATCTGCCGGATCTTTCAATCCGCCCGTCTCGGAAATGTTTGACAGGTCCAAGACTCTTGTTTCAAAATCCTCTTTTTGCGCAAGATCAATGCTCCGCTCCATTGCTCTTTTGCCCGCTTCGTCATTGTCAAAGTTCAGGATAAGTTTTCCCGCGTATCTCTTGAGAATGGAAAGTTGTTTTTCCGTGAGAGCGGTGCCCGATGTTCCGACCGTGTTTTTGACTCCGTCTTGGTGGGACATAATCACATCCATTTGACCCTCAACCAAAAGGACTTCGCCCGTTTCACGGATGCCTTCTTTTGATTTTGAAAGGCCGTATAACAAACGCGATTTGGAGAATATCGGCGTTTCCGGAGAATTAACGTATTTACCCGCATCGCCCGTATCAAATTGCGGTAAAACTCTTCCTGTAAAACCGATTACTTTCCCAAAATTGGACTCTAAAGGAAACATAACTCTTCCCCTAAAGCGGTCAATATATTTTCCCCGCTCCGTTTTCATGATAAGTCCCGCACGAGCGGCATCCGTAACGTTAAATCCTAAATCCATTAAATGCATCGCGAGACCTTCAAAATCGTTCGGAGAAAAGCCTATTTCAAATTCTTCAATTGATCCCGCGGATAATTTTCGCGAGAAGAGATATTCGGAAGCGACGGGGTTTTTAACAAGACATTTCCGGTAATAGTCGGTGGCGGCGCGATTAATGTCGTAAAGCACGCCGAATTCTTTTTGTTCGGAAGGGCTCACGCGACCCAAAGGAATGTTTGCCTTCTCGGCGAGAAGTTTCAAAGCCTCATAAAATTCCAGATTGTCGTATTTCATAAGGAACTTGAAAATGTCCCCTCCTTCGTTACAGCCAAAGCAGTGCCAAATTTGCCTGTCCGGCGAAACCATAAACGAGGGCGTTTTTTCCTTGTGAAACGGACAATTGGCTTTGAAGTTCGCTCCCGCAGGTTTTAACTCCAAATAGCCGCGGAGAAATTCCACGAGGTCCAGTTTTTCTTTTATTTGCTCCACCGCCTTATCGGCCATTTACGTATAGTATTACGCAAAAGACACACAGGTTCAAAAAAGGTTCTTTTTGCCTTATCAGATAACTTTTAACGCCCGTATCTTCTTATGGCGGCAGCGATGATTTTGTCCAGGAGCGCGCTATTGGAAAGCCCCATATAGTTTGCTTCCTGCGGCAGAAGAGTGGCAGGGTCAAGACCGGGAAGGGTATTTATTTCAAGAACGTAAATTTGACCATTGTTTCCGATTATCATATCCGTTCGGGAGTAACCTGACGCGTCGATTATTCGATGAACGGCAAGGGCGGTTTCCTGAACTTCTTCCGTTTCCCTTTTCGTAATGGGAGCGGGAGTGATTTCTTTGGAAGCTCCTTTTACGTATTTGGCTTCGTAATCAAACAGTTCGGCTTTAACGGGAAAAACTTCGGTTGGGGGCAAAGGAATATTTCCGTGTTCATCTTCCAACACTCCGCAGGTGACTTCCCTCCCCGAAATGTATTTTTGAACCATGGCGGTTCGGCTTACTTCGAACACTTTGCATAGAGCTTCCCGCATATAAAATTCGTTCCGCGCGATGCTTGTTCCAATTGAAGACCCCCGATCAGCGGGTTTCACAACCACAGGATAATCAAATGGCGAACCAAAATGGGCCCAATCGTCGTAGCGAGTGATTTCTTTCCAGGCAGGAACGTTAAGGTCGTGCGCGGTAAAAAGTTTTGCGGACGCAAGCTTGTTCATTCCAAGCGCGCTGGCTTTTGCGGATGAGCCCGTGTATGGCAAACCTATACTTTCTAAAAATTGTTGGACCGTCCCGTCCTCTCCATATTCGCCGTGGAGAGCGATAAAAGCGATGTCCGCCCTGTCAATAAGCTCTTCAAAGGAGACAGACCATTCGCCGTCTCGGCTGATGTGCACTGGAATCACTTCGTATCTTTCCTTATCCAAATTGTCGCAAACCATTTTGCCGCTTGCGATGGATACATCGTGTTCGGAAGATGGGCCACCCATCAACACGGCTATCCTGATTTTTCTCATCCCTTTAACTAAATTATACATCAAACAAAAATCCCGCGCTTTGGGGCGCGGGATTTTTGCGTTAGAGTTACCAGCTTTTTCCGAAGTTCCCACCGTTATCACGCCTAGGGCGTTCTTCCATGGGACGAGCCTCGTTCACTTTGATGGTGCGGCCACCGAGATCGGTGCCGTCAAACATCTCTATGGCGCGCTGTGCTTCCTCATCGGAGGCGAATTCAACGAATCCGAATCCTTTTGATCGGCCGCTCATCTTATCAATGATGACGGTAGCCGAATCAACGGTGCCGGCTTTGGAGAAGACTTCTTTGAGTTCTTCGTCCCTAGTGGCATAAGGAAGGCCTCCTACGTAGAGTTTTTTGGCCATTAATTTTTCTTTTATAATTAGTAAGCCCGACCTCTTTCCTAAGGGACTTCGCGCAAAAGGCTAACTTCCACTCACCGGAAACCTTGAACTTACAGTGAGGAATTATCCAAGCAAACGCCTGTTTTGTCAACAAGGCCTCAAAATGGAGTTGAAGATAGCGTGTTTTTCCTGCTATAAATGACCTATTGGAGGTTTATCTGCCCGTGGACAGAAGCCGCAAGTTTTGGAGAGGTCGCATAGTCCTGCCTGCCGGCAGGCAGGGGCCTAGTGCGTACATTATGTTTTTTGTCTATGTTCTGAAAAGTTTAAAAGACGGAAATTTATACATTGGCAGAACTAATAACGTGTATCGGCGTTTTAGAGAACACAGTAGAGGGGCCGTTCCATCAACAAGATCACGAAGGCCTTTTATTTTAGCTAAAGTTATCTCCGTTGATACCGAGTTAGAGTCTGTTAAACTTGAGAAAGAGTTAAAGAAGGGATATAAGAGGGAAGAGTTAAAGAAAGAACTTGGAGAGGTCGCATAGAGGCCTAGTGCGCTCGCTTGGAAAGCGGGTATACCGCAAGGTATCGAGGGTTCGAATCCCTCCCTCTCCGC